>JASHTF010000043.1 GCA_030040715.1 Gammaproteobacteria bacterium | reverse complement strand
AGTGCCAAGGGTCTGGAATTTCCGCTGGTCTTCATATGCGGCATGGAGGACGGGCTGTTCCCGCACCAGCGCTCGCAGATCGACCTCGAGGGTCTGGAGGAGGAGCGGCGGCTGTGCTACGTGGGCATGACGCGCGCGATGCGCCAGCTCTATCTCACTTATGCCGAGCAGCGGCGGCTGCACGGCATCGACAGCTTCAATTCGCCCTCGCGCTTCATCCGCGAGATTCCAGCGGCGCTGCTCGAGGAGGTGCGCCCGCGGATCCGGCTGTCGCAGTCGCACGGCGACTACGACGCGATGGTGAGCATGCGCGGCAGCGACCGCTGGCGAGGCGCAGACAGCCGCGTCGCACGCGGGTTCGGCGGCGGGGACCGCGGCGGGGACGGCTACCGCGCGCGTGGCTACAACGATCGCTTCTCCCGCGAGGGCGGCGAGCTGGCTTCGGACTCAGGCTCAGGCTCACGAGCCGCAACGGCCGGCGCGGATGCCTCGGAACCGTTCTCCGCGCTGGCCGAGCGCATGCGGCTCGGGAGTCGCGTACGTCACGGCAAGTTCGGCGAAGGCATCGTGCTCGACATCGAAGGCCAGGGAGCGCACGCGCGCGTGCAGGTGAACTTCGAGCGCCAGGGCTCCAAATGGCTCATGCTGCAGTACGCGAACCTCGAGCTGATGTAGGTCCTCGGGCTGATGTAATCGACTGACGGGAGAGCGACCGGGCACGCGCGCATGAAGATCCTGATTCTAGGAGCCGGCCAGGTGGGGCGTACCGTGGCCTATCATCTGTCGCGCGAGCCGGCCAACGACGTCGCGGTCGTGGATAACAATGAGGGCGTGCTGCGCGACCTGCAGGACCGGCTCGACGTGCGTGTGGTCGCCGGCAATGGCTCCTATCCCACGGTGCTCGAAGCCGCCGGCATCGCCGACACCGACATCCTGGTGGCGCTCACCAACAGCGATGAGGTGAACATGATGGCGTGCCAGATCGCCTACACGCTCTATCGCACGCCCACGAAGATCGCGCGCATACGCGCACCCGAATACACCACGCGCGCGCCGCTGTTCGCCGACGGCGCCCTCGCGGTCGACGTGTGGATCAGTCCCGAGCAGCTGGTGACCGAATATATCGCGCGGCTGCTGTCCTATCCGGGCGCGCTGCAGGTGGTCGACTTCGCCGACGGACGCGTACAGCTGGTCGGCGTGCGGGCACGCCGCGACGGCCTGCTGGTGGGACGGGAGCTGCGCACGCTGCGCGAGCACCTGCCGGACACCGACGCGCGCATCGCCGCGATCTACCGCCACGAGCGCCTGGTACCACCGGCGGGCGATACCGTCCTGCAAGAGGACGATGAGATCTTCTTCGTCGCCGCGGCAGATGACCTGCGCCGCGTGATGGTCGAGCTGCGTCGCAGCGAGGACCCGGCGCGGCGGCTGATGATCGCGGGCGGCGGCCATATCGGCTTTCGCCTGGCGCGCACGCTCGAGAAGAGCAACCAGGTGAAGCTGATCGAGCGCGACAGCGCCCGCGCGCGGCGCCTGTCGGAACTACTGGAGAACACCATCGTGCTCAACGGCGACGCCGCCGACGAGGAGCTGCTGGTCGAAGAGAACATCGACAGCACCGACGTGTTCGCAGCGCTCACCAACTCCGAGGAAGCCAATGTGCTGTCGGCCATGCTGGCCAAGCGCCTCGGCGCCAAGCGCGTCATGGCGCTGATCAACCGCCCCTCGTACGGCGAGCTGATGGAGAACGGCAGCGTTGACATCGTGCTGTCGCCCTCGACCATCACCATCGGTGCGCTGCTGTCGCACGTGCGCGGCGGCGATGTGGTGCGGGTGCATTCGTTGCGGCGCGGGTCCGCCGAGGCGATCGAGGCGGTGGTGCGTGGCGCGGGCGAGCGCTCACCGCTGCTCGGGAAGCGTCTCGACCAGCTCGCCCTGCCCCAGGGTGCCAGCATCATCGCCATCGTGCGCGGCGAGAACGTGATCATGGCGCACCACGACACCACCATCGAGCCCGAGGATCACCTGATCATGTTCCTTTCGGATCGACGGCACATCGAGGCGCTCGAGCGCTTGTTGCGTAGTAAGCCCTGAGAGCGACCGATGCGCTCGCTGCTCGGCGTACTCAATATCTTCGGTTCGCTGCTCGCGTGGTTTGGGCTCTACTTCGCGCTGCCCATCGTCACGGCGCTGATCTATGGCGAGCTGCAGGTGCTGCGCGGCTTCATCGCCGGCGGGCTGATCTCGGCCGCCGTGGGGCTGGCGCTGCACTGGGCCACACGTCGCTACCGCCACGACCTCAAGCCGCGCGACGCCTTTCTGCTGGTGAGCGTCGGCTGGCTGCTGGTCGCCGCGGTCGCGACCACGCCGTTGCTGCTCAACACGCCGCGCTTGTCCTTCACGCGCGCCTATTTCGAGACCATGTCCGGCCTGACCACGACCGGTGCGACCATGTTGCACGGTCTCGACGCCCTGCCGCATTGCGTCAACCTCTGGCGTCATGCGCTCAGCTGGCTCGGCGGCATGGGCGTCATCGTGTTTGCGATCGCGATCCTGCCGCTGCTCGGCATCGGCGGCATGCGGCTGCATCGCGCCGGCGCTCCCGGCACCGTCAAGGAGAGCCAGTTTGGTCCGCGCATCACCGAAACCGCGCGCGCGCTCAGCTACGTGTATGCCGGGCTGACGGCGGCGTGTGCGCTCGCGCTGTGGGCCGCCGGCATGTCGCCGTTCGATGCCATCTGCCACGCGTTCTCGACCATCTCTCTCGGCGGCTTCTCCACCCACGACGCCAACATCGGCTACTTTCACTCACCGCTGATCGAAGCGCTGCTGGTCGTGTTCATGCTGCTCGCCGCGATGAATTTCGCGAACCATTTCATCGCGCTGCGCAAGGGCGACGTCGGCGTCTACCGTCGCGATCCCGAGGCGCGTTGGATGCTGCTGCTGGTGCTGATCAGCTGCCTCGTGATCGCGCTGTTCATCGATCTGAAGCACGTGTACGCGGGCTATGGCCAGTCGCTGCGCTACGCCGTGTTCAACGTGGTATCGATGGCAACTGATGGCGGATTTTTCAGCACCGATTACGGCAGCTGGCCGGCGTTCGCGCCGCTGTGGATGCTGCTGCTGAGCTGCATGTGCGCCAACACCGGCTCCACCGGGGGCGGCATCTGCATGTTCCGCGCGCTGTTGCTGCTGAAGCAGTCGCTGCGCGAGATGTTCGCGCTGGTCCACCCGCAGGCGGTCTCGCCGGTCAAGATCGCGCGCCAGGTCGTGCCCAACAGCGTGGTGTATTCGGTGCTGGCATTCCTGGTGCTCTATTTCATCACCATCGCCGCGTTGACCTTCGTACTGCTGATCTCGGGCCTCGACCTGACCTCGGCGCTGTCGGCGATCGTCGCGTGTATCAACAATGCCGGTCCCGGCCTCAGCCTGGTAGGTCCGGGTCACACCTACGCGGCGCTGAGCGCCTTCCAGAGCTGGGTGTGCATCGCCGCGATGTTCCTCGGGCGCATCGAGATCATCACCTTCGCGGTGCTGTTCATGCCGGTGTTCTGGCGCAAGTAATACGCCTTCGGGCAGGCCCTAATCATCGCCGATCCGACCCACATCGCTCCGCGAGGAACTGTAGCAGCATCGAATCGTCCGCGTACGCAGTGTTGAATCGTAGGTGCTGTCGACCGCGAGCGGACGGAGAGAACAGTGAGCCATGCGCCAGCAAAATACCCGCGCTGCGCGCCTGCGCCACCAGCTGCACCGCATCCACGCACTCGGGTACGGCCGCCCACAGGAACCAGCCGTCGCCCGGGGCCGTATCGATCGTCAATCCCACGCCGCGTAACAGTCCCGAGGTGAGCGCGCGGGACTTCGCCAACCGGTCACGCAGCCGCTCCAGGTGCTTGCGATACTTGCCGCTGGCTAACACCTCGCGCAGAAAGCACTCATCGAGCGCCGAGCCCCACAGCGCCGTCAACACCTTCTGTTGGACCAGCGCAGGCACGTGGGTCATGGGCGCCGCCAGGAAACCGATGCGCACTCCCGGGCAGAGGACCTTGGTGAAGCTGCCCACGTAGAATACGCGCCGCAACTCATCGAGCTGAGCAAGCGACACCAGATGCTCGGCACCCAGGTCGCTGTAAACATGATCCTCTGCGATTAGGAAGTCGTGC
>JASHTF010000368.1 GCA_030040715.1 Gammaproteobacteria bacterium | reverse complement strand
CATGGTACCGTGACAGATCCACCCCTGCAGCATCTGAAAGCCTTGTCGGTGGCTACCGACAGCACGACCCCCTTAAGCAAAATCCTCAGCCGCGCAGCGGCTGGAGGCTACGGTGGGCTGAGGCTCAGGTGGGTAGCCTACGGGTTACGCATGAATCGGCGCTGAATGCCCGTCCGAGCCGAAAGGCGCCGCGCAGTCGGCTCTACCCTGAAGGGGCGTGCTCGAAGCTTCTCTGAAGCGGCCCGAAGGTTCTTTGGGGCGGCCCGGGTTGCCGGTGGCCGGCAGGCGGCCGTGGTTGCGGGCGATCGGCGACTGCAATCAACGCCGGCTGTCCTTCGGCAATTTTGCGCCTGTGCGCCTCGGCTTCCGGCTCGCGGGCGCGGCCCGTGCCGACCCCTGCGCCCCGTGAGGCGTATGTGCCCCCTGAGGCTCAAGTACCGCCCGAGGCTCAGGGACTCCGACGGGCGGCTCACGTGCCCCCTGAGCTGCACGCTCCCCTTGAGCCTCACGTTCCCCATGGGGCCCGCGGCGGGCACGCAGTCGGGAGCGGCCCGCCGACACGTGCACCAGCTCGGCCCCAAACAGGAAGATCTGCGCGCCGTAGTACAGCCACAGTAACAGCACCAGCAGCGAGGCCGCGGCCGCGTAGGCTGAAGTGGTGGAGCTGCGGCCCAGGTAGTAGCCTATGCCCAGCTGCCCAGCCGTGAACAATACCGCAGTCACGAAGGCGCCGCGCCATACCTCACGCCAACCGAGGCGCACGTTGGGCAGCCATTTGAACAGCATCGCAAACAACAGGCTGAAGATGATCAGCGTGAGCAGCAGATGAAGCGCATGCCATGCAAACGCGTGCCGGCCGAACAGCGGCGAGGCATGCACCAGCGCGTTGAGCGCGGTGCCCACGATCAGGGACAGCAGCAGCAGCGCCCCGGCGGCGAGGATCAGCAGCAGCGCCGCCAGGCGATCGACCAGCATGGCCCAAAAGCCGGCGCCGCGCGCATGCGCCCGCCAGATGATGTCCAGGTCGCGTTGCAGCTCCAGCAGCACCGAGCTCGCGCCGACCAGCAGCAGTGCGACGCCGATGACGGTCGCCGCGATGCCCGTGCCCACCCGCGCGGTAGCGTCCAGCATGCGTCGCACCGCCTCGGCGCCGATCGGGCCGATCAGATCGCCCACCTGCGCCAGCAGTGCCCCGCGCGCCCGCGCCGCCCCGAACACCAGTCCGGCGATCGCGCTGAGGATCAGCAGCAACGGCGCGAGCGCGAAGGCGCTATAGAACGCGACCGCCGCGCCCATGCTGGGCGCGCCGTCCTCGATCCACGCCCCGCCGGCGCGACGCAGCAGCTGCCAATACTGGCGCACGGTCATCATAGGAAAGCTCGAATCAGATTAGGTGCGGGGCCGCCGTCCGCAATAGGCCGTTGGAATCCGGCCGCCAGTACTGCAATCCTACACGGGCTGAGTTCCTACGATGCGGGGGAGCTCAGAGAGTCGACATGACCGCGGAGGCGAAATGATTGCAACAGTACCGCGCTTCAGTGCCACGATTGACCGCCTGCTCGCCGCAGCGGGGATTCGCCGCAACGGACCTGATCCATGGGACATGCAGGTGCACGATGAACGCGTGTACGCCCGTATCCTGGCGCATGGCTCGCTCGGTCTGGGCGAGTCCTACATGGACGGCGACTGGGACTGCGCTCAGCTCGATGAGTTCTTTAATCGCATCCTGCGCTCCGGGGTGCAGAACCGTGCGCCGCGCAACCTCAAGTTGCTGGCGGCGCAGCTGCGCGCACGCTGGTTCAATCTGCAGAACCCGCGGCGCGCGTTCATACCGGCGCAGGTGCATTACGATCTGGGCAACGACCTGTTCGAGGCCACCTTCGATACGCGCCTCACCGGCAGTTGCGGCTATTGGCGTGAGGCGACCGATCTGGACGGCGCGCAGGACGCCAAGCACGATCTGATCTGCCGCAAACTCGGCCTGCAGCGCGGCCATCAGGTGTTCGACATCGGCTGCGGCTGGGGCGCATTCATGAAGTTCGCCGCCGAGCGCTACGGCGGCGCCTGCACCGGGGTGACCGTCTCGCGCGAGCAGGTGAGCTGGGGCGAGCAGCGCTGCCGCGGGCTGCCGGTGCGGTTCATATTCGGCGACTACCGACGGCTGCCAGCGGACGCCAAGGGGCCCTATGACCGCGTGGTGTCCATGGGCATGTTCGAGCACGTCGGCAATAAGAACTATCCGCACTACTTCTCAATCGCGCGGCGGCTGCTGAAGGATGAGGGCTTGTTCCTGCTGCACACCATAGGGTCCAACGATTCCACCTACGCCATCGATCCGTGGCTGAACAAATACATCTTCCCGAACGCCGTATTACCGTCGATTGCCCAGATCGGCAGCGCCATCGAGCGGCGGTTCGTGGTCGAGGATTGGCACAACTTCGGCGCCGATTACGATAAAACGCTGATGGCCTGGTTTCATAAGTTCGATGCCAACTGGCCGCGCATCAAGGAGCGTTACGGCGAGCGCTTCTATCGACTGTGGAAGTACTACCTGCAGTCCTGCGCCGGCGGCTTCCGTGCGCGCGTGATTCAGCTGTGGCAACTGGTGCTGTCGAAGCACGGAGTGCCGGGAGGATATGTCAGCGTGCGCTGAGGGGACGGCGCGGGCGCGGCGTATGGACCAGGTCATTCAATCGAGCGTGCGCGCGGGCGAGCCGCAGTTCCTCGCCAATGCGCAGGCGATGCGCGCGCTGGTCGCGCAGTTGAGCGAGCGCACTGCCGCCGCGGCGCTCGGCGGCTCGCCGGCGGCGCGCGAGCGCCATCGCGCGCGCGCTAAGCTGCTCACGCGCGAGCGCATCGATCTGCTGCTCGATCCGGGCGCCCCGTTTCTCGAGCTCAGCGCGCTCGCAGCCCACGGCATGTATGACCAGGAGGTGCCGGCGGCGGGTATCGTCACCGGGGTCGGCCGGGTGAGCGGCCGTGAATGCATGATCGTCGCCAACGATGCCACCGTTAAAGGCGGGACCTACTATCCGATCACCGTCAAGAAGCATCTGCGCGCCCAGGAGATCGCCGCCGACAACCGCCTGCCGTGCATCTATCTGGTCGACTCGGGTGGGGCGTTCTTGCCGATGCAGGACGAGGTGTTTCCCGACCGCGAGCACTTCGGCCGCATCTTCTACAACCAGGCGCGCATGTCGGCACGCGGAATCGCGCAGCTCGCCGCGGTCATGGGCTCGTGTACCGCCGGGGGCGCCTACGTGCCGGCCATGGCTGATGAAAGCATCATCGTCAAGGACAGCGGCACGATCTTCCTCGGCGGACCGCCGCTGGTGAAGGCCGCCACCGGTGAGATCGTCAGCGCCGAAGAGCTCGGCGGCGCCGACGTGCACACGCGCATCTCCGGCGTCTGTGACCACTACGCGTACAGCGATGCGCATGCGATCGATCTGCTGCGGCGGATCGTGGCGCGCCTGGGACCGGTCGCCCCGCCGGCCGTGACGCTGCAGCCGAGCGAGCTTCCGCGCTACGACCCGAGCGAGATCTACGGTATCGTGCCCGCCGACGTGCGTAAGCCCTACGAGGTGCGCGAGCTGATCGCACGCCTGGTGGACGGATCGCGCTTCGATGAGTTTCGCGCCCGCTATGGACCGACGCTGGTCACGGGTTTCGCGCACATCGAGGGCTGTCCGGTCGCGCTGCTCGCCAACAGCGGCATCCTGTTCTCCGAGTCCGCGCTCAAGGGGGTGCATTTCATCGAGCTGGCCAATCAGCGTGGCATTCCGCTGCTGTTTCTGCAGAACATCTCCGGCTTCATGGTCGGCAAGCGCTACGAGCACGGCGGTATCGCCAAGGATGGCGCCAAGCTCGTCACCGCGGTGGCGGACAGTGCCGTACCCAAGGTTACGCTGCTGATCGGCGGCTCCTTTGGTGCCGGCAACTACGGCATGTGCGGCCGTGCCTACGGACCGCGTTTCCTGTGGACCTGGCCGAACGCCCGCATCGGCGTGATGGGCAGCGAGCAGGCGGCGAGCGTGCTCGCAACCGTGCGCCGCGAGGCGCTGGAGGCGCGCGGTCAGGCGTTCTCGACGCAGGACGAGGAGCAGTTCAAGGCGCCGGTCCGCGCTCAGTTTGATCAGCAGAGCGATCCCTACTACGCGACCGCTCGACTGTGGGACGATGGCATCATCGATCCGGCCCAGAGCCGCCGGGTACTCGGGCTGTCGCTGTACGTGGCCGTGCAGGCGCCGGCAGCGCAGACGCGGTTCGGCGTCTTCAGGATGTGATCCGATGAGCGGTTATCAGTCTCTGCAGCTCGAGCGTCGGCCGCAATCCGCGACCATCTGGCTCAACCGGCCGCAGCGGCGCAATGCGTTGGACGCCGGACTGATCGCCGAGCTGCAGCGCGCGGTCGATGAGCTGGCGCAGGATCAGACGGTGCGGGTGATCGTGCTCGGTGGCCGCGGCGCGAGCTTCTGTGCTGGCGGCGATCTCGATTGGATGCGCGAGCAGGCCAATCAGCCCTATGAGCTCAACCTCGAGGATGCCCGCCGGCTCGCGCGCACCTTTCGCACGCTGGCATCGTGTCCCAAACCCACTCTGGCGCGGGTGCACGGCGCGGCGCTCGGCGGTGGCACCGGTCTGGTCGCCGCCTGCGATCTGGCGATTGCCACTCGCGATGCAAGCTTCGGCACCACCGAGACGCGTCTCGGGTTGACGCCGTCGGTGATCGCACCCTACGTCATCGCGGCAATCGGTGAGCGCGCGGCGCGGCGCTGCTTTCTCACCGGTGCGCGTCTCGAGGCCGCGGAGGCGCTGCGGCTCGGACTCGTGCAGGAGGTGGTCGAACCCGATCAGCTCGAGCGCAGCGTCGAGTCCGCCGTGGCCGCACTCCGGCTCGGGGCGCCGCAAGCCCAGGCGCACTGCAAGTGGCTGGTGGCGGAGCTGCGCGGACGTGACCCCGCCCTCGAGACCACGATCGATGAGACCGCCCGCAGCATCGCCAGTGTGCGTGCGGGGGATGAGGCTCGAGAAGGGATCGAGGCGTTTTTCAGCCGACGCAAGCCGGCGTGGGCTTCCGACTAGCACCGCGCGCGGCGGCGGGCCCAGGCGTGTTCGAAAAGATTCTGATCGCCAATCGCGGTGAGATTGCCTGCCGCATCCTCGCCACCTGCCGCCGCCTCGGCGTCGCGACCGTGGCCATCTATTCTGAGGTCGATGCGGACGCCCTGCACGTGCGGCGCGCGGATGAGGCCTATTGCATCGGCGCGGCCGCGGCACGCGACAGCTATCTTGCCGCCGAGCGCGTAATCGCGGCCGCACGACGCAGCGGCGCGCAGGCGATTCACCCCGGCTACGGTTTTCTGTCCGAGAGTGCCGAGTTCGCCGAGCGCGTAGCCGCCGCCGGCCTGGTATTTATCGGTCCGCCGGTCGCGGCCATGCGGGCAATGAGCTCGAAAGCAACCGCCCGCGAGCTCATGCAGCGCGCCGGGGTGCCCACTCTGCCGGGCTATCAGGGTGAGCAGCAGTCGCCTGCATACCTGCGACGTGAAGCCGAGCGCGTTGGCTATCCGGTACTGATCAAGGCGGTCGCCGGCGGCGGCGGCAAGGGGATGCGACTGGTCGCGGCCGCGGCCGAATTCGATGCGGCGCTGCTGGCCTGCCAGCGCGAGGCGGCGGCGAGCTTCGGTGATGCTCGGGTACTGCTCGAGAAGTATCTGCAGCAGCCGCGGCACATTGAGGTGCAGGTGTTTGGCGATGCCAGCGGCGCGGTGGTGCATCTGTTCGAGCGTGACTGCTCGGCGCAGCGGCGCCATCAGAAGGTGATCGAGGAATCGCCGGCGCCGGGGCTCACGGACGCGCAGCGCGCGGTGCTCACCCAGGCGGGCTGCGCGGCGGCGCGCGCGGTCGGATATACGGGAGCGGGTACGGTCGAGTTTCTGCTCGATCGCGCCGGGCAGTTCTACTTCATCGAGATGAATACGCGTATCCAGGTCGAGCATCCCGTGACCGAGATGATCACCGGCATCGATCTGGTCGAATGGCAGCTGCGCATTGCAGCCGGCGAGCGACTGCCTCTCGAGCAACACGCGATCGGGCGCGAGGGTCACGCCATCGAGGCCCGCCTGTATGCCGAGGTACCCGAGGCAGGCTTTTTGCCCTCGAGCGGCACGCTGCGGCGGTTCGAGCTGCCACCGGCAACCGCCGCGCTGCGGCTCGAGACCGGTATCGAGGCCGGAGATCGCGTGAGCATCGATTACGATCCGATGCTCGCCAAAGTCATCGCGCGGGCCGACAGTCGCATCGCCGCGTTGGCGGCGCTGCAGGCCGCTCTTGCGCAGGTACGCATCGCCGGCGTCGGCAATAACCTGCTGTTTCTGCGGCGCCTGCTCGCGAGCGAGCCGCTGCAGCGGGGCGGCATCGACACCGAGTTCATCGAGGGCCACCTGCCCGAGCTGCTGCGAAACACGGCCACGGACGCCTCCATTGAAGCGCAGGCAGCGGCTGCGGCCACGCTCTGGACGATCGCTCAGGAGCAGCACGCACCCGCCGCGGCGACTCCCTGGGAACGCTCGGATGGCTGGCGACTGAATGCCACGCTCACTCGGCTGCTGCAGTGGGAGTTCGCCGCGTGCGCGCCGCTTGCTGCGAGCACCCCAGCCGCCGCGCAGACGGACGCGAAACTCATCGAGGTTCAGGTCGAATATCGGGCATCGGGGCTCGGGCTGCGGATCGGCTCGCGGCACGCCAGCGCCGTACTGCACGATCTTGGGGGCGATCGCTACCTGCTGCGGTGGGGGGATCGCAGCGAGCGCGTGCAGATTCTCGAGGATGGCCCGCGGCAGCTGCAGATCGGACGGGCTCTCGATTGCTATCGTCTGCGCCGCCGGGATGCGCTCGCTGCAGTCGAGGGCCCGCAGCAGGCGGAGAGCAGCCTCGCCGCGCCGATGCCAGGCCGCATCATCGCGCTGCTCTCCAAGCCGGGGGAGGCCGTAGCCAAGGGCACGCCGCTGCTCATCATCGAGGCGATGAAAATGGAGCACACTCTCCGTGCGCCCGCCGACGGCAGCGTGCGCGCCTATCGCGCCGCGGTCGGCGAGCAGATCGAGGAGGGCGCGCAGCTGATCGACTTCGAGGCGGCAGCACCATGAGCACGAGTTTTGCTTCGAATGCCGAAATCGTGGAAGTCGGCCCGCGCGATGGGCTGCAGAACGAACCTGATCGCGTCGTGCCGACCGAAGTCAAGCTCGAGCTGATCCGTCGTCTCGCGGACGCGGGGTTGCGCCGCATCGAGGCCACCGCGTTCGTCTCGCCCCAGCGCGTGCCGCAGATGGCCGATCATGACGCTGTGATGCGCGCGGCTCCGCGTCGTCCCGGCGTGCGCTACTCGGCGCTGGTACCCAATCTCAGGGGATTTGACGCGGCCATGGCAGCCGGCTCCCAGGAAGTAGCGGTCTTTGGAGCAGCGACCGAGACCTTCTCACAGAAGAATATCCACTGCTCGATCGCCGAGAGTCTGCAGCGCTTCGAGGCGGTGACGCAGGCGGCGCGCGCGCGTGGCATTCCGGTGCGCGGCTACGTTTCCTGCGTGCTCGGCTGCCCGTACGAGGGTGCGGTCGCTCCGGCCGCTGTCGCCCGCGTGGCCGGTGCGCTCTACGAGCTGGGCTGCTACGAGATCTCACTCGGCGACACGATCGGCGTAGGCACGCCGGGAAAGACGCTGGCGATGCTCGCGGCGGTGACCGAGCGTGTGCCCGTCAAGCACCTGGCGGGGCACTTTCACGACACCTATGGGCAGGCGTTGGCGAACGTCTATGCGGCGCTGCAGAGGGGTGTGACGGTGTTCGACGCCTCCGTCGCCGGACTGGGAGGCTGTCCGTATGCCCCCGGCGCGACCGGGAACCTTGCCACCGAGGATTTGCTCTACCTGCTGGACGGTCTCGGGATCGCGACCGGTGTCGACCTGGGGGCCCTGCTCGAGGCCGATCGCTATATCTGCCGCGTCTTGGGCCGTGGCACCCGCTCGCGGGTGGCGCTGGCACGTGCAGCCCCGTAGCAGCTGGTGTAGGGTGTGGTGATGGTGCCTGCCTCGATGAGTGCGACCTCGGCCGGCGCCCGTCTGCGCGCCGCCCTCGCCGCCGAGCGGCCGCTGCAGATGGTGGGTGCCATCAACGCTTACGCGGCACGACTGGCCGCGGCATGCGGCTTTCGGGCGCTGTATTTGTCCGGCGGGGGTGTCGCCGTCAATTCTCTCGGCGTGCCCGATCTGGCCATCAGCACCATGGACGATGTGCTGACCGACATCCGGCGCGTTACCGACGCCTGTGCGCTGCCGCTGCTGGTGGACGCGGACACGGGCTGGGGCGGGGCGTTCAATATTGCGCGTACCGTGCGCGCCTTCGCCAAAGCCGGCGCGGCCGGGTTGCACCTCGAGGATCAAGTGCAGGCCAAACGCTGCGGCCACCGGCCGGGCAAGCAGATCGTTGCGCTCGCCGAGATGGTCGACCGCGTCAAGGCGGCGGTCGATGCACGCAGCGATCCGACCTTCGTCATCATGGCGCGCACCGATGCGCTTGCCTCCGAGGGACTGCAACGAGCCATCGAGCGCGCACAGGCGTGCGTCGAGGCGGGCGCCGACATGGTGTTTCCGGAGGCGGTTACCGAACTTGAGCAGTACCGCCGTTTCAAGCAGGCGGTCAGAGTTCCGGTGCTCGCCAACATTACCGAGTTCGGCCGTACTCCGCTGTATACGCGTGACGAGCTCGCGACGGCGGACGTCGATATCGTGCTGTATTGCTGCTCGGCCTATCGGGCCATGAACGCCGCCGCGCTCGCTACCTACCAGGCGATCCGCCGGGACGGCACGCAGCGCTCCATGATCGGGCAGATGCAGACCCGCGAGGAGCTGTATCGCTACCTCGATTACGATGCCTTCGAGCAGCAGCTCGATCGGCTATTTCAGACGGCAGAGAGCGAGAGCGAAGGAGAGGCTTGATTGGCTAAGAAGTCGGTCGCGCTATCGGGCATCGTCGCGGGCAATACCGCGTTGTGCACCGTTGGGTTGAGTGGCAACGATCTGCACTACCGTGGCTACGACATTCTCGATGTGGCGGGGCACTGCGAGTTCGAGGAGGTCGCGTACCTGCTGATCCACGAGCGCTGGCCCACCGCAGTCGAGCTCGCTGCGTACCAGGGGCGCCTGCAGGGCGCGCGCTCACTACCCGCGGCGCTGCGCGCCGCGCTCGAGCTGCTGCCGGCTTCGAGCCATCCGATGGATGTGCTGCGCACCGGGGTTTCGGTGCTCGGCTGCCTGGAACCGGAGAGCGCCGAGCATGCGCCCGGCGCCGCGCGCGATGCGGCCGATCGACTGCTCGCCGCGCTGCCCTCGATGCTGTGCTACTGGTATCACTACAGTCGCGACGGCCGGCGCATCGAGACGCAAACCGACGATCCCTCGATCGCGGCGCACTTCCTGCATCTGCTGCATGGGCGGCGCGCCAGCGCTCAGTGGGTCGAGGCGATGCAGGTGTCGCTGATCCTGTATGCCGAGCATGAGTTCAATGCCTCGACCTTCACCGCGCGCGTGATCGCCGGTACCGGCTCCGATTTACATTCCTGCATCACCGGGGCGATCGGTGCGTTGCGCGGCCCCAAGCACGGCGGAGCTAACGAAGTCGCCTTCGAGATCCAAAGTCGCTATGCCTCGCCGCAGCAGGCCGAGGACGACATCCGCGCGCGCCTGGAGCGCAAAGAGGTCATCATCGGCTTTGGTCACCCGGTCTACACCATTCGCGATCCGCGCAGTGACGTGATCAAGGGCGTTGCGCGGCGCCTCACGGACGCGGCCGGCGGCACCGGCCTGTACGCCATAGCCGAGCGCATCGAGTCAGTCATGCAGACGAGCAAAAGCATGTTTCCGAACCTCGACTGGTTTTCCTCCGTAGCGTATCACCTGATGGGCATACCGACCGCGATGTTCACGCCGCTGTTCGTGATGGCGCGCGTCACCGGCTGGGCGGCGCACGTCATCGAGCAACGCCTCGACGGCAAGCTCATCCGTCCGGGTGCGCACTACGTGGGCCCGGACCCACGCCCGTTCGTGCCGCTCGCGCAGCGCCACTGACCGTCATGTCGCGAGAGGAAGACGTCCGATCGGCACGGCGACCCGCGTTCGATGAGGTGATCGGCGCCATCGCCGATTATGCGGCCGCCCCTTTGAAGCCGAGTGCGCAGGCGCTCGAGAATGCCTATTACTGCTTCATGGACAGCCTCGGGTGCGCGTTTCGAGCGTTGCGGCATCCGGCGTGCACCAAGCTTCTCGGGCCGGTCGTGCCCGGAGCGCTCCTGCGCGGAGGCGCGCGCGTTCCCGGGACCGGCTTTGAGCTCGACCCGGTGACGGCGGCGTTCAACATTGGCACCACCATCCGCTGGCTGGACTTCAACGACGCCTGGTTGGCTGCCGAGTGGGGGCACCCGTCCGACAACCTCGGCGGCATTCTGGCCAGCGGCGACTATCTGTCGCGAGCGGCCGAGTTCCGGGCGCAACGGCCGATCACGGTGCGCGACCTGCTGCACTCGATGATCAAGGCGCACGAGATCCAGGGCGTGCTGGCACTCGAAAACGGCTTCAATCGCGTTGGCCTGGATCACGTGCTGCTGGTGCGTGTCGCCACCGCCGCCACCGTAGCCGCCTTGATCGGGGCGACGCGGGAGCAGATCTGCAACGCCGTGTCCAATGCCTGGATCGACGGTGGGGCGCTGCGCACTTATCGGCATGCGCCCAACGTGGGGTCGCGCAAGAGCTGGGCAGCCGGCGATGCCACCAGCCGCGGCGTATGGCAGGCGTTGCTCGCACTACGCGGGGAGATGGGTTACCCGTCGGCGCTCTCGGCCCGCACCTGGGGCTTCTACGATGCTCTGTATCGCGGGCAATCATTCTCGCTGCCGCAGCCGTTCGGCTGCTACGTCATGGAGAACATCCTGTTCAAGGTCTCTTATCCGGCGGAGTTTCATGCCCAGACCGCCGTCGAGGCTGCCATGGCGCTGCACGCCGAGGTGGCGCCGCGACTCACCCAGCTCGTGCGTGTCGTGATCGAAACCCAGCAGGCCGGCAAGCGCATCATCGACAAGACCGGGCCGCTCGCGAATCCAGCCGACCGTGACCACTGTCTCCAATACATGGTTGCCATACCGCTGATCTTCGGTCGTCTCACCGAAGCCGACTATGAGCAGGAGGTGGCGAGCGATCCGCGCATCGACGCGTTGCGCGACCAGATGGAGGTCAAAGAGAACCCCGACTTCACGCGCGATTACTACGACCCGGCCAAGCGCTACATCGGCAATGCGGTGCAAGTGTTCTTCCGCGATGGCAGCCACAGCGAGCGCCTGGCCATCGACTATCCGATCGGGCACCCGCGCCGACGCGCCGAGGCCGTGCCGCTGCTGCGCGAGAAGTTTGCCCTCGGCACGCGGGCTCATTTCGGCCGCGAGCAGGCCGAGCAGATCATCGGTCTGTTCTTTGAACGCGAGCGACTCGAGCGGCTGGCGATCGCGGAGTTGATGGCGGCGCTCATGATGGCCTGATGGGCGGTCCCCCTATGCCCGCGCCGCCGGCGGCCGCAGCGCCGATGCGCCTGACGCTGTCGATTCATGGCATGACCTGCGCCGGCTGCACGCGCCGTGTCGAGCAGGCGCTCGCCGCGGTGCCAGGGGTCGCGCGAGCGCAGGTGAACCTCGCCACCGAGCGCGCTTCGGTGGTAGGGATCGACGCTGCTCCGCATGCCGCCGAGCTGATCGCGGCGGTGCGCGCGGCGGGCTACGACGCCGCACTGCTCGGCGACGATGCCGCCGCCGAGCGCGGCCTCGAGGCGGCACGGCTGCGGCGCGACCGGCGCGAGGGGCTGTGGGTGCTCG
Source organism: Gammaproteobacteria bacterium (assembly GCA_030040715.1). Lineage (GTDB taxonomy): Bacteria > Pseudomonadota > Gammaproteobacteria > Steroidobacterales > Steroidobacteraceae > FEN-1191. The sequence goes on along the minus strand of JASHTF010000368.1, from coordinate 3,815 downwards.
CCTGCGCTTGCTTGAGCGCGCCGCTGCTGCTGCCGATGGCCGCGATCCCGCTGCCCGGCTGGTTAGAGCTGGTGCTGGCCGCGCCGGTGCAGTTCATCTTTGGAGCGCGCTTCTACGTCGGTGCATGGCGGGCGCTGCGCGCTCGCAGCGGCAACATGGATGTGCTGATCGCACTCGGCACCTCGAGCGCCTTCGGCTATAGCCTCTACCTGCTGCTCGCCCACAACCCCGCGCCGCTGTACTTCGACGCGGCGGCGGTCGTGATCAGCTTGGTGCGCTTGGGCAAGTGGCTCGAGGCGCGGGCCAAGCGCTCGACCATGAGCGCGTTGCGCTCGCTGATGCTGCTGCGCCCCGAACGCGCGCGCGTGCAGCGCGCTGCACAGGAGATCGAGCTCCCGATCGACGCGGTCGCGGTGGGCGATGTCGTCATCGTCAAACCTGGCGAGCGCATCCCGGTCGACGGCCGGGTGATCAGCGGCGCGAGTGATGCCGATGAGAGTCTGTTGACGGGCGAGAGCCTGCCGGTGAGCAAGCACCCCGGCGATCACGTAACCGGCGGCTCGATCAACGGCACCGGGCTGCTGCAGGTGGCCACCACGGCGGTAGGCGCGCAGTCGACGCTCGCGCGCGTGATCGCGCTCGTAGAGACCGTGCAATCCAACAAAGCACCCGTGCAGCGGCTGGTCGATCGCGTTGCTGGGATATTCGTCCCGGTCGTGCTGGGCGTGGCGCTGGCCGCGCTGCTGGGTGGCTGGCTGATCCACGGCGATGTCTCGAGCGCGATCATGGCGGCGGTCTCCGTGCTGGTGATCGCCTGTCCCTGTGCCCTCGGGCTCGCGACGCCGACGGCACTGCTGGTTGGTACCGGCGTCGCGGCGCGAGCCGGAATCCTGATCCGCGACCTCGAGGCGCTCGAGCGCGTGCATCGCCTGAATGCGCTGGTGCTCGACAAGACCGGTACCCTGACGGAGGGACGGCCGGTCGTGACTGAGCTCATCGCTGCCGATGACTGTGTCGGCACGAATGGGCCGGCAGTGATGGGCGAGCTCAGTCGCGCCCAGAGTGAGCTGTTGCGGCTGGCAGCGGCGGCGCAGAGCGGCAGCGAGCATCCACTCGCGCGCGCGGTGCTCGCGAGGGCGGTGGGGCTCACGCCGCTGCGTCTCGATGAATTCCACAGCCGTCCCGGGCTCGGCATCAGCGCCCGCGTGGACGGTCGCCGGCTGCTGGTGGGAAGCCGCGAGCTCATGCTCGAGGCGGGCGTGCCGATCGCGCCGGCAGAGCCACACGCCGAGCGTCTGGAGTCACAGGCTCGCACCATCATGTGGCTGGGCACGCTCGATCCGCCGCGCTGGCTCGGCTTGATCGCGGTCACCGATCCGCTCAGGCCGACGGCGCGACAAGCCGTTGAGCTGCTGCGCTCGCGCGGCCTCGAGCTCAGCCTACTCACCGGCGATAACCCCCGCAGTGCCGCTGCGGTCGCCGCGGCGCTCGGCATCGAGCGCGTGCTCGCTGGTCAGCAGCCGGCGGACAAGGTCGCGGAGGTGCAACGCCTGCAACGCGCGGGCAAGCTGGTCGGCATGGTCGGCGATGGTGTCAATGACGCCCCGGCCCTGGCGGTCGCAGACGTCGGCATCGCCATCGGCAGCGGCGCTGATGTGGCGCTCGAGAGTGCCGGGATCACGCTGATGCGTCCCGACCCGCGCCTCATCGGCGATGCCATTGCGGTCAGTGATGCGACCTATCGCACGATCCGGCAGGGGTTGTTCTTCGCCTTTCTCTACAACGTGCTGGCGATGCCGGCGGCGGCCTTCGGTTTGCTGAGCCCGGTGATCGCAGGCGCAGCGATGGCGCTGTCGTCGCTGAGCGTGGTCGGCAACGCGCTGCGGCTGCGCGGCTGGCGGCCGGTTGCGGCGACCGGCACGGCCGCCACGGCTGCGGCAAGTGAGATCGCCGCTGCCGCGGGCACTGCCACGAGGGTGGGCGCCGCGAACGCTAAGTCGGCGGCAGCGGGTTCTGATAGGAATGCTGCGGACGTTGCCGGGCGAGGAAGGTCCGCAGCTGCCGATTGAAACGATCGGCCAGAAACTGATCGCGATCGACCGCGCTGTTGTGCACCTTGGTGCCGAACGCGCTGGCGGCTCGCAGCTCCGAAGCGGGCACGACGTTCTGAAACCGCGTCAGCACGGAGCGCGTCGCCGCATCAACGCAGACCGTGTAGGCCGTAGTGGCGGCATCGTAGGCCTTCATCGCCCGCTGCGCCGCCAGCATCTGATCACGGGTCGCGCTGGTGCCATCCGGCGGCGCAGCGGGCTCGGCCGGGAGGTGGCAGTCGGTGATGGCCGCGGCGGCGAGAAAGGTGAGGTCCGGGCGAACCACGGCCGCCGTGCTGCCGCTCGCCGTCCGAGCCGGGCCGGCTCCTCCTGCCGGGTGCAACGTCAGCAGCTGCGGCAGCAGCGCCCAGGCGAGCAGCACGATCCCACCGATACCCGCCAGCAGCTGCAGTACCCGTGGCAATCGCCGCAGCGCTGCGCTCAGCAGCGAGCCCAACAACAGCAGCGCTCCGATGACGAGCAGTCCTATTCTAAGAGCGTTCGGCATGATGAGTGATCCGAGACCCCGGAAACAGCGGCGCTAGCGAGACAAAATACTGCAATGTCGGACAAATACTAGAGCAGTTTCCTGCGGTAGAATCAAGGCAGCTCCCGTGTGCCTTGAGCTAGAGTCAAGGCAGATCCAGCAACTGCACGTTCGGCGTGCGCGGCCTGAGCCGCGCGCTCGGAGCCCCGGTCACCATGCGAAGCGGCTACACGATTGGCTACACGACTTGTGATGCGATGACGGACGGGTCGGCGCGAGTCGCGCGCCGATACCGGTGAGTGCGCACGTGGACGACTCGACACGGAATCAGCGCCGCGGCACTCCGGACTCCGATGCCCTCGTGCTCTTTGGAGTGACCGGTGATCTCGCCTACAAGATGATCTTCCCGGCGCTGTACGCGCTGGTGAAGCGCGGCGCACTCACCGTGCCCGTGATCGGCGTGGCGTCGTCGCACAGCACGCTGGCGCAGCTGCAGGCCCGCGCCACTGCCAGCATCCGCGAGCACGGGGGCGTCGATGATGCCGCGGCGCTGCGCCGGCTGCTCGCGCTGCTGCGCTACGTCGAGGGCGATTATCGTGCTCGCGCGACCTTCAGCACGCTCAAGCATGAGCTCGGGAGCGGGCACTGCACTCGTCCGGCACACTACCTCGCCATTCCACCGGCGCTGTTTGCCACCGTCATCGAGGGGCTTGCGGCCGCGGGACTGGCCGCAGGGGCGCGGCTGATCGTCGAGAAGCCCTTTGGCCGCGACCTGGCCTCGGCGCGGGCGCTCAACCGCGTCGCTCGGTCGGCGTTCCCCGAGGACGCAATCTTTCGCATCGATCACTTCCTGGCGAAGGAAGCGATCATGAACATCCTCTACTTTCGTTTCGCCAACTCGTTTCTCGAGCCGATCTGGAATCGCAACTACGTCGACAGCGTCCAGATCACCCTGTCGGAGGATTTCGGCGTCGAGGATCGGGGGGCATTCTACGAATCCGCGGGTTGTCTGCGCGACGTGATCGAGAACCATCTGTTTCAGATCGTCGCCCTGCTGGCGATGGAACCGCCGAGCTCCCGCGCCTACGGCGCGGTGCATGGCGCGGGCGCGGATGTACTGCAGGCCATGCGGCCGCTGACGAGTCGCGAGCTGGTACGCGGTCAGTACGGCGGTTATCGGCGCGAGAGCGGCGTGGCGCGCGACTCCGACGTCGAGACCTACTGCGCGTTGAGGCTGT
>JASHTF010000367.1 GCA_030040715.1 Gammaproteobacteria bacterium | reverse complement strand
CTCCCCTTCGGATTCTCGGCCACGAAACTGGAGAACGGATCCTTAGCCAGCTGCTTGATGCCGAGCGAGATGCGCTCGCGCTCCGGATCGATCGACAGCACCACGGCCTCGAGCTGCTGCCCCTTCTGATAGTTGCGCACCGCCTCCTCGCCCGGTTGATCCCAGGAGATATCGGACAGGTGCACCAGCCCGTCGATGTTGCCGGGCAGGCCGATGAAGATGCCGAAGTCGGTGATCGATTTGATCTGGCCGGAGACATGATCGCTGCGAGTGTAGTTCTCGGCGAATTCCTTCCACGGATTGGCCTTGCATTGCTTCAGGCCAAGCGAGATGCGGCGCCGCTCTTCGTCGACGTCCAGCACCATGACCTCCACCTCCTGGCCGGTGTGCACCACCTTGGAGGGGTTGACGTTCTTGTTGGTCCAATCCATCTCCGAAACGTGCACCAGCCCTTCGACGCCGTCCTCGATCTCGACGAAGGCGCCATAGTCGGCGATGTTGGTGACGCGGCCGAACACGCGGGTGTTGGGCGGATAGCGGCGCGCGATGTTTTCCCACGGGTCCGGACCGAGTTGCTTCAAACCGAGTGACACGCGCGAGCGCTCACGATCGAACTTCAGAATCCGCACGTCGATCTCATCGCCTACCTTCACGACCTCGGACGGGTGTTTGACGCGTCTCCAGGCCATGTCGGTGATGTGCAGCAATCCATCGATGCCGCCGAGATCGACGAACGCGCCGTAATCGGTGAGGTTCTTCACGGTGCCGCGCACCACGGCGCCTTCCTGCAGGTTGTCCATCAGCGCGTTGCGCTCGGCCGAGAACTCCTGCTCCACCACCGCGCGGCGCGACACCACTACGTTGTTGCGCTTCTGGTCGAGCTTGATCACCTTGAACTCGAGCGGCTTGCCCTCGAGATAACCGGTGTCGCGTACCGGCCGCACGTCGACCAATGAGCCGGGGAGGAAGGCGCGCACGTGATCGATCTCGACCGTGAAACCGCCCTTGACGCGGCCCGAAATGATGCCGGTGACGATCTCGCCGTTGTTGAAGGCCTCTTCCAGGCGCGTCCAGGTGCGCGCGCGCTTGGCCTTCTCGCGCGACAAGCGCGTCTCGCCGGTCCCATCCTCGACCGAGTCGAGCGCGACTTCGACCTGATCTCCCGCGTGTACCTCGACTTCGCCGCGTTCGTTCTTGAATTGCTCCAGCGGAATGACGGCCTCGGATTTGAGACCGACGTTGACGATCACCACATCGGGCCCGACGTCGACCACCAGGCCCGTCAGGATCATGCCGGGACGAATGCGTTGATTCGCCAGGCTCTGTTCAAACAATTCGCTGAAGCTCTCGCTCATACACTCTCTTGCATCTCGCCGTGCTTGCTGCCGCTGCGCCTCCGGCACCGCGGGTCGAAAAATCTCCAGCGCCGCATCCTGCAGCACCACCTCAACACTCACCCCACAAAGCACGGGTGCGTCCCAACGCTACGATCGCATCCGTCACCGCGACGGCGCTGAGCGTCGTGGAGTCGAGGACGATCGCATCGGCGGCGGGCACGAGCGGGGCCACCGGCCGAGTCGCATCGCGGCGGTCGCGTTCTGCGATCTCGCGCGAAAGGCCGGGTAGGGTAACAGCGGAGTCCTTTTCTTTCAACTGCTTATGGCGTCTTTTGGCCCGCTCCTCGGCACTGGCGGTAAGGAAGATCTTAAGAGGTGCATCCGGGAATATGACCGTGCCCATGTCGCGCCCATCGGCCACCAGTCCCGGCGGTAGCGCCGCCGCACGCTGTCGCGCTACCAACGCCGCGCGCACCTCGGGCCAGGCGGCCACGCGCGAGGCCCCAGCCCCGGCAGTCTCGTCTCTCACCGCCGCGGCGACGTCGGCGCCATCGAGCCAAATACGCTCACGACCCGCGCCCGAGTATTCAAACTCGACCTTCATCTGCTCGGCAATCCGAGTGTGTCCGGCAACATCGTCAGGCGCGAGCCCGAGGAGGCGCCCGGCATGTGCTACCACTCGATATAGCGCGCCGCTGTCGAGCAGGTGCCAGCCGACGCGCTGCGCGAGCATGCGGCTGACCGTCCCTTTGCCCGAGCCGCTCGGACCGTCGATCGTCACCACCGGCGCGGCGAGCGCGACGGTGGACGGGGGCGCTGCATCGGATCGAGAGCTCATGCGCAGTCGTGACTCTGGTCCTGCAGCGCGAGGCCTACCGCGCGCGCCAACGCCGCGAAACCGGGGAACGAGGTGCTGACGTTGGCGACATCGTCGATCTCGATCGGCGCGCTCGCCCTGAGACTGGCGATCGCGAATGCCATCGCGATGCGGTGGTCCCCGTGACTGTCGATGCGCCCCCCCGTCATCGCCCCACCGCGCAGGCGCAATCCATCCGGCAGCAGCGTGCAGTCGATCCCGAGGCGCGTCAGGCCTTCGGCCATGACCGCGAGTCGATCGCTCTCTTTGACACGCAGCTCCGACGCCCCGGTGACCACGGTCTCGCCGTCCGCGGCGGCCGCGGCGATGAAGAACACCGGAAACTCGTCGATCGCCAGCGGCACCAGGCTCTCGGGCACCCGAATGCCACGCAGCGGACTCCTGCGCACCTGAATGTCGGCGGCCGGCTCAACCGAGTCGGCCGAGCCGGCCGGACCCACAGAGCGCAGCTCGATCTGCGCGCCCATGAGGCGCAGCAGCTCCAGCAGGCCGGTGCGGGTTGGGTTGCAACCGACGTTGCGCAGCGTGAGCCCCGCGTCCGCGCCCAGACAGCCTGCGACCAGGAAGAACGCCGCGGACGAGAAGTCGCCGGGCACGCTGATGCGGCCGCCGTGCAGGCGCTGCCCGCCCGCGAGGCTGACGCGGGCACCGACACCCGCCACCGCGCCAGGCGCGGCGAGCGCAGCGGCCGCGCTCCCCGCGCTGCTCTCGCACTCGAGCCGCACGCCGAAGCTGCGCAGCATCCGCTCGGTATGATCGCGCGTGGGCGCGGGCTCGGTCACACGGGTGCGGCCCTGTGCATACAGCCCCGCGAGCAGCAGCGCCGACTTGACCTGGGCACTGGCGACGGGCAGGACATAATCAATTCCGCGCAGCCTCGCGCCGCCGTGCAGGTGCACCGGCGGCCTACCGTCGTGGGTGTCGATGCGCGCCCCCATGGCTCGCAGCGGCTCGGCTACCCGCTGCATCGGCCGACGCGTCAGTGATGCATCTCCGATCAGCGTACTGTCGAACGGCTGCCCGGCGAGCAGGCCCATGAACAGGCGCATCGCCGTGCCGGAGTTGCCCATATCGAGCGCCGCCGCCGCAGGCCGTAGGCCTGCGAGACCGACGCCGTGCACACGCGCCCCGGTCGCGCCTGATTGCTCGACGCGCACGCCCAGCGCGCGCAAGGCCTCGAGCGTGGCCAGACAGTCCGCGCTCGCGAGAAAACCCTCGATCTCGGTCAGTCCCTCGGCGATGCCCCCCAGCATGAGCGCTCGATGCGAAATCGACTTGTCGCCCGGCACGCTGATCTGCCCCCGCACCCCGGCGGTGGGAGCAACGAGGTAGCGATCGATCATGGCGCCGGCCGCGCGCGCCGCGCTGCCCCGGGTGCGATGTCACGCAGCGCCTGCAACAGCCGGTCGTTGTGCTCCGGCAAACCAATCGATATCCGCAGGAACTGCGGCAAGCCATAGTCGGCAACCGAGCGCACGATGATGCCCCGCTGGTGCAGCGCCCGGAGCGTCTGCGGCGCCTCGGCCCCAAATTCGACCAGCAGGAAATTCGCGGCCGAAGGCGCCGACCACAACCCGAGTGCGCCGATGGCGACACGCACGCGCTCGAGCTCGCGGCACGTGACCGTCACCGAGTGCTGCATGTGCCTCTGATCGGCGAGTGCCGCGATGGCGGCGGCCTGAGCCGGCATGCTGACGGTGAACGGCGGACGCACGCGACTGAGCAGGTCGGCGACGTCGGGATGCGAGAGCGCATAGCCCACGCGCATGCCGGCGAGGCCGTAGGCCTTGGAGAAGGTGCGCAGCAGCACGAGATTGGGATGCTCGGCGAGCCAGGGCTGCGCGTCCTGTGCGCCGTGCATGCGGCTGAACTCGAGATAGGCCTCATCCAGCACCACCAGCGTGCGCGTCGGGACGATCTCGAGCAGGCGCTTGACTTCGGCCGACGCTGCCCAGGTGCCGGTGGGGTTGTTGGGATTGGCGATGAACAGCAGCCGCGTGTCGTGCGCGACCGCGGCCGCCATCGCGCGCAGGTCGTGCCCGAGCGGCATCGGGCCGCCGCGTGGCAGAGCGGGCACCTCGATCGCACGCGCACCGGATTTAGCGGTCGCGATGCGATAAGTCACGAAGCTGAACTGCGCGTAGACCGCGCTGACATCGGGGCTGAGAAATGCGTCCGCCAGCATCAGCAACAGCTCGTTGGAGCCGTTGCCGATCGTCAGCGACTGGCGCTCGACGCCGAGATGGCGCGCGAGCGCCACCGTCAGCTCATGGCAGCTGTTATCGGGATACAACCACGCCTGCGTCAATGCCGCGCGCATCGCCTCCAGCGCCGCGGGGCTGGGACCGTGGGGATTTTCATTTGAGGCCAACTTGATGATGTCGCGCAAGCCGAGCTCGCGCTCGAGCTCGGCAATCGGCTTCCCCGGTAGGTAGCGCGCGAGCCCATGCACCGCAGGGCGCGCGAGACGCGCGATTGACCCTTCGCGCTCGGCCGACACCTCGCGCGTGGCTGACGCCTCGCGCGTGGCTGACACCTCGCGCACGGTCGAAGGCTCGGGCGCGGTGGGCGGTTCGGGCGCGCGCATCAAAGCACCGCGCGCGGATAGGAGCCGAGAACACGGAACAGCGAGGTGCGTTGCTTCACGGCCTGCAGCGCTGCATGTACGTGCGGATCGTCGGCGT
>JASHTF010000366.1 GCA_030040715.1 Gammaproteobacteria bacterium | reverse complement strand
TCAGCCGCTGTGAAATCAGCCCGCGGATGTTGAGCGACAGGTCCATCAACAGCTGCGCCCGTCGCTCCTCGGGAAAGAAATTGACGATGCGATCCAACGCCTGATTGGAGTTGTTGGCGTGCAACGTCGCGAGCACCAGGTGGCCGGTCTCGGCAAACTGGATGCCGTATTCCATGGTATCGCGGTCGCGGATCTCGCCGATCAGGATCACGTCCGGTGCCTGCCGCAGTGTGTTGCGCAGCGCCGCGTGCCACGATTCGGTATCGACACCGACCTCGCGATGGGTGATGACACAGCCCTTGTGCTGATGGACGTACTCGATCGGGTCCTCGATGGTGACGATATGTCCGCGGGTCTTCTCGTTGCGATAGCCGACCATCGAGGCGAGCGTGGTGGATTTGCCCGAGCCGGTGCCGCCGACCACGATTACGAAGCCGCGCTTGGACAGCACCACCTCCTTGAGAATCGGCGGCAGGTCCAGCTCCTCGATGGTGGGAATCTTGGCATTGATCAGCCGGATCACGCAGCCGACGTGACCCTGCTGCACGAAGGCGCTGACGCGAAAACGGCCGATGCCGGGCGGAGCGATGGCGAAGTTGCATTCCTTGGTGGCATCGAACTCGCGCGTCTGGCGATCGTTCATGATCGCGCGCACCATCAGCGCCGACTGCTCGGGCGTCATGGCGCGTTCCATCTGCGGCCGCACTTCGCCGTCGATCTTGATCGCCGGCGGAAAGCCCGCGGTGATGAACAAGTCCGAGGCTTGCCGCTCGATGACGCGCTTGAGCAGCTCCTGCATGAGTTTGATGGCTTGATCGCGGTCCATTATCCGCCCCTGCCCCTGCCTCGCTTACGCGTCCTGCTCCGATACCCCATGCGACCCTGCGGCCTGGCGCCTACAGGGCGTCCTTGTTCTGCGCCTTGAAGCGCGCCTCTTCCTTACTCACCGTCCCGCGCGTGACCAGGTCATTGAGACACTGATCCAGCGTCTGCATGCCCGCGGCCTGGCCGGTCTGGATGCTCGAGTACATCTGTGCGATCTTGCCTTCGCGAATCAGGTTACGAATTGCCGGCGTGCCGATCATGATCTCGTGCGCGGCGACGCGGCCGCCGCCGATGCGCTTCAGCAGCGTCTGCGAAATCACGGCGCGCAGCGACTCCGACAGCATCGATCGCACCATGTCCTTCTCCTCGCCCGGAAACACGTCGACCACGCGATCGATGGTCTTGGCCGCGGAGCTGGTATGGAGCGTCGCGAACACCAGGTGACCGGTCTCCGCCGCCGTGAGCGCCAGACGAATGGTCTCCAGATCGCGCAGTTCGCCCACCAGGATGATGTCCGGATCCTCGCGCAGCGCCGAGCGCAGCGCCTCGCTGAAGCCGAGGGTATCGCGCTTGACCTCGCGCTGATTGATCAGGCAGCGTTTGGACTCGTGCACGAATTCGATCGGGTCCTCGATCGTGACGATGTGATCGGGGCGATTGTCGTTGCAATGATCGACCATGGCCGCGAGCGTGGTGGATTTGCCCGAGCCGGTCGGACCGGTGACCAGCACCAGGCCGCGCGGCAGCATGCACAGATCGCGAAAGATCTTCGGTGCCGTCAGCTCATCCAGGCTGAGGATGTTCGAGGGAATGTTACGGAACACCGCGCCGGCGCCGCGATTCTGATTGAACGCGTTGACGCGGAAGCGCGCCAGCTTCGGAATCTCGAAGGAAAAATCGGTCTCGAAGAATTCCTCATAGGCCTTGCGCTGCTTGTCGTTCATGATGTCGTACACCATGCCGTGCACTTCCTTGTGAGTCAGTGCCGGCATGTTGATGCGCTTCATGTCGCCGTCCACGCGGATCATCGGCGGCACGCCCGCCGACAGATGCAGGTCCGAAGCGTTATTCTTGACGGCGAACGCGAGCAGCTGCGCAATATCGACGGCCATCGGTACCTCGAGTCACCGCGGGCGAAGCGGCGGGCCGGCGCAGTATCGCGGAGGGGGTCGCACCAATATGTTAATCGCTCCGCAGAATTCAGCAGCTGCACTCACGCTGGCGGAGAATTTACTCAGCCTGCGCCGCGAGATCAGCGCCGCGGCCACGGCTGCTCACCGGAGTGAGCGGTCCGTCACACTCGTCGCCGTCAGCAAAGGGCAGGAGGCGAGCGCGCTGCGCGCCGCTGCCGCCCTCGGCATCCGCGATTGCGGCGAGAGCTATCTGCAGGAGGCGCTCGCCAAGCGCGCCTCGTTGACCGACCTGCCGCTCACGTGGCACTTCATCGGCCGGGTACAGAGCAACAAGACTCGACCGCTGGCCGAGCAGTTCGATTGGGTGCACGGCATCGAGCGACTCAAGATCGCCGAGCGGCTGTCGGCGCAGCGACCGGCGGGTTTGCTGCCGCTGAATGTGTGTCTGCAGATCAACGTCGCCGCCGAGCAGCGCAAGGCCGGAATCGCGCCCGCGGCCGCGGCAGCGCTCGCGGCCGCCGTGAGGCAGCTGCCGCGGCTGCGGCTGCGCGGATTGATGTGCATCCTGCCGGCCGGGCTGGCGCCGACCGACGCCCGCCGCGCCTTCGGCGCGCTGCGTACGCTGCTCGAGCAGCTCAACGCCGCGGGGACGGCGCTCGACACGTTGTCGATGGGGATGAGCGCCGACTTTCGCGAGGCCATTCTGGAAGGTGCCACCCTGGTACGCATCGGCACCGCGTTGTTCGGCATGCGCGCTGACGGTACTGCAGCTGCCGGCCCTGCCGCCGACGGCGTCAACCCTGAGGACGCGCTGTCGGATGTGCGCCTTCGGTAGAATGCCGGCGTGGAGCAACCTGACACCACGCGGGCCCACCCCGCGGCGCGGCTCGGCGCGCACATCGCCTTCGTCGGCGGCGGCAACATGGCGCGAGCGATGATCGCCGGGCTGATGCGTCACGGCCATGCGGCGGAACGCGTCAGCGTGGCTGAGCCGCGCGCCGACGCGCGCGCCGCGCTGGCGCGCGATTACGGCGTGCGCGCGCTCGCCGACAACCTCAGCGCGACCCGCGGCGCCGCGCTGATCGTGTTGGCGGTGAAACCTCAGAACGCGGCCACCGCCCTGCAGCCGCTGCGTGACGGCCGTGAGGAGCCGGGCGGAGCTCTGCTGTCGATCGCCGCCGGGCTGAGAATCGCTGAACTCGCGCGCCTGTGCCCGCCGGGGATGACGATCATGCGCGCCATGCCGAACCGCCCCGCACTCGTGGCTGCGGGCGTGACGGCGCTGTACGCTCGGCCCGAAGCCGATGCGGCGGTGCGCGCGCTCGCCGAGACCGTCGCCGGCGCCATCGGGCGCGCGGTTTGGTTGCATCAGGAGACGGACCTCGACCTGGTTACGGCGCTGTCGGGCAGCGGACCGGCCTATTTCCTGCTGCTGGCCGAGCAACTGGCGCTCGCGGCTGCGCGCTGCGGGTTGGCGCATGAGACGGCGCTGCTGCTGGCAACCGAGACGCTCTACGGCACCGGGTTGCTGGCGCATGAGCGCGCCGGCGCTGCAGCCAACGCACTGACCGAAGAGCGCGCCGCGGTGACTTCGGCCGGTGGAACCACCGAGGCGGCACTGCGCGTATTGCAGGCCGGCGGGTTCGAACAACTGATCGCACGCGCGCTGCAGGCCGCCGCCGCGCGCAGCGCAGAGCTCGCAGCCGGCGTCTCGGCCGCGCTCGGCGGACGCGGCTGAGCGAGCCATCGCGGTGCGCTCCGCCACTCGCCCTCCTTTGCGAGCACCGCCATGGACGCGCTGATCTACATCGTCGACACGCTGCTGACACTGTGCCTCGTGGCCGTGTTGTTGCGGCTGCTGCTGCAGTGGTCGCGCGCCGACTTCCGCAATCCTCTGGCGCGCTCGATCGTGCACCTGACCAACCCGGTGATCGTGCCGCTGCGGCGGCTGCTGCCGGCGATCGGCCGGCTCGATACCGCCTCGTGCGTCGCCCTGGTGGTGGCCGCGCTGCTGCAGGTGTCGGCCGCCTATCTGCTCAGGGGCTTAGGGCCGCCGCCCGGGCTGCTGTGGCTGCGGCTGGCGGTGATCGAGATTCTGCGCATCACGCTGTGGACCTATTTTTTCGCCATCGTGCTGTACGCGATGCTGTCGCTGATCGCTCCAGGCACCTACTCGCCGGCGCAGGGACTGCTGGTATCGCTATGCGAGCCGGTGCTGCGGCCGTTTCGCCGGCTGATTCCGCCCCTCGGCAGTATCGACCTGTCGCCGCTCTGGGCCGGCATCGCCATCCAGGCACTGCTGATCCTGTTGCGCTGAGGGGCCGGTGCGGTGCGACCGCGAGCCGCCGCACCGACTTGGTGCCGGCGTGCGCATGTTGCTCCAGAGCCTATAAAAACAGGCTTTTTCGTGCATCCAGCGACACAAAAAACAGTTGCGTTAGCGTGGCGGTGTGTTATGTTGCACGCCGTTCCGGGGAGAGTCTTCTCTCTAACACCGAAAAGACGGGCAGCGCAAAAACACTCCAGGAGATTCGGCAATGGCGAAAAAAGGTGGGGCTCCGACTAAGTCGGAGATTCTGGCGACGGTTTCCAAGGATACGGAACTCTCGCGAAAACAGGTCAGCGCGGTGTTCGACTCGTTGAATGGAGTCATCAAGAAAAGCCTGCGGGGCAACGGCTTGTTCACACTGCCGGGACTGCTCAAGCTGAAGGTGGTCAAGCGGCCGGCGACCAAGGCGCGCGAGGGCGTCAACCCGTTCACCGGCGAGAAGATGATGTTCAAGGCAAAGCCGGCCAGCAAGAAGGTCCGCGCACTGCCATTAAAGAACCTCAAGTCATTCGTCAACTGAGCGCGGCTCAGAGCAGATTCTGCACCGAAGCCCGATGGGCGCCAGAGCTCATCGGGCTTCTGCGTTCAGGAACTCCGCCACGGCATCGTGCAGCTCGGGCAGGTGGCCGTGAAACAGATGATTGACTCCGGCGAGTAGCCGCAGCGTCGGCGGCGGCGAGAAGCGCTCGGCAAACGCCGCGACCTGTTGCGGGTCGACGATCTCGTCCGCATCGCCCTGCACGATCAACCAAGGGCAAGGCGGCGCAGCGACGGCGGCGAACTCGGGACGACTCACCGGCGGAGCCACCGTGATCAGCCGCACCGGCGCCGCCAGCGGCGCGGCCAGCAAGGCTACCTGCGCACCGAATGAGAAGCCGGCGAGCGTCAGGGCGGCTTCGGGCCAGCGCGCGCGGCCGTAGGCGATCACGGCGAGCGCATCCTGCAGCTCGCCGCGGCCGCCGTCGTAGCTGCCGGCACTGGTACCTACGCCGCGGAAATTGAAGCGCAGCGTGGTCAGCCCGAATTGCTCCAGTGTGCGCGCCAGCGTGTGCACGACCTTGTTGCGCAGCGTCCCCCCGTGCAGCGGATGCGGATGACAAATGACCGCGAGGCCCGGGTGCGCCACCTCCTGCGGCTGCGTGAGCAGCGCCTCGAGCGCACCCGCCGGACCTTCGAGCGTCAGCGCCTCGGAGTCTCGGCCCGCGCTCAAGCGCGCTTGCCGGGCTGAAACTCCAGCGCGGCCGAGTTGATGCAATAGCGCAGCCCCGACGGCTGCGGACCGTCATCGAACACGTGCCCGAGATGCGCACCGCAGCGGGCACAGGTCACCTCGGTGCGTGTCATGCCGTGGCTGCTGTCGGTATGCGTGCGGACGTGGTCGGCTGCCAGCGGCAGCCAGAAACTCGGCCAGCCGGAGCCCGAATCGTACTTGGTGTCAGAGGTGAACAGCTCCTGTCCGCAGCACACGCAGCTGTAGAGCCCCTTGGCCTTGTTGAAGTTGAGGGCCCCGGTGAACGGCGGCTCGGTGGCCTTGTGCTGCGTCACCTCGTACTGCAGCGGCGCAAGGCGCGCGCGCAGCTCCGCATCGCTGGGCAATTCCGTGCTCATGGTGATCTCCTCCTGCAGAAGGAAAGTGGCAAGCTCGCGCCCCGACCCCGGCCGCGAACACACATTACCCGATCGCGCGCGGCTCGGGGCTGTCGCACTCGCCTCAGCTGGCGGCCGCCGGCGGCGGCGGCGCTGCCGGCCCGATCAGCCGCACCAGCAGCTGATTCAACCGGCGGCTGAAGTCGCTCGGATTGGCGATCTGGCCTTCATCGAGCAGGCTGGCTTCGTCGTACAGCAGCCGCGCCAGCTCCCCGAACGCCTCGGGCTCGCTCACCGACTCCAGGTAACGCACCAACGGGTGCGTCACGTTCAGCTCCAGCACCGGCTGCGAGACGGGCACGCTCTGGCCAGCGGTGGCGAGCACGCGCCGCATCTGCGCCGACAGATCCCCTTCGCCACGCACCAGCAGCGCGGGCGATTCGCGCAGGCGCTCGCTCACCCGCACCTCGAGCACGCGTTGACCCAACGCATCCTTGAAGCGCTTCAGCAGTGCCTTGCTCTCCTTGCGCTCGGCTTCGATGCGCGCGCGATCGGCCTGATCGGCGAGTCCGGCGAGCTCGAGCTCACCGCGCGCCACGTCCTTGAAGCGCTTGCCCTCGAACTCCGACACCTGGCCCATCACCCACTCATCGATGCGGTCGGCGAGCAGCAGCACCTCGATGCCTTTCTGCCGCAGCAGCTCGAGCTGGGGACTCTCGCGCGCGGCATCGAGGCTCTCGCCGATGAGGTAGTAGATGCGCTCCTGGCCCGGCCGCAGGCGCGCGACATAATCGGCCAGCCCCACGGTCTCGTCATTCGAGCTGCCGGCGGTGCTCGCGAAGCGCAGCAACGGCAGCAATCGCTCGCGGTTGGCCGCATCCTCTCCGAGCCCTTCCTTGAGCACCCGGCCGAACTCGCGCCAGAACTGTTGATACTTGTCCGCTTCCTCCTTGGCGAGCCGTGCGAGCAGTTCCAGCGCCCGCCGCGTCAAGGCACCGCGCATGGCTTCCACCTCGCGGTCCTGCTGCAGCAGCTCGCGCGAGATATTCAACGGCAGATCGTTGGAGTCGACGATGCCTTTGACGAAGCGCAGATAGAGCGGCAGGAATTGCTCGGCGTTGTCCATGATGAACACGCGCCGTACGTACAGCTTCAGCCCCCGCGCCGCTTCCCGCTGCCACAGATCAAACGGTGCGCGCGATGGGAGGTACAGCAGACTGGTGTATTCGCGCTTGCCCTCGACCCGATTGTGGCTCCAGGCGAGCGGATCGGCGCCGTCGTGGGCGATGTGTCGATACAGGTCCCGATACTCCTCGTCGCGCAGCTCCGCGCGCGGGCGGGTCCAGAGCGCTTGTGCCTGATTGACCGGCTCGTATTCGAGCGTGGCCGAGCCCTCCTTGCGCATGCGCACCTGGAACGCGATGTGATCGGAGTAGCGGCGCACCAGCGCGCGCAGCCGGAACGGATCGAGGAACTCCTTGGCGTCTTCCTTCAGATGCAGGATGACGCTGGTGCCGCGCTCGGCGCGCTCGATGGTCTCGACGCTGAACTGCCCCTCGGCGCTCGACTCCCAGCGCACCCCCGCGCTGTCGGGCGCGTCGGCACGCCGCGTCAGCACCTCGACGCGCTCGGAAACGATGAAGGCCGAGTAGAAGCCGACGCCGAACTGTCCGATGAGCTGCGCGTCCTGCTGCTGATCGCCGGTCAGGCGCTGGAAGAATTCACTGGTACCCGACTTGGCGATGGTGCCGAGATGCGAGACGGCTTCCTCGCGGCTCATGCCGATGCCGTTGTCGCGCACCGTCAGCGTGCCGCGGGCCGCATCGGCATCGATCCAGATCGCCAGATCACTGTCCTTGCCGAGCAGCTCGGGATTCGACAGCGCGAGAAAGCGCAACTTATCGTTGGCGTCGGAGGCGTTCGAAATCAGCTCGCGCAGGAATATCTCCCTGTGGCTGTACAGGGAGTGGATCATCAGCTGCAACAGCTCTCGGGTCTGGGCTTGAAACTCGAGCGTCTCGCGCGTCGTTGACATGGGCGCCACCGCTTCCTGAAACGGAAAGCGGCGGTATGGGGCCGCGGTGGGGTGTTTTCAAGCCAGCTGACGGCGCAACAGCTGGCGACAGGCCATCACCCAGTCGTCCATCTCATCCCAGAGGCGTAGCAGTACTTCCAAGTGAGTCGGTGACAGCGGTGAGGTTGAGGGCGAGGCGCTGGCGACTATCCTAGGTCGCGGCGCGACGCTGCCGGCGTGCGGCGCTTCACAGCTCATCATCGCCGGCGCGCATTATCGCTGCGTGAGGTCTCAACTCGCTTGCAGCGCGTGCCGCCGATGCGTAGTCTGCCGCGCAGGGACATAATCCTGGTGTTGCCGGCGGACAATGGTATGCAGCGCATCGTCGTGCTGAACCCCAAAGGCGGTTCCGGCAAGACGACCATCGCCATCAACCTCGCGAGCCACTTTGCGCTGCAGGGCGAACGCACCGTACTGATAGATCACGATCCCCAGGCCTCGGCTGCGCGCTGGGTCAGAAAGCGCCAGCACACCCAGGCCGCCATTCATCTGATCGCCGCCTTCGAGCGCGACGCGCGCGTGACGCGCAGCTTTCAGATGCGCATTCCCGATGGTGCCGGCCGCGTGATCGTCGACACGCCCGCAGCGCTGCAGCCGCAGGAGATGCCCGAGCTCACGCGCGCCGCCGATAGGATTCTGGTACCGGTGCTGCCGTCGGACATCGACATCCAGGCCGCCTCGCGCTGCATCCAGAATCTGCTGCTGGTCGCGAAGGTCAGGCGCGAGCAGCATCGCCTCGGAATCATCGCCAATCGAGTCCGGCGCAATACCCTGATCTACCAGTCGCTCGCGCGCTTTCTGGCCTCGCTCGACATCCCGATCGTCGCGACGCTGCGCGACTCGCAGGCGTATGTACGCGCCGTAGGTCTCGGGCTGGGACTGGCCGAGATGAAGCCGTATCAGGTCAGTAGCGACCTCGCCGAGTGGCGGCCGCTGCTCGAGTGGCTGGACGCACCGCGCCACGGCAGCGCTGAGAGCGCCAGCGAGCGCCGCCAGGATGGCATCGTCGGCCTCGCCGCTGCCAACCAGCGGGCCGCGGCTGCCGCCGCGGCCGCGCATCCGGGCTCGGCTCTGAATCCCAACGCGAATCCGGGCGCCGGCCGGGCGGGCGCCGCCTCAGGCGACGATCCCCGGGGCCAAGGCGCGGAGGATCAGGCCGATCCGGGCGTGGAAGGCGTAGCGGGAGTCGAGGGCGTGGAGGGCGTGGAGCGGGACGTGGATCGCGAGGCCGACGGTGCTGACTGCGGCCACGAGCTCGCGGCCTTCACGCCGGCGGTGCGGCTCGCCTGAGCCGCGGCGAGCGATCAGCTCTTGCCGTCGTCGGGCTGCCAGTCGTGGCGCATCTTGTCCGCCCAGCTCTTGTAATTCGACCAGCTGTAGAGGTTGCGGGTGATCGCGGCGTGGCGCGTGCGCGTGCGCTGCATGTGCTCGAGCCAGCTCGCGTAGGCTTCGGCGCCGCTCGGCGTCAACTTCTGCGCTAACGCTTCGTCGGCGGTCGGAACCTTGGGCAGATCGGATTTGCTCATGTGTGCTCCCTGCGCGCACAAGCCTAGGCCGCGGGTACCGCCGGTCGACAGGAACTCCATCACACCCGCGGGGGAGCTGGACGCGCTGCGGCTCGCACAATGCATCGGACCGCAAAGGCGCGCTCGCGCAAGCGTTAAATGAGCTGCCGCTGTCGAGCAATCGTGCACCAACTGTGGCACACCAGTGTGCGCAAGTGCACCCGTCGCTCGCTGGACACACGCGGTCGCGAGCGCGCTCGCTGCGCGCGCCGCGCTGCGCCGTTGGATCGCGTTAGGCCACCAAGCGGTAGCAGGGCTGATAAGCGCGCCCGTCCAACTTCATGCGCCCCTGCGCGATGAAGGTGGTCAGCAACTCATCGAGCAGACGCATGATGTCGGCGTCACCGGACAGCTCGAACGGGCCGTGCTGCTCGATCGCGGCGATCCCGTGCTCCTTGACGTTGCCGGTGACAATGCCCGAGAACGCACGGCGCAGATTGGCCGCCAGCCGATGGGTGGGCTGTGCACGCTGCAGCTTGAGCGCGCGCATGGAGGCGTGCGTGACCTCGAACGGCCGTTGCAGCTCATACGGCACGCGCAGCAGCCAATTGAAGTTGTAGGCGTCGCTGTGCTCGCGCCGGAACGCTCGCACCTCATCGAGCCCGTGCACCAGATGGCGCGCCGCGGCGGCCGGATCGTCGATGACGAGCTTGAAGCGCGCCAACGCCGCGGCGCCGAGCGTACTGTCGATGAAGCGCGCGATCTGCTCGAAATACCCGGCACTGGCGCGTGGCCCGGTCAACACCACCGGCAGCGGCTGGTGCTCATTGACCGGGTCGAGCAGCAGCCCCAGCAGGTACAGGATCTCCTCGGCGGTACCGACGCCACCCGGGAACACGATGATCCCGTGCGCGAGCCGCACGAATGCCTCCAGCCGCTTCTCGATGTCCGGCATGATCACCAGTTGATTGACGATCGCATTGGGCGGCTCGGCGGCGATGATTCCCGGCTCGGTGACGCCGATGAAGCGGCCCTGGGTGATGCGCTGCTTCGCGTGGCCGACTCCGGCACCCTTCATCGGCGCCTTCATCGCCCCGGGTCCGCAGCCGGTGCAGACGTCGAGTCCCCGCAGGCCGAGCTCGTAACCGACGCGCTTGGCATAGCGATACTCGCCGTCGCCAATCGAGTGACCGCCCCAGCAGACCGCGAGGTTCGGCTTGGCCTTGTAGTCGAGCACGCGGGCGTT
>JASHTF010000365.1 GCA_030040715.1 Gammaproteobacteria bacterium | reverse complement strand
GGCGGTGCCTGGGACAATGCCAAGAAATACATCGAGGAGGGCCACGAAGGCGGCAAGGGCTCCGAGGCGCACAAGGCCGCGGTCACGGGCGATACGGTCGGCGATCCCTACAAGGATACGGCCGGCCCGGCGATCAATCCGCTGATCAAGATCATCAATATCGTCGCGCTGCTGCTCGTGCCGTTGCTCTAGCCACTGCGATGCACTAGCCGCCGCGCGGCGCCTCAAGCCGCCATCGCGAGCCTCTCGGGCCGGCCGATCGCGTATCCCTGCAGATAGTCGACGCCCATACGGCGCGCGGCATCGACGGCACTGGCGTCCTCGACGCGCTCGGCGATCACCTTGAAATTCATGGTGCGCGCGAGTCGCACCATCGCCGTCACCATGGCCTGATTCACGGTGTCGAGCGCCAGGTTCTTGAAGAACGAGCCGTCGATCTTCAGGTAATCGACCGCGAGGTTCCTGAGGTTGTTGAACGAGCCGAGTCCGCTGCCGAAATTATCGAGCGCGAAGCGGCAACCCATGCCGTGCAGGACGCCGATGAAACGACGCGCCTGCTCGAGATTACCCACGACCGCCTCTTCCCCGATCTCGAAGCACACCTGACCCGGATCGGCGCCGGTGGTATCGAAGCAGTCGACCGCGAACTCGAGAAATTGCGCATCGGCGAGCGTCTGACCAGAGATGTTGATCGCGACGCTGCGTTTGGGCGCCAGCGTGATCGCGCCGCGGCCGAGGGCGGTGAGTGTCGTCTGCACGACCCAGCGGTCGATCAGCGCGATGAGCCGATAGCGCTCCGCCGCGCGCACCAGGTCGATCGCCGGCAGCTGGCGTCCGCCCTCGTCGCGCAGCCGCACCAGCACTTCCATCGCCGGCCCCTCGTCGGTGGCGGCGAATGAAGCCACGATGGACTGATAGAACAGCTCGAAGCGATTGTCGCGCAGCGCCTGCTGCAGGGTCTGCAGCCACTGGATCTCGCCGGTCTGGCGGGCGAAGATCTCATCGCGCGCCGAGTACACCGTGACGTGTCCACCCTGTCGCTTGGCGACGTAGCAGGCCGAATCCGCCGCCGCGAGCGCCTCTTCCATGCTGCCGCTGTCGCGCGCGATCTCCACCAGCCCGATGCTCACCCCGATGTCGAAGATCTTGTCACGCCACACGAAGCGGAATTCGTTCACCGCGCGGCAGACGTCATCGGCGATCTGGCGTGCCTTGTCCAGCGGGCAGCCTATGAGCAACATGCCGAATTCATCACCACCGAGGCGCGCGACCGTATCGGAATCACGAATGGCGTCGCGCAACAGCTTGGCAACCTCGCGCAGCATGCCGTCCCCGGCCAGATGCCCACTGGTGTCGTTGACTGCCTTGAAATGGTCCAGGTCGAGGTAGCACAGCACGTGCGTGCCGTCGCCGCGGTGGGCAGTGTCGATGGCCTCGAGCAGCCGCCGCTCGAACTCGCGCCGATTAACCAGGCCGGTGAGCGCATCGTGAGTCGCCTGGTAGGACATCTGACGCGCGAGGCCGCGCGTCTCGGTTACGTCATGCAGCAGCACCACCGCACCGGTGGTCTCTCCGGTCGACAGGCGGATCGGGGCGGCCGACAGCTCCACCATGTGCTCGGTACCGGCCGGTGAGCGGATCAGTAGGGCACGTCGGCCGAGATTGAGCGGGGTGCCGGCCGCGAGTGCCTGCTGCACCGGCTCGGTGAGCAACCTCTGATCACCCTCTTCGACCGCGCGCACGACCTCCTCGAACGGCTTGCTCTCGGCTTCGGGGCTCGAGATGCCGAGCAGGCGCTCGGCGGCAGGATTGAGATATTCGACTCCCCCCCGGGCGTCGGTGGTGATCAGCGCCTCGGATAGGGACTCGAGTGCCAGACGCGAGCGCGAGCGGCCATTCAGGCTTGGGCTCGGTGGCGCCGGCACGCTCTGCGTCGGTACCACCTCCACGCCGATGATCAGCAGTGCCTGCTTGCCCTCGTATTCGATCGGCCAACCGGACAGCTCGAGCCGCGTCGTCGTCGCGCCCATTCCAGTGAGCTCGATCTCGTAGCGCTCGGCCGTCGAGGCGCCCGCGAGACGGCGGCGAATATTGTCCTCGACCAGCTCGACGTAGTCGCGCGGCACCAGATCCTGCAGCCGCCGCCCGATCAGCTCCTCGACCCGTATCCCGACCAGGCTGGCAAACTGTGGGTTGGCGTAACGAATGGTCTCACCATGGACCAGCACCGCCTCATGCACCCGATCGCCGAGCGCTTCGATCGAGGCACCGGACGAGGGTGGCCGCTCGGCCGCGACCGCCGCGCGCGATAGGAGATGGTTGACGGCGGTCACCAACGCCGCCAGCTCCGGTTGATCGGTAGTGAGCTCAATGTGGCTGCTGAGAGACTCACCGACCGCGGTGCGCTGAACTTCCTGTGACACCTCGCGCAGCGCGTTGAGCGCTCGGCGCTGCATGAAAAAGAGAGCGAGCAGCAGCAGCGCGGCGATGCCGAACAGCAAGCAGAGCAGCACAATTGTCGACATCAAACCGGTCGGTTCACGCGATGCCTTTCCTTGGGAACGGGGCCAAGCTCTGCCATCGCCGACCGACCAAGCATAGCGGAGTATGTGATCTGCACACGCATCTTTTCACCATATCGTGGTGCTTCGTTGGCGGCCGGTAACCGCGCGCAATGGCCCCGCAGCCACTCTTGGCAGCGGCACCGAAAACCCTTAACGTGGCGGCCCTCAAAACCGGATTAGGTTCAATGCTGGTTGAAGCAGCGCGCGAGCAGATGATCGAGCAGCAGGTGCGTGCCTGGGACGTGCTCGACGATCGCATCCTGCAGGCGCTGCGCAGCGTGCCGCGCGAGCGCTTCGTCCCGCAGGAGTGGCGTGAGCTCGCCTTTGCCGATTCCGAGATCCCCCTGCCGTGCGGCAAACGTATGCTGCGACCGATGCTCGTCGGGCGCATCCTGCAGGCGGTCGCGGTACGGCAGGATGAGCAGGTGCTGGAGATAGGCACCGGCTCCGGCTATGTCTCAGCCTGTCTGGCGCGGCTCGGCGGCCGGGTGCGCACACTCGAACTGCACGAGGAGATCGCCGCGCTGGCGCGTGCCAACCTGGCGGCCGCGACACCCGGGCTGCCGGTTGAAGTCGTCCAAGCCGATGGCATGCAACTCGTGGAGGACGCACGCTATGACGTCATCGTGCTGACCGCCTCCTTGCCGCTCTACCAGCCGCGGTTCGAGCGCGCGCTGCACCCCGGTGGCCGACTGTTCGTGGTCGTGGGCGCTGACGTCCCGCAGCAGGCGACGCTGGTGCGGCGGCTCGGGCCGCGGGATTGGAGCAACGAGGTACTGTTTGAGACCGGCATCGAGGCGCTCGAGCATGCTCCTCGGCCGCCGCAGTTCGGTTTCTGACCCGCCGCCGTCACCCCTACGGTCCCTCCACAGCCATGGCGATCAAAGAACTCTCGGTGCAGGAGCTCAAGCGCCGCCTCGACGCGGGCGAGCGGCTGCAGGTGCTGGACGTGCGCGAACCCTGGGAGTACGCGATCGTGCACCTGCCCGGCAGCATCCACATTCCCCTGGGCCAGCTGGCAGAGCGGGTGCAGGAGCTGAGCCCCGATTCGGATATCATCGCCATGTGCAAGTCGGGAGGGCGCAGTCGCAGGGCCGCGGAGCTGCTGGCGGCTGCGGGGATCAACCGGGTGGCTAATCTAACCGGCGGAATCAACGCCTGGACCAGCGAGATCGATCCGAGCCTGCCCTCCTATTGAGTGGGGCTGCCCTGCGATAATTCAGATCCTCCGGATTGGATGGTTGCATGCGCATTTCCTCCATAGCGGGCGCCGTGCGCGCCTGTTCTCTGTGCCTCAGCAGTGCACGGAGCCGATGCTTCGCGCCGGTGCGCGCCGTGCGCCTGAGCTTCGCCGCGGCTGCGGCCGCCGCCGCCGCCGCGGGTAACGCGCACGCGACCGATCTGCTGCAGATCTATGAGCGCGCGCTCAGTGTCGATCCGCAGTGGCAGCAGGCCATCGCGACGCATCTGGCAGCACGCGAGACCAAGACCCAGGCGCTCATCAATCTGCTGCCGCTCGATCTGAGCGCCAACAAGGATTGGCAGGGAGTGGGCAACCGTTCCCTGACCGTCCCGGGGTACGCCGCGCTCGATCTGACGGTCAACCTGTTTTCCTGGAATAACTGGATCGCCCTCAAGGCGGCCAACGCCACCGTGGCGCAGGCCGAGGCCAACTATCAGGCCTCCGCTCAGAGTCTGGTGCAGCGGGTAGCCACGCAGTACTTCGCCGTGCTGAACGCCCAGGAGACCCTGAATGCCGAGCAGAGCGCTCTCGACTCCGTGCAGCGCCAGCTCGATCAGGCCGAGCAGCGTTATCAGGTCGGACTGATCGGCCTGATCGACGTCGAGACCACGCGCGCCGAGCGCGATAGCACCGCCGCAGCGGTCATCGCCGACAAGCGCGCTCTGGCTACCCAACAGGATCTGCTGCGCGCCATTACCGACGACGACAGCTACGCCGGCCTGGCCGCGCCGCGGGACGATATGCCACTGCTGACCCCCGAGCCTGCCGACGAGAATGCCTGGGTGGCGACGGCGATGAGTCAGAACGCGAGCCTGATCGCGAGCCGCATGGCCGCCGACATCGCTCGAGACAACCTGCTTACGGCCTACGGCGGACACATTCCCCAAATCACGATCAGCGTGTCGCGCAACTGGGCGCTCGAGCACGGCAATTTCTCCACTCCATCGCAACTGGAGGACGAGGCCAATATCGTGCCGCCGATTCTCAATGATCCGGTGTGGCAGGCAGGTATCTCGATACCCCTGTTTCAAGGCGGCGCGACGCAATCGAAGATTCGCCAGGCGCGCTATAGCTGGGATGCCGCCAAGGACGGGGTCCTCTACACCTCGCGGCAGACCGAGGAGCAGACGCGCGACGCCTATCAGGGACTCGTCAACGAGATCGAGCAGGTGCACACATTGCGCCAGGCGGTGAACTCGAACGACGTCGCGCTGCAGGCAACCGAGGCCGGCTATCAGGTGGGTACCAAAACCGTCGTCGACGTGCTGGTCGCGCGTCAGAATCTGGTTCAGGCTCAGACCAACTACGCCCAAGCCAAGTACAGCTATCTGGACGATATCGTGGCGCTGCGCTACGCCGCCGGCACCCTCGATCGGCGCACCATCGAGCAGATCAATGGCTGGCTGACGGCGATACCCCCGGCGGCTCCCGCAGCGACGGCTCCCGCCGCGACGGCTCCTGCAACGGCGGCTCCGGCAGCGGCGGCTCCGGCAACGACCCCGCCGCCGCCGTAGGTCCAGCCGCCCCGGTGGAGTCGAGCGCATCGATGAGGCTCAGCAGTCGATCGAGCGCGCCTCGATTGGCCTCGATCGCGCCACGCGCACTGGCGCCTCGGCGCGTGCGCAGCTCCCGATCGCTCAGCAGCCGCACGACCGCCGCCGCGAGTGACTCGGCGTTGTTCACGGTCTCCAGCGCACCGCACTCGCGCAGCACGCGGGCGATGTCCGGGCTGTTGAACTGGTGCGGACCGGACAACACCGGCAGCCCGAGAGCCGCCGGCTCGAGCAGGTTGTGTCCCCCCACGGGCACCAGGCTGCCACCGACGAAGGCTACGTCGGCCGCTGCATAGAACTCCATCAGCTCGCCCAGGGTATCGAGCACCAGCACCTCGTACGGCTCGGGCGGCAGCGGGCGCGAGCGCCGCGCACAGCGCAGTCCGGCGGCGCCCACCGCCGCGACGACCTCTTCGAAACGCTGCGGATAGCGCGGCGCGAGGACGAGGAGCGCCTGCGGCAGCTGCGCACGAACGCGTCGATGCCCGGCCAGCACCATGGGCTCCTCGCCCTCCTGGGTACTGCCGGCGATCCAGGTCGGCCGATCCGCCGCGTACCGTGCGCGCAGCGCCACTCCACGCGCCGGTAGATCTACGGGCAGCGTCCGATCAAATTTGACGTTGCCGGCGACGCTGACGCGCTCAGGCATGGCTCCGAGCCTGCAGAAGCGCTCGGCATCGGCCGCGCTTTGCGCCGCGACCCACACTCCGCGCTGCAGACTCGCCCGCAGCAGACCCGGAAAACGCGCGTACCGGCGCGCACTACCTGCCGAGACGCGGGCGCTCGCCAGCAGCACCGGCACGCCCGCACGGGTGGCCTCGTGCAGCAGATTGGGCCACAGCTCGGTCTCGATGACGATCAGCAGGCGCGGCCGCAACCGCGCCAGCGCGCGCCGCACGCTGTCGGGAACGTCATACGGGGCGTAACGCGCCTCGACATCCGGCAGCAGCGCCCGCGCGCGGGTGCGCCCGGTCGCGGTCACGCAGCTTAGCGCCAGCGCGCTCGCCGGCCAGCGCGCGCGCAGCGCACCGATCAGGATGGCTGCCGCCTGCACCTCTCCAACCGAGGCGGCGTGGATCCAGATGCCGTCTGGACGCTGCGCGCCGAGACCCAGGCGCTCCCGCCACCCGCCGAGGCCGGCCCGCTGGCGCCAGGCTCTCAGCGCCATCGCCGGCATTGCGACCGGAAGCGCCAGATAGAGCAGCAACGTGTACAGGCGGCGCACGAGCGGCGGCGCACTCAGGCAGCGACCGGCGCCGCGAAATAGGCGTTCAGCATCGTGCCCCAGTCAGCGTCGGAGAAGTGCTCGGCACGCAGCGGGTCGGTGATTTTCTCGAGTGAGCGGCGCAGCCGCACCAGGTTGCGGTCGCACCACATCCCGGGACGACGCAGTCGCGCGCGGTCAAAGTCCACCAGCCAGACGGCCTGGCGCTCGCCCAGCAGGATGTTGTGGGCGTTCAGATCGGCGTGACAGACGCCGTCTTCGTGGAAGCGGCGTAGACAGCGTCCGATAGCGACCCACTCGGTCAAGGGCAGCGGCGCGGCCTGGATACGCGTGGCCAGCGAGCTCACGCCGACGATCTGCTCGGTGAGCAGGTCCGCCTTGTAGCCGTGGCGTCCCGTGCGCCGATAGCAGGCCGCGATCGGCACCGGCACCGGCAGAGCCACGCGGTGCATCACGTAGGTCAGATACCACTCTTGGAACGAGCGGGTCGAATCGGCATCGCTCCACCAATAGCGATCGGCGGTCAGGGCCGCCATCCAGCCGCCGCGGCGATAGTGCCGCAGCACCAGGCGCCGGCCGTCGGCCTCGATGAACAGCGCCGCGCCACGACCCTCGGCGCACGGGCGCACTTGTCCGCGTTGCGCCCACCAGTCACGGTCGAACCAGCTGACCTCAGCGTTGCCGGCGCGCGCGGTGTCGTAGAGCATCGCACCTGCCGGCACGGGCTTTTGCTGCACCTCCGGCCCCGTCTGCCAGCGTGTTTGCTTGCTAATACCGAACCTCACGACGCCGCTCGAGCGAGGTCATCGCTCGCGCCGGAGCACAATGGTCGAATCTCCTGCCGGCGGCGGAGTTTATCATCCCCGCTGCGCGTGCCGCCGCGACGCGCCTCGATGCGCTACCATCGACGCGCATGAGCGACATCCTGGTGCCGCTCTCCCACGGGGAGCTGCTCGACAAGATCACGATCCTGCGCATCAAGGCGGCGCGGATCGAGGAGCCGGCCAAGCTCGCCAACGTGCAGCGCGAGCTCGAGCTGCTCGAGCGCACTTGGCGCCAGGCGCTGCCGCCCGACGCCCAGATCAGCGCCGAGGAGCAGGCCCTCGAGCGTGTCAACGCCGAACTGTGGGACATCGAGGATCGAATCCGCGAGCATGAGGCGCGGGGGGTGTTTGACGCCGCCTTCATCGCGCTAGCGCGCTCGGTCTACCTGCGCAACGACGAGCGTGCCGCCATCAAGAAGCGCCTCAACCTCAAGCTCAGCTCGACGCTCATCGAGGAGAAGTCCTACCGGCCGTACCGCTAGCGCCGCGACGGGCGCATGCCCATGTGCTTCAGGACCGCGGCGTGACGGACGGCTCAGCGCGCGAGGATGTATTCCGAGCCGCAGTACGGGCACTTCGCCCAGCCCGTCTCCTCGATCGGCAGATAGACACGCGGGTGCGAGTTCCACAGCGTCATGTCCGGCATCGGACAGGATAGCGGCAGGTCCGCGCGGGTGACGGTGTACTGATTCTGTGCGTTTGCCGGTCGAAGCTCGCTGCGCGCATTCATAGCTCACCCGATTATAGACAAGCCGTCGACAGCAGGCTCAGCCGATGACCTGATCCCACAGCGCGCTCACCGCGGCGCGCTCGGCGGCCAACTCGCTCTCCGGGACGACGGCGCCCAGGCCCGCGAGCGCGCGGTGATGCAGGTACTGCCGATAACCGCGGTATGTCCGGGTCAGGGTGTCGACGGTCGGCTGTGGGGCCAGGCCAGCCGAAGCCACCGATTCGAGCTGACGGATCGTATCCGCATATTTCACCACCGGCGGATACTCGGCCGCCCACTTCAGTGCCCAGTACTGAGCCAGGAACTCAATATCGGCGATACCGCCGGCGTCCTGCTTCAGATCGAATTCGTGCGGGCCGGAGTGGGAGCGCTCGCGGCGCATGCGCGCTCGCATGTCGCGCACCTCCTCGCGCAGGTGCTCGCGTCGCACGTGATGCACCAGCACCTCGACTCTCATCTCCTCAAAATGCGACCGCAGCTCTGGCGCGCCAGCCACGGCGCGCGCGTGTAGCAGCGCCTGATGCTCGTAGGTCCAGGCTTCCTGCCGCAGGTAGTCCGCAAAGGCGTCGATGCTGGTGATCAGCATGCCTCCTTTGCCGCTCGGACGCAGCCGCACGTCCACCTGGTAGAGTCGACCGGCGGCTGAATGCATGGTCAGCAGATGCAGCAGCCGCTGCGCGTAGCGCACGAAGAACACCTGATTGTCGAGCGTGCGCGCGCCCTCGGTCTCCTGTCGTGCACCACTCGAGTCGTGCACCAGCACCAAGTCCAGATCCGAGCCGTACCCGAGCTCCCAGCCGCCGAGCTTGCCGTAGCCGATGACGGCGATGCGCACCGGGCGGCGCTCCCCGCTCTGCTCGCCCATCGGCACGCCGAGCTGCGGAGTGAGCTGCTGCCAGGCGAGCGCGAGCGCGCGCTCGAGGATCAACTCAGCGACGTCGGTCAGACGATCGCTGACCTGCATCAGCGGCAAGTGCCCGAGCAGATCCGCGACCGCGAGCCGAAACAGGGCGGCGCGCTGGAAGTGTCGCAGCCGCTCGACCAGATGCTCCTCATCGTCTGGATCTGCGCCGGCCATGCGCTGCGCGAGATCGGTCGCGAGCGTCGCCCGATCCGGCGGGTGCTCGAAGATGCGCGCATCGATCAGCTCGTCGAGCAACAGCGGATGGGAGGCGATCTGCTCGGTCAGAAAATCGCCATGCGCCGTCACCTCCACCAGACGGTCGCGCGCCCGGTGGTCGTGCAGCAGCAACGCAAAGTAGGCCGAGCGCGCCCCGATCGCCTCGAGCACCCGCAGCAGCCGTCGCAACGTCGCGAGCGGCTCGCCGGTCGCGGCTGCCTCCATCACCAGCACCTGCAGCAGCTGGCTCACGCGACGCGCCCCGGCCTCATCCAGCCTGCGGGTCGCGGGCGCCTGGCGCCAGTCGGCCAGCAGCTGGGCGGCGCCGGCCGCAGCCGCGCCAAAGCCGGCGCTGCGCAAGCGCTCCTGCAGCGCCGCGGCCTCCTCTGCGCTCAGCGGCGCGCCCAGAGGTGCCGAGCC
>JASHTF010000364.1 GCA_030040715.1 Gammaproteobacteria bacterium | reverse complement strand
CCTCGCGAATCGGGCCCGAGCGCCGCCGGTAGATCGACCCGGGGAGCGTTTTCGAGACAAATATCAAAATATTTCATCACTATACGAAGCTTTATTGGTGTTACACATGATCGAGGTCAGTCCCGGAAGGCGCCGTCAATCAGCCCTCCCGGCAGAGGCCCCCGCTGCACGGCTAGAAAGTCGTTCAGCGCCATCGTGGCAAGTCCTAGCTCGTAATGCTACGCCGCAATGCCTCGCCGGAGCGCCGGCAGGGCCAGGCTGAGAACGCACTGTCCTGCCGCGAGCGCCCGCCGATTCACCTACCGGGACGCCCGCGTCACAACCATCCAGCCTGCCACGAAATCCTGCGCCAGCTCGGCGCGGCGAATTGTGAAATCTGACCCATTGTATTCGGCATATACAGCGCTATATTTGCGCGGCATTGTATTGACCCGACAGGAAATCTTTTTCGACCGCAATTGAGGCACCACTTCAGCTTCGCGCTGCAGCGAAGCTCTTGAAGGGGCGCTGTGGGCGACTTCAGCACGGAGCTCATGATGATGACCGATCTGACTGCGCGGCTCGAGGCTGCTGCACTTTCTCTGGCCGGGCCCGGTTCGATCAAAGATCGCTTCACTGACGCGTACGCGCACCTGGAAGACCTGCAGCCCACCGAGCTACCGGAGCTCGGGCCGGAGTTTGCGGAGATGATTAAGGTTCTGCACCGCGAGCCAGCGCTGCCCGGCGAGAATGTGGTCAGGGCCTCCGTACGCAAGCTGTCCAACGCCGACGTGCGCCACTACGCGGAGCTACTGGTGCGCCTCTACGGCCTGGTGGCAGGCATCAGGCATCAGCGCAGCAGCGTGCGCGCCGTTGCCGAACGTCCGAGCGCCGCCGCCTAATCCAGCTTGAATTCGATGGTATCCCAGCGCGTGGTTTCTTCATGCCGCGCCTGGCGCCGGACCGCATCGATCAGTGCCCGCTCGTCCCAGGCAACCTGCTCGTCCACCAGACCCTCGAACACCTTGAGTGCCAGCGGCTCGCGACCAAAGGGCGGCAGCAGCAACACCGGCTTGTCGCTCGCTTTGGCATAGTTGAGCTCGAACAGCAGCAGATCCTGGTGCCCCGGGTACAGACTGGTAAGCGCAATCACCACCTCGGCCGGTGTAATCTGGTGGCGCAACGGCTCGCGTAGCGCCTCCTGAGCGCTGCCGGCCGGACGCGGCGCCGGAGCGCTGCAATTCCGGTAGTAGAAGTTGCGCGCGCTCTCGAGGTACTCGAACACGCGCAGGTAGTCGTCACTCTCTTCGAAGCAATGCGTGACGAAAACGCGAATCGGTTCGCGCGCGGACATACAGGCAGTGTACTGTGAGGCACTCTGACATGGATAGGGCAAGCGTTCACCCGTGAGGCTGCTGGTCTACAACATCCGCTACGCGACCGGAACTGGACCGGCATTTCATCTACCGATGCCCGGAGCGGGCTACCTGCGCAGCAGCCGGCGGGTGTTGGAGCGCATCACCGAATTCATCCGCGCCGAGCAACCGGACCTGGTCGGCCTGATCGAGGTCGATACCGGCTCGGTGCGTACCGGCATGCTCAACCAGGCGACTTACGTCGCCAATGCCATCGGCCACTACACCGCACACCAATGCAAGTACGGCGCGGGGTCGATCAATCAGCTGGTGCCGATCGTGCGCAAGCAGGCCAATGCGCTGCTCGCGGCACCGAGCGTCACCGGCGAGCGCTTTCATTACTTCGACACCGGCATCAAGCGCCTGATCATCGAGCTGGAGCTGGAAGACGTGTGCATCTTTTTGGTGCACCTGTCGCTGAAGTTCCGTCATCGGCAGTATCAGCTGCGCACGCTGCACGACCTGGTGGTGCGCTCTTCCAAGCCGGTGATCGTGGCCGGTGACTTCAATACCTTCTGGGGCACGCACGAGATCTATCTGTTCATGCGTGCATCCGGGCTGCGCAGCGCGAACGCCGCGGGGCTGCCGTCGTTCCCCTCACGCCATCCGCGCGTGGAGCTCGACTTCATCCTGGTCAGTGCCGACATCGAGGTGAGCTCGTTTCGAATCCCGGAGGTCACGCTGTCGGATCATCGTCCGCTGGTGTGCGACTTCCACGTGCGGCTCGATCAGCGCAGCGCCGCCCAGAAGCGCGGCGTACCCGACAGCACCGCACGTCGCGCCACCGAGCGCGCCGCCGCGCCGGGCGGCAGCGCGGGCCGATCTCCCGGCGCCACCAACGGGAGCACCGCGCCGTGAACTCCGCGCCTGCATGGAAGCTGGACGTCGAAGCCGATGGCATCGCCTGGCTGACGCTCGACAAGCCGGACAGCTCGGCCAACTCGCTCAGCAGCAGCGTGCTGCGCGAGCTCGAGCAGCAGCTGCAGACTCTGTCCGGTCAGAGCCTGCGGGGCCTGGTGCTACGGTCAGCGAAACCGTCGGGCTTCATCGTCGGTGCCGATATTCCCGAATTCACCACCTTCTCCTCAGCCGCGGTCGCGCTCGAGCACGTCCGCCTCGGCCAGCGCGTGTGCGCGGCGGTCGAGGCGCTGCCCTTCCCGACGGTTGCGGCCATTCACGGCTTTGCCCTGGGCGGAGGACTCGAGCTCGCCCTCGCCTGCCGCTATCGGGCCGCGGTCGGCGATTCCAAGCTGTCGCTCGGGCTGCCCGAGGTGCAGCTCGGTATTCACCCCGGTTTCGGGGGCACGGTGCGCAGCGTGCGGCTGCTCGGCGTCAGCGCTGCGATGCAGCTGATGCTGACCGGCCGTCCGGTTCGAGCCGATCGCGCGCTCAAGATCGGTCTGGTCGATCGGCTGGTCGTCGGCCGCTCCGAGCTCGATGAGGCGGCGCGACAGCTGATCCGCGCGCGCCAGCCACCGCACCGGCCGCCGCTGCTGGAGCGGCTGCTGAGCTGGCCCGGCGTGCGCGCGCTGGTGCGACCACGGTTGCTGCGCGAAGTCGCGAGCCGCGCGTCCCTCGAACGCTATCCGGCCCCGTACGCGATCATCGATCTGTGGTACCGCTTCGGCGCGCGGGGCGCGGCCGCGTACGAGGCTGAGGCTCAGTCAATCGCGGCGCTGTTCACGCATCCGACGGCGCGCAACCTGATCCGCGTGTTTCTGCTGCAGGATCGGCTCAAGGGGCTGGCGCGCAAAGGGGGCGCCAAGCTCGAGCGCGTTCACGTCGTCGGAGCGGGAGTCATGGGCGGCGACATCGCCGCCTGGTGCGCGCTGCGGGGCCTGAGCGTGACACTGCAGGATCGCGAGCTGCGGCTGATCGAGCCTGCGATCGTGCGCGCGCGCGGCCTGTTCGAGAAGCGCCTGTCCGATCCCGCCGAGCGCCTGAGCGCCGGGCAACGTCTTCAGGCGGACATCGAGGGCGCCGGAGTCGACACAGCGGACCTGGTGATCGAGGCCGTCTTCGAGGATCTGAGCACCAAGCACGCGCTGTACGCGGCCATCGAGCCGCGCCTGCGGCCCGAGGCGGTGCTGGCCAGCAACACCTCGAGCTTGACGCTGGAATCGCTGGCCACCGCGCTGCGGGACCCGGGACGCTTGGTCGGGCTGCATTTCTTCAACCCCGTGGCGCAGATGCCCCTGGTTGAGGTGGTGCACTACCCCGCGACCCGACCCGAGGTGCTCGCCGCCGCGCTCGCCTTCACGCGCCGCATCGACAAGCTCCCCCTCCCATGTCGCAGCAGCCCGGGCTTTTTGGTCAACCGCGTGCTGTTTCCCTATCTGCACGAGGCGCTGCATGCCGCGGGCGACGGCATCGACTTCGAGGTGATCGACCGCGCCGCGGTGGAGTTCGGCATGCCCATGGGGCCGATAGAACTATCCGACGTGGTCGGCCTCGATGTGCTGTTGCACGTCGGTGAGATCGTCACGACGGCCCTTCATCAGCAACCCCCCGCATTCGTGGCGCGGGTACGCGAGCTGGTGCAGCAGGGGAAGCTGGGCCGCAAGAGCGGTCAGGGCTTCTACCGATGGCGCGACGGCAAGGTCGTGCGCTCGGCGGAGCACCGACATACCCCGCTGCCCGAGTATCTGAGCGATCGACTGATCCTCGCGCTGGTGAACGAATGCGTCGCGTGCCTGCGCGAGGGCATCGTCGGCGATGCCGACTTGATCGATGCGGGCGTGATATTCGGCACCGGCTTCGCGCCGTTTCGCGGTGGGCCCCTGAACTATGCGCGTGCGCGCGGTGTCGACGCCTGTGTCCAGCGGCTCGAGGAGCTGACGCAGCGCTATGGGGTGCGCTTCCGACCCGATGCAGGCTGGCAGCAGCTGCGCGCACCGGATAGCGCCCGATAGCGCCCGGCAGCCGGAGGCGTCGCCGCCTCGGAAGCGGCCGAAGTCTGCCGCCGAGGTCATATTCTGCCGCAGAGCCGGCCGCCGCCATCAAAGCACGAGTGCCGGCTCGCGCGGTGGGTCGCTGCGGACATAAACGGAGGACCGGGGGCTGTGAACTGCTCCCCGGGGTGCGATGCGGCTGCGTGCTACCATGCCGTCGCAAATACAGCAGACACAGACAGCATTGCCCACAAGGGTCTGCCAGCGCTCATGAGCGAGACTAAGGCCGTCAATCCCGCGTTGCTGCGGAAGTTTTCGCCCCTCGACGGCATGAAGAAGGACAACCTGATCGCGCTGGCACGCAAGGTTTCCATCAAGCAGCTCGCCGCGAACCGTTTCCTCTTCAAGCAGGGCGACAAGGAGCGCATCACCTACTGGCTGGTCTCAGGCCTGCTGGAGCTGCGCGAGGACGACCGCACCATCGCCATCATCCGCGGCGACAGCGAGGAAGCACGCCACGCGCTGTCGCCGCAACTGCCTCGTAATGTGAGTGCGCGCGCCGCCGACGTCATCGAGTACCTGGCGATCGACAGCGAGCTGCTCGACATGATGATCACCTGGGATCAGACCGGCACCTACGAGGTCGAGGAGCTACAAGCTCAGGCCAACGGCGGCGTCGGGGCCGAGGACTGGATGACGGTGCTGCTGCAGACCCAGGCGTTTCATCGCATTCCGGCTGCCAATATCCAGGCGATCTTCATGCGCATGCAACGCGTTGCCTGCCGCGCCGGCGAGACCATCATCCAGCAGGGCGCCGAGGGCGACTACTTCTACGCCATCGTCAGCGGCAAGTGCCTGGTGGCGCGCGAAACACCGCTGAATCGCTCCGGGCTGAAACTCGCCGAGCTCGGCGTCGGCGATACCTTCGGGGAGGAGGCGCTGATCTCGGAGGCCAAGCGCAACGCCACCGTGACGATGTTGACGGACGGCGTGCTGATGCGCCTGAACAAGCAGGACTTCCGCGAGCTGCTGAACGAGCCACTGGTGCAGTGGCGCTCGTACCGCGAGGCCTGCGACATCGTCGCCCACGGCGGCCGATGGCTCGATGTGCGCTTGCCGTCCGAGCATCAGAATCTCGCCATCGAAGGCTCGATCAACATCCCGCTGTATTTCATTCGTCTGAAGCTGAGTGCGCTCGACGCCAAACTCAAGTACGTGCTTTATTGCGACACCGGGCGACGCAGCTCCGCGGCGGCGTTCATCCTGGTCGAGCACGGATTTGATGCCTTTGTGCTACGCGGCGGCTTGGACAGCGTCGAGCGCATCGCGCGCCGCTAGCCGCCGCCAGCCGCGGCCAGCCCTGTTAGCTCCGCTGGCGCCCGGGCTTATGTCCCCGTAGGCCTGCGCGCGCTGCCACGAAAGCGGGCCTCCTTGATGGCCGCGTCCTGCATTTCAATCAGCCTCTTCGGACCGCATACGGCAGCGTCGTCCGATCACAGCGCGGCCTGGAGCTGCTACCGTCTGGGCACGACCGGGTGCCGTCTCAACGTATGACACCAGACCGCCCCTCAACCACGACGGATCGACGCGCGGCGTATCTGGCTGCGGCGCTCGACCTGCGCCGCATGGCCCTGAGCGCACACTCGCCGGAGGCGCGCGAGGCCTTCATGCGTTTGGTCGAGCTGTACCAGGAACTCGCCGAGTATGCGGCGATCACTTCCTCCACGTCGCCCCAGGGCACTCCGTCCACGTCGTCCCGGGGCACTCCGTCCACGTCGCCGGACGGCGAAACCGCTGCGGCGGGGGAAGAGCGCGACTGAGCCGCGACGCGTCGACCCAAACATCAAAACAGCGCAGATGCATCGCCAGCGGCCGGGAGCCAGCGACCGCGAGTTGCTGCAGTTCGACCTCATACAAGACGTCGCGAACGCCGATCGGACGGCCGCAGCAATCACAACACCTGTCGTCGCCAAATCCCGCGAAGATGCGCTCCCCTCCCGCGCGTGGCAGCGCCCCGGTGTCGAGTTGCGCCACGATCTCGGAGCGCAAGATATGCAGATGCATGGTGTCGCTCACAGCAGACATTGCAGGCCCTCCGGCAGCGATGAAGGCAAAGAGGTTATGGGCGCGCGGCTGAATCCGGCCTTAATCACGCCCTCGGATTGCGGCAGCGTCGGCCCATGCGAGGCAATCAGCCATTGGTCGCCCGATCGATCGGTACCATCGGTCCGATTCTCATCCCAGTGCAGGCAGGCTTGCACACGCGCCGATGCCACAGCCACGGCGCTATCAAGCCCCGGCAGGAGGGTCTCATTAATCAATTTTTAACTGCCCATTAAGAAACACACGCTACGGTAACACGCATGCGATGCATCGCAGCATGACACCGTGACGCGGTCCGTGACGTGAGAGACAAGCGGTCCAGGATTAAGGTCCCGTCGAAATGGGCGGACGATCCGCTTTCTGACTTTTTCGGTCGCGCTTTTAGCAACTCACTGGGCAACTTCGTGCGGCTCCCCGGCGAGTTTGGGCTGCTATTGCGAATCCATCGCACCTTCCTGTCGATCGATGATCGCGGCCTTTCGAATGCATCCGACCTGTCGGTCGAGCCCCTGCTGCGAAGGTCACGTGCAGCGTTTCTAGGCGCGGCGTGGCTGGTGACCAGCGGACAGGTGCCCGAAACGTTCGCGCTGCTGCGCAGCTGCCTCGAGCATGCCCTTTATGCGCTCCATATCCACCAAAACCCTGATCTGGAGCTGGGAGAGCTCTGGCTACGCCGCCACGACAGCGACGCGAGTCTTCGGGCGATGCGGACGGTATTTCAGCACGTCGCAGTCATGAAAACGCTGGAAAACTGTGACGCCAAACTACACGCTACGCTCGAGAAGCTCTATCAACGAACCGTCGATGCCGATGGTCATCCGGATGAACGAGGCATTGCGGGAAGCACGCTGGCGAGCGCATCCCCCGGTCGGAAGATGTGCATAGACAGTCACCTGCATGACAATCCGATCGTGTTGCGAGCAGGCATGAAGGCGGCCGCGCAGGCGGGTGCAGGCG
This sequence comes from Gammaproteobacteria bacterium, assembly GCA_030040715.1. Taxonomy (GTDB): domain Bacteria; phylum Pseudomonadota; class Gammaproteobacteria; order Steroidobacterales; family Steroidobacteraceae; genus FEN-1191. The sequence goes on along the minus strand of JASHTF010000364.1, from coordinate 2,422 downwards.
CGCTATCGATATTCGAAAAGATCTTTGGTCAGAGGTTCGAGATCTTGGAAATTCTGGGAATCTCAACCGACTTGACCGAACTACAGCGCGAGCTATAGGCAGCCGGATGCTACATCGTGTGCGTGGATTTGTCGCCCGAGAGCGCGCCCGCCAGGTAGTTCTCGATCTTGGCGCGTGTCTGGCCGCGATCCTGATCGGAGAACTGCACGCCGATTCCCGCGGTCCGCTTGCCCTGCGCACCCTTGGGCGTCACCCAGATGACCCGGCCGGCCACCGGCAGCTTCTCATCCTCGCCCATGAGATTGAGCAACATGAACACCTCATCGCCGAGCCGATAATTGCTGTTGGTGGGAATGAACAAGCCGCCGTTCTGTACGAACGGCATGTACGCCAGATACAACGCGCTCTTGTCCTTGATCGTGAGCGTCAGCAAGCCAGGCTTGTTGGAATGCGATTCTCTAGCCATGTCCCCGGCCAATATCCTCAATGACGGGAGCTCAAACCCCGCAACAGCAACTCGAGCGCCAGCGGACGGTTGATGGAGGTGAGCCGTAGTGCTCGCAAATCGTAGACACCCTCCAGCACCCGCAGCAGCACTGTCATATTCAAGTCCGATTCGGATTCTGGCAAATGCGCGCCATTGCGCATTTCCGTCGCTGGACCCGTCCGGCGCGCGCCGCGATCGATGCGCGCTGTGAGCCAGTTCTCAAAGCAGGCGAGCCGCAGCTCGAGGTCCTCCGAGCGACCCCAGTGCTCAGCCGTCGCGGAGATGTCCAGACTACCACCGACCGCGGCATCCAGTGCGCGTCCGGTTTCACGCTTGATGCGCGCGACTTCTCCGGGATCGAGCGTCAATGCCTCGAACGGAGCGGCACCGAGCACGTCCAGCACCTCGCCCCAGGGACCCGGGCCACGTCGCCGCTCGAGCCAGGCAATGCTCGCGCTGCGAGCCGGCGTCGCCAGCGCCAGACGCTGGCAGCGACTCACGATGGTTGCCGGTAGCCGTGATGGCACCGCGCTGACCAGAATCAGGCTCGCGCCGGCGCGCGGCTCCTCGAGCGTCTTCAGCAACGCATTGGCGGCATTGGCATTCATGCTGTCGGCCGGCGACAGCACGGCGACGGTCGCACCGCCGCCGTGTGCGGTGAGCGCCAGCTGCTCGCACAGCTCGCGGACCTGTTCCACACGGATCAGTTTGGAGTCCTCCACCGGCCCGACGCGCAGGTAATCCGGATGCTGCTGCGCCTCGAACAGCCGACAGTCGCGGCACACTCCGCAGGGCGGCTCGCTCTCGCGACAGAGCACCAGCCGGGCGGCGAACTGTGCGACCGCCTCGCCGCCGATACCCCGCTGGTCATGAATCAACAGCGCGCTCGGGAAGCGCCCCGCGCTGCGTGCCCGCCGCAGCTGGCCCAGCGCCGGCTCGAGCCACGGGGTGTCAAGCAGCGTTTGCAGATCGAACAGCGACATACGCGCGCGACGGCCTGGTGCTACCGCGCGCGCGCGGGCAGCAGGTCCGAGAGCAGCTCGAGCGCTTGCTGCACGAGCAGTGCCGGCGCGACCGTGGCATCGAGCACGCGCACTCTCCCTGGCTCGGAAGCAGCGATCTCCAGATAGCCCGAGCGCACGCGCTCGAAAAAGCGCTGATCCTCCTGATCGAATCGATCTGCCGGCCCGCCGCGGCTGCGCGCGCGGGCGCAGCCGACCTCGACCGGCACATCCAGCAGCAACGTACGCCGCGGCCACAAGTCCGCGTGCAACGTCAGCGCCAGCTGCTCGATCAACGCGCGATCGACGCCGCGGCCGGCGCCCTGGTAGGCCCGCGTCGCGTCGGTATAGCGATCACAGATCACCCAGGCGCCCGACTCCAGCGCCGGTCGTATCAGGCCCGCGAGGTGAATCGAGCGCGCGGCAAACATCAGCAACGTCTCGGTGATCGGACTGATCGGCTCGCTGCCGCGCGCGAGCAGCACCCCGCGCAGCTGCTCCGCCAGAGGTGTCCCGCCCGGCTCGCGCGTAGTAATGACGCTCAGTCCACGCTGGGACAACGCCGCCGCCAGCGCACGCGCGAGCGTGGATTTGCCCGAGCCCTCGATACCCTCGAGGCTGATGAAGCATCCCTCAGGCGCACTGGTCCGTGACCCCCCCGCTGAGTCCACCGGCTCCCCGCCGCTCATGAACCCGGGCCGCCCGAAGGAGTACGGCAACAGCCTGCGCCGCGGCCGCTTCCCGTGCCGCTGCCCTGGCTACCGGCGTTGCCTCTGGAGTGAGGATCGGCCTTGCCACTGGCGCCGTGCGCGCTGGTGGGGACACCGAGGTTATGCAGATAGGAGCGCAGCGCCACATCCTGCTCGGTCAGGGTATCTGAGAATTGATGCGACCCGTCGCCGGCGCCGGTCGCTACGAAATAGAGCGCGTCGAT
>JASHTF010000363.1 GCA_030040715.1 Gammaproteobacteria bacterium | reverse complement strand
CCCATGACGGCTACTTCGAGGAGGCTGTATGGCCAAGCATCTCTTGAGACGTCGCGAGCTGCTGCTAGCTGGGGCAGCCGCTGGGTTTACCATCAGGCTTCCGATGGTGTTTGCCGCTGGTAAAACCAGCTATGACCCGGGCGCCAGGTTCGATCTAGTGGTCAGTGAGGTGGAATACCGGCGCAATGCCAGCGGCCGATCGTTGAAGGCCCGCATCTATCGGCCCGATGGAGCGGGTCCCTTCCCGGTGCTGCTCGATCTGCACGGCGGCGCCTGGAACGCCAAGGATCGACATGCAGAAGAGCCGTTTGACCGCGCCATCGCCACAGCCGGGGCGGTCGTGGTCGCGATTGACATGACCCTGGCGCATCAAGCTCCCTATCCAGCGTGCGTGCAGGATGCCAACTACGCCGTCCGATGGCTGAAGCTGAAAGCGAAGACCTGGAACGGGGACGTGTCTCGGTTCGGCGTATTCGGCAGCTCAAGCGGTGGCCACGTCGCCGAACTCCTCAGTTTGCGTCCGCATGATCCGCGCTATAACGCCTTGCCGCTCCTCGAAGCACCCCAGCTCGATGCGGCAGTGGACTATGTCGCCCTTCGCTCCCCGATCAGCAACACCTTCGCGCGCTATGAGAACGCCAAGGCGCTCCATGATGCGGTCATGATCAAGAACAACGTCACCTTCTTCGTACCCTGGGAGACCATCCATGAGTCCAACCCCCAGGAGATTCTGGATCGCAGAGAAGTGGTTACCTTGAAACCCTTGCTCATCATGCAGGGAGCGCTGGACACCAACGTCAGACCGGCCGCTCAGACCAAGTTCGTCGACAGCTACCGCGCGGCAGGCGGTCTGTGTGACTACACCATCTTCGAAGGGTGCGAGCACGAGTGGGTCGCCCAGCCGGGTCCGCAGACCGACCGGGCGCACGAAATGGTGAAGGCCTTCATCGCGCGGCACATCAACATCTGATGGTCCGCAAGCAGCTCCAGCATTCGAGGTGGACTGCTCCCGATACAACCAGCGACTGCAGGGCCGTACACCGGGCTGCGAGCTCCAGCAGCAATTCGGCGACAATCATCTGCCTGGCGCTTTCTACGTGGTGCTATTTCCGACAACAGAGTCAGGTTATAGTGACACGAGGCCTAAGAGCCGCGACTGAGTCTGCGAGCCGGCGTCGATTCCGGGGAAGAGCGGTGAGACGAACTGTTCTGTGAGCGGCTCGGCAGCACGACGCATCCCACGGGTTACCAGCCGGTCGAGGCGATCGGGTTCGAGAACGGCTCGGGCGGCAAGGCGAACGCCGCCAACGCTCTTCGCATCGCGCCGGTCGAGGCTGCCTGGAAGGTGGAGGAGTTTATTACCTCCTACGATGACGACGACACGAAGTTCGTCGGCATGCTCAATGGTGACCGTGGGCCGGTGATCGGACGCGCCGCGCCTGCGCACGTACTGATTCGCGGCGAGGGCATCGCGGCTCGCTGCTGTGCTCACCTGCTGGCCTCGGCCGGACTTCGGGTTTCGTGCGAGCGTTCCGATCGACCGCGCATTCCTGCCGTCCTGCTCAGCGACGCGGCGGTTGCGTTGATCCGAGACGTCTTCGGCCAGCCGGGACTGCTGGCGGACAGCGCCCGCATCGAGCGGCGGGTCGTCGCCTGGGGCGGCGAGCCGGCCGTCGTCGCTCATGGGGCAGTCGTGGTTTCCGAGGCAGCCCTGATTGACTCTCTGCCGATCAATGCCGGGCCCGATATCCCGCCGACGGTGGATCTGGTGGTGCAGGCGGCGCCGTCACCGACGCTGCCGCCACCGCACCGTTTCGGGTCGCGCCCCGCCGTGGCGGCAGAGGTGCGGCTGAAACCTACGGCGGATCCCGCCAGTTGCTGGATCGAAGCGCTGGAGGCAGGCTGGCTGTTCCTCGTATCGCGCGCGGGCGAGGCGACCTGGCTCCTCGGCGTCGGCGACGCGATCGACGACGCGCTGGCAGAGAGCAGGCTGATTGCCCCACTCATCGCGGATGTACGTCGCCATTCCGGTACCTTTGATGCCTGCCCACGGATTGCCGACGCCCTGTATGGCGAGGATTGGCTGCTATGCGGGACCGCGGCGATTGCCTTCGATCCAATTTGTGGCGACGGGGCAGCTCAGGCGGTGCGTGAGGCCATACTCGCATCCGCGGTCATTATGGGCATCATGGAAGGGGGCGATGCTCCGGGGCTACTGGCCCACTATCAATCGATGCTGACCGCGTCGATGCGGCGGCACCTGAAGCTGTGCGCCGATTTCTATCAGACCGGCGGCGACGGTTCGTGGTGGGACACGGAACTGAAGGCGCTGGTCGAAGGGCATGACTGGTGTTCTGCAAGGCTCGCGAGCGCCGGCGAGCCGCGATATAGACTGAGCGGTTTCAGGCTCGTTGCGCGGGAGGGCTAGTTGAACGACGGCGTGTCACCCACCATCTCGTCCGACTCGCCCGAGGTGTCCGTGCCGCTCGCGAGTTGGCGGTCCTATGCGCGGCTGTGGGCGTTCGTGCGGCCCTACGCGCGGCGGCTGCTGCTGGTGGTGTTCCTCAGCCTGCTCGCCACCGCCCTGGGCCTGGTGCAGCCCTATCTGTCGAAGCTGATGATCGACGACGCCCTACTGCGCCAGGACATGCCTGCGCTGGTGGCGGTGGCGGCGGCCATGCTCGTGCTCGCGGTGCTCGGCTACGTGCTCAACATTCTCGCCAGCTATCGCTACGCGTCCGCATCGGCCGCGATGCTGTTTGACATGCGGGTCGCGCTGCTCCGGCATCTGCAGACGCTCTCGCCCCGATTCTATAGCGAATTCCGGCTGGGCGATCTGATGTCGCGTCTCAACGGCGACATCAGTAACGTGCAGCGTGTGACCGCCGACTCTCTGCTTTCGGTGCTCAGCAACGTCCTGTTCTTCATCGGTTCCATGACGATGATGATCGCCCTCAACTGGAAGCTGTTTCTGGTCAGCGTGGTGTTGGTGCCGGTGTGTGTGCTCAGCTTCGCTTACTATCAGCGCCGTCTCACGGCGCTAACCCGCGAGATGCGCGAGCGAAGCGCCGACCTCGGCAGCCTGCTGGTCGAGACGATACTTGGTATGCGGACGGTCGTGTCGCTGCGGGCGACGGAGCACGAGACCGAGCGGTTTCGGACCCGAAACGACGCCTTCGTGCGGTCAATGCTGCAGATGCAGGTCGCATCGTTCATGTCGGGGGCGCTGCCGGGTACGATCCTGACCGTCGCCACCTCGGCCGTGATCCTTTATGGCGGCTGGCAGATCTTTCGCCACCAGATGACGATCGGGACGCTGGTAGCCTTCATGGCGTATCACATGCGCCTGCTGGCGCCGATCCAGACCCTGATGGGGCTGACGTCGGGTCTCGCTTCGGCGCGCGTATCGCTGGGACGTCTCTTCGAGTTATTCGATACGCCGGCCGAAGTTCGCCAGCGTGCGCACGTCATGCCGCTGGGCAAAGTGCGGGAAAGTATCCGCTTCGAGCGCGTATCGATGCGCTATGACCGTGACGTCGTGCTCGCCGACGTCGACTTCGTCATCCCGGCCGGCTGCGTGTGCGCGATCCTTGGTCCGAGCGGCGTAGGCAAGTCGACGTTGGCCGACCTTCTGGTGCGTTACCTGGACCCGGATAGCGGGCGCATCTTGATCGATGGCCATGACATCCGCGACCTGCGGCTCGACGATCTGCGCCGGGAGATGGTCCTGGTCGATCAGTCGCCCTATCTATTCAACGACACGATCGCGGCGAACATCGCCTTCGCATTGCCGGAAGCGGATCCGCCGATGATCAGGGCAGCTGCGCGCGCCGCCGGCCTGGACGATTTCGTCCGCCGCTTGCCGCACGATTACGCGACGATGACGGGCGAGCGTGGACTGTCCCTGTCGGCTGGGGAACGGCAGCGCCTCGCGCTCGCCCGCGCGCTGCTCAGACGACCGAGCGTTCTGATCCTGGACGAGCCGACGTCGGCCCTCGATGCCGAGACCGAGCAGCTCGTCGCCAGGGGCCTCCGGGAGGCACTGCCCGACGAAACGATCATCGTCATCACCCATAGGCCCGCCCTCGCAGCGATGGCCGGCATGGTCGTGACTCTGGAGGGTGGCCGCGCCGAGGTCGCGCATCGTGGCTGACGCCGTGTCGCGCTTCGCCGATGCAACCGGGAGGGGCGTCAAGATCGCGACCATCGATAGTGGTGTCGCGCCCCAGCATCCACATCTTCGAGCCGTCGTCGCAGGCGCATCGGTGCAGTCGGATGGAACGATCCGTGTCGGGCTCGAGCACGCCGTCGACCACCTCGGTCATGGCACCGCGGTGATGGCAGCGATCCAGGAGAAAGCGCCGGGCGCTGACTACGTCGCAGTGAAGGTTTTTCATGACGACCTGCGGACCAACGCGGCGACGCTGCTGCGCGCTATCGACTGGTGTATCGCCCAAGGGGTGGGAGTCGTGAATCTCAGTCTCGGCACGATGAATGGCGCCCACCGCGATGCCTTTGCGGCGATCGCCGGCGAGGCGAGCGCTGCGGGGTGCTTGCTGGTGGCGGCGCGGCAAGCGAACGGGCAGCCCTGCTATCCGGGCGCATTGCCGACAGTTCTAGGTGTGGATGTCGACTGGTGCTGCCCGCGCGAGACTTACCGATGCGTGGCGATCGCGGACGAGATAACGTTTATCGCGTCGGGATATCCGCGGCCGGTGCCGGGGGTGCCGCCCGCTCGCAACCTCCACGGCATCAGCTTCGCCGTCGCCAACATGACCGGCTTCGTCGCGCTGGCCTGTCAGCTTGCAGGAGCCGACGGTGAACCTCAGGGCCGCCTCTTTCGCGTGCGACAGGTGCTGATGCAGCACTGTGTTGAACCAGCGCCTTGATCGCCAGCGTGGATATGAATGCTCCACCCGGCCTCGCCACAGGGAAATCTGTCTTCCTCATATAACCCACCGCGGCGCTGAGAACCAAAGACGGGTGTGTCGGGGCCTGTTTTGAGCAACCCCTTCTACCAGCCGGTGGGCCCGTACTTTTGCGCCATCAGCTTTCGAAGCGCATCGTGTGGTAACGCAGTGAGCGTATTGTCGTTGATTCCCGTCATGGTCTTGGCTCCGACCATGGCGTTGACGATGGCTTCCTCCGTAGCCTGAATCGTTGCGCCGAACAGCGGATTCATCGCCCAGTTCGGCAACATGGCTATTTGCGCGACCGGGGGCGGCGCAGTAGAGGGCGGGGCCCCGCGCGGGACCCTCTGCGGCGCGATATCAGCACCAGCGTTTGCGGTTGAGAAGGAGACGAAGATATCACCCGAGCCATCGCCCGACGTTCCCCCTACGCGGCCCAAGCCCAGCGTCGCGCGCTTACAGAGCCGGTCCATCTGC
>JASHTF010000362.1 GCA_030040715.1 Gammaproteobacteria bacterium | reverse complement strand
CGGGGCTGGGACCGTGGGGATTTTCATTGGAGGCCAACTTGATGATGTCGCGCAAGCCGAGCTCGCGCTCGAGCTCGGCAATCGGCTTCCCCGGTAGGTAGCGCGCGAGCCCATGCACCGCAGGGCGCGCGAGACGCGCGATTGACCCTTCGCGCTCGGCCGACACCTCGCGCACGGTCGAAGGCTCGGGCGCGGTGGGCGGTTCGGGCGCGCGCATCAAAGCACCGCGCGCGGATAGGAGCCGAGAACACGGAACAGCGAGGTGCGTTGCTTCACGGCCTGCAGCGCTGCATGTACGTGCGGATCGTCGGCGTGCCCCTCGATGTCGACGAAGAACACGTAGGTCCACTTGCGCCGCCGCGACGGCCGGGACTCGATGCGACTCATGCTGATGCCGTGCTGCGCCAGCGGCTCGAGCAGGCGGTGCAGTGCGCCCGGGGCCTCGGCATCGTCGACCGCCATCAGCAACGTGGTGCGATCGGCGCCGCTCGAGGCGAGGACCTTGCGGCCGAGCACCAGAAAACGCGTGGTGTTGTCCTCGTGATCCTCGATGTCGCGCGCCAGCACGTTGAGCCCGTAGACGTCGGCCGCCGTCTCGCCTGCGATCGCCGCCGTGCCTTTCTCATCGCGCGCACGGCGCGCACCCTCGGCGTTGCTCGCGACCGCGACGCGCTCGACGTCGGGCAGATGCTCGTTGAGCCACAGACGACACTGCCCCAGTGCCTGACTGTGCGAGCAGATGCGCACGATGCCCTGCAGGGATTCCATCTTTCCCATCAGGTGGTGATGAATGCGCAGCTCCACCTCGCCGCAGATGTGCACGGAGCTGGCGAGAAAGCGATCCAGCGTGTTGATGATGGTGCCTTCGCTCGAATTCTCGATCGCCACCACGCCGAAATCCGCGCTGCCGCTCTCGACTTCCTGAAACACCTCATCGACCGTGCCGAGCGAGAGCGCGCGCACTGAATGACCAAAGTGCTTCAGCACCGCGGCCTGGGTGAAGGTACCCTCGGGACCGAGATAGGCGACCTTGAGCGGCTCCTGCTGCGCGAGACAGGCGGACATGATCTCGCGGAACACGCGCACGATCACCTCGTCCGGCAGCGGTCCGCGGTTGCGCGCCAGCGCCCCCCGCAATACCTCGGCTTCGCGCTCCGGGCGATAGTAATCGACCGTGTGCCCATCCTGGTGCTTGGAGATACCGGTATGACGCGCGAGACGCGCGCGCTCATTGAGCAGCGTCTGCAGCTGCTCATCGATGGCATCGATCTTGGAACGTAGCTCGGTCAGATCCATCGCGCAGTCCCTGCGCCGTGTCACTCCGCACTCGAGACCAGTCGCACCGACAGTACCCCCTCGATGGCGCGCAGCCGAGCCAGCAGCTCGGCACTCGCGTCGCCCTCGGCATCGATCAATGTGTAGGCGTATTCACCGCGCGAGCGATTCAGCAGCTCGGCGATATTGAGTCCAGCGCCCGCCAGAGCGGTCGAGATCTGACCGACCATGTTGGGAATGTTGCTGTTGGCGATGGCGATGCGGATCGACCCCGACTGGCGCGGCAGCACGGCGTCGGGAAAGTTGACGCTGTTGCGGATGTGACCGCTCTCGAGAAAGTCGCGCAGGGTGTCGGCCGCCATGACGGCACAATTCTGCTCCGCCTCCAGCGTGGAAGCTCCCAGGTGCGGCAGCGTGATGGCGCGCGGGTGCTGCTTGAGCGCGCTGCTGGGAAAGTCGCAGATGTAGGCGTGCAGGTGCCCGCTGTCGAGCGCGGCAACGACGTCGGGCTCGTTGACGATGGGAGCGCGCGCGAAATTCATCAGCACCCCGCCGGGATGCATGCGCCGGATGCGCGCGGCATTGAGCAGGCCGCGGGTCCCCTCGAGCAGCGGCACGTGCACGGTGATCAGGTCGGAGCGGGCACACAGATCATCGAGCGACAGCGCCTGCTGCACCTTCGAGGACAGTTGCCAGGCGCGCTGCACGGTGATCAGCGGGTCGTAGCCGAGCACGTTCATGCCGAGCGCCTCGGCGCTGTTGGCCACCTCGACTCCGACCGCTCCCAGACCGATGACCCCGAGCGTGCGACCGGGCAGCTCGAAACCGACGAAGTCCTTCTTGCCCTGCTCGACGGCGGCGTCGATGGCGCCATCGTCGCCCTGGAGGTCGCGCGCGAACGACCACGCCTGGCAGATATTGCGCGCCGCCAGGAACAGCGCCGCGATCACCAGCTCCTTGACCGCGTTGGCGTTGGCTCCGGGGGAGTTGAACACCGGAATGCCGCGCCTGCTGAGCTCGGCCACCGGAATGTTGTTGGTACCCGCACCGGCGCGCGCCACCGCCAGCACCGAGGCCGGTAGCTGCATGCGGTGCATATCGGCCGAGCGCACCAGAATCGCATCGGGCTCAGCGATGTCGGCGCCGGCCTGGTAGAGGGCACGCGGCAGGCGCTCGAGGCCGCGCGGACTGATTTGATTGAGCGTCAGAATGCGATAGGGCGCGGCGGGCTGACGCTGCTCGTGCAGCACGACGGCGCTGGCGGCGGTGTTAGCCATGACGGCGTGCGAACTCGCGCATGAACTCGGTCAGCGCGCGTACGCCCTCGATCGGCATCGCATTGTAGATGCTCGCCCGCAGTCCACCGACCGATCGATGACCGGCGAGATTGGCGAGCCCCACGGCCTCGGCCTCGGCGAGAAACGGCTTCTCGAGCTTGGCGTCAGCGAGCAGAAACGGCACGTTCATCCACGAGCGACAGGATTTGTCCACGGGATTGCGATACAGGCCCGACTCATCGATGGTGCGGTAGAGCAGCTCCGCCTTGGCGCGGTTGCGCTCGGCCATGACGCCGAGCCCGCCCTGCTGCTTGAGCCATTTGAATACCAGCCCGGCGATGTACCAGGCAAACGTCGGTGGGGTGTTCAGCATCGAGCCCTCGGCGGCCTGGCTCTTGTAGTCCCAGATCGGCGGCGTATCGGGGCGGGCGCGGCCGAGCAGCTCGTCGCGCACGATGACCACCACCAGTCCCGACGGACCGATGTTCTTCTGCGCGCCGGCATAGATCAAACCAAAGCGCTCGATCTCGATCGGGCGCGACAGGATGGTCGAGGACATGTCCGCGACCAGCGGCACATCCACGCGCGGCACGAACGGAAACTCGACTCCGCCGATGGTCTCATTCGGGGTGTAGTGCACATAGGCGGCGCCGCGCGTGAGCCGCCACTCGCCCTGCGACGGTGCCGTGGTGTAGTTGGAGGCGGCCGCGTCAGCCGCGACGTTGACCTGGCAGTAGCGCTTGGCCTCGCCGAGCGCTTTCTTCGACCATGCCCCGGTGTTGACATAGTCGACCGTTGCACCGGCCGACGCGAGATTCATCGGCACTGCGGCGAACTGCCCGGTGGCACCGCCTTGCAGGAACAACACCCGGTAGTGGCTCGGAATCCCCAGCAGCTCACGCAGGTCCGCCTCCGCCTGCGCCGCGACTTGCTTGAAGGCCGAACTGCGATGACTGATCTCGATGACCGACGTGCCGCTGCCGTGCCAGTCGGTCAGTTCATCACGAGCCTGCTCCAGAACAGCCAACGGCAGCGCCGCTGGCCCGGGCGCAAAATTGAATACGCGCACGCTGCTACCTTGTAGTGGCCAACCGTCGAGGGGTGGAGTGATTGTAGCAGAGCGCTGCATGCGGCCCGCGCAGTTGCTCATGTCACGCGGTCCATAACCGCTGCCCGTGGCGCCAGCGCATCAGGGACTGTCTTGATCCCTGGTCTCGCCCTCGCCCTCGCCCTCGGCCTCACCCTCGCCCTCGGCCTCACCCTCGCGCTCGGCCTCACCCTCGGCGCCGCCCGCACCTGCCGCCGCACCGAGATCCTCGGAAGCCTCGATCGCCGCGATACGCTCGACGCCGGTCAGACGCTCGCCCTCGCTCAAACGAATCAAGCGCACGCCTTGCGTATTGCGCCCCACGACCGAGATATCGGACACCGGCGTACGCACCAAGGTCCCGGTCGAGCTGATCAGCATCAGCTCATCCTGCGGCTGCACCTGCAGTGCGGCGACCGTGGCGCCATTGCGCTCCGTGGTCTGCAACGCGATCACGCCCTGGCCGCCGCGGCCGTGTCCCGGGAACTCCTCGAGCGGCGTGAGCTTGCCATAGCCGTTCTCGGACGCCGTCAGCACGTGTCCTTCACCGAGTACCAGCAGCGCGATCACCCGCTGTTCTGCACCGAGACGCACGCCACGCACTCCCGCCGCCTCGCGCCCCATCGGCCGCACCTCGTCCTCGTGAAAGCGGATGGCCTTGCCGCCGCTGGTGCAGAGCAGGATCTGGCGACTGCCGTCCGTCAGGCCTACGCCCACGAGATGATCGTCGCCGCGCAGATCGAGCGCGATGATGCCGCTCGGGCGTGGGCGCGAGAACGCCGCCAGCGGAGTTTTCTTGACCGTACCGCTGCTCGTGGCCATGAACACGAAGTGCCGCTCGTCGAACTGCTTCACCGGCAGCAGCGCGCTGATCTTCTCGCCCTCCTCGAGCGGCAGCAGATTCACGATCGGCCGGCCGCGTGAGCCACGGCCGGCCTGCGGCAGCTCGAACACGCGCAACCAGTAGATCTGGCCGCGATTGGAGAAGCACAGCAATGTATCGTGCGTGTGCGCGACGAAGAATTTCTCGATGAAGTCCTCGTCCTTCACCGCGGTGGCAGAGCGCCCGCGGCCGCCGCGTCGCTGTGCCTGATAGTCCGAGACCGGCTGTGCCTTGGCGTAGCCGGCGTGCGACAGCGTCACCACCACGTCCTGCGGCTCAATCAGATCCTCGGTGGAGAGGTTCAAGTGATCGCGGCTGATCTCGGTGCGGCGCGCATCGCCGTAGCTGTCGCGGATCTCCACGATCTCGGCGCGTATCACCTGTGTGAGTCGCTCGGGAAGCGCCAGGATTTCGGACAACTGGCGGATCTGCTCGAGCAGCTGCTGGAACTCCTGCAGGATCTTGTCCTGCTCGAGCCCGGTGAGGCGATGCAGGCGCATGTCGAGGATCGCCTGCGCCTGCACTTCGCTGAGGCGATAGCCGTCGCCGCTCAGACCTACATCGCCCGCGAGTCCCTCGGGGCGGGCCGCCGGCGCGCCGGCGCGCTCGAGCATCTGTGCCACCGAGCCCCCGCGCCAGCGGCGTGCGAGCAGCGCGCTGCGCGCCTCGGGCGGCGTCGCCGCCGACTTGATCAATGCGATGATCTCGTCGATGTTGGCCAACGCGACCGCCAGTCCCTCGAGGATGTGGGCGCGCTCGCGTGCCTTGCGCAGCTGGAAGATCGTGCGCCGGGTGACCACCTCGCGCCGATGGCGCAGAAACGCCTCGAGCATGTCGCGCAGCGACAGCAACCGCGGCTGACCGTCGGCGAGCGCCACCATGTTCATGCCGAACACCGTCTCCATCGGCGTCTGCGCGTACAGGTTGTTGAGCACGATGTCGGCGATCTCGCCGCGCTTGAGCTCGATCACGACCCGCATGCCGTCCTTGTCCGACTCGTCGCGCAGCTCCGAGATGCCATCGATGGCCTTGTTGCGCACCAGCTCGGCGATGCGCTCGAGCAGTCGCGCCTTGTTCACCTGATACGGCAGCTCGGTGACCACGATCGCCTGGCGGCCCTGAGTCAGATCCTCGATC
>JASHTF010000361.1 GCA_030040715.1 Gammaproteobacteria bacterium | reverse complement strand
TTTGGCTTCGATGCGTCGTCGATACAGCAGCGGCTCGGTATAGCCATTGGGCTGCTGGCGCCCCTTGAAGATGAGGTCGCAGGCAGCCTGGAAGGCGATGCTGGCGGCAAGATCCCCCGCCATGGGCCGGTAGGCGGGATCGGAGGCATTCTGTCGATCGACCATCGCCGCCATGCGTTCCAGGGTCGATCGGACCTGCGCCTCGCTGATCACCTGGTGATGCAACCAGTTGGCGATGTGCTGGCTCGAGATGCGCAGCGTGGCGCGGTCCTCCATCAGCCCCACCTGATGAATGTCGGGCACCTTCGAGCAGCCGATGCCCTCATTGATCCAGCGAACCACGTAGCCGAGGATGCCCTGAGCGTTATTGTCGAGCTCCTGCTGGATGTCGGCGGCCGACCAGCGCCGCTCGGGTGCAACCGGGATCGTGAGGATATCCTCCAAGCTCGCGCGCGCGCGCGTGCGTAGCTCGTTCTGGCGCGCGAACACGTCCACCCGATGGTAGTGCAGCGCATGCAGCGTGGCGGCGCTCGGCGAGGGCACCCAGGCGGTATTGGCACCGGCCTCGGGCTGCTCGATCTTGCTCGCCAGCATGTCGGCCATGCGGTCGGGCATGGTCCACATCCCCTTGCCGATCTGAGCGTGGCCGCTCAGCCCGCACGCCAGACCGATGTCCACATTCCACTGCTCGTAGGCCTTGAGCCACACCGAGCCCTTCATATCCTCCTTGCGGATCATCGCACCGCCTTCCATGCCGCTATGGATCTCATCCCCGGTGCGATCCAGAAACCCGGTATTGATGAACACCACCCGCTCGCGCGCCGCGCGGATGCACTCCTTCAGGTTGACCGTGGTGCGCCGCTCCTCATCCATGATCCCGATCTTGATGGTATTTCGAGCCAGCCCCAGGACCTCCTCCACCCGCGCGAAGATCTGGCCCGCGAACGCCACCTCCGCGGCACCGTGCATCTTCGGCTTCACGATATAGACCGAGCCGGTGTGGCTGTTCCGAACCGCACCCCCCGTGCCGCGCAGATCGTGCACCGCACAGAGCGTCGTGATCAGCGCATCGACGATGCCCTCGGGCGCCGAGCTGCCCTGAAACTGCACCGCCTCGGTCCTCATGAGGTGGCCGACGTTGCGCACCAGCAGCAGACTGCGCCCCGGGAGCGTGAATTCCGTCCCCCCGGGAGCGGTGTATCGGCGGTCGGCGGCCAGCTGGCGGCGTAGGCCGTGGCCCGCCTTGTCAAAGTGCGCCTCCAGCGTGCCTTGCATCAGCCCGAGCCAATTGCGGTAGGCAAGCACCTTGTCCTCGGCATCGACGGTGGCCACCGAGTCCTCCAGATCCTGGATCGTAGTGACCGCCGCTTCGAGGATGACGTCGGCAACGCCGGCCGCATCCTCGCGGCCCACGCGGTGGCCGCGATCGATGAGAATCTCGATATGCAGCCCGTGATGGGCGAGCAGAATCCCCGCCGGTGCACCCGCCGCACCGCGGTAGCCCGCCAACTGCTCGGGCCTGCGCAAACCCACCGCCCCGCCAGCGCGCAGCACCGCCCGTAACCGCCCGCCCTCCACCCCGTAGGCGCTCACCTCGCCGTGAGAAGCGCCATCCAGCGGCACCGCCTGATCGAGAAAGCCGCGCACGAAGGCGATCACCTTCTCGCCCCTGGCCGGGTCATAGGTGGTAGCCGCCGAGGCGGCGGCGGGGCTCGCGATCGCGTCGGTGCCGTAGAGCGCATCGTAGAGGCTGCCCCAGCGAGCGTTGGCCGCATTCAACGCGTAGCGCGCATTGGTGACTGGCACCACCAGCTGCGGACCGGGAATGCTCGCAATCTCCGCGTCAACGTTGGCCGTGCTGATGGCGAAATCCGGCCCCTCGGGCAGCAGGTAGCCGATGTCGCGCAGAAATCTCGTGTACGCCCCGCGCTCGAACGGCCGGCCGCGCCGCTCGAGGTGCCACTCGTCGATCGCCGCCTGCAGCCGCTCGCGCTCGGCCAGCAGCGCCTCGTTCTTCGGCGTCAGCTCCGCCAGCATCGCCTCGAGCCCCGCCCAAAACCCCGCCGCCGTTACCCCGCTCCCCGGCAACGCCTCCTCGACCACGAAGTCATGCAGAACTTCGGCCACCTTCAACCGACCGATGTCGACCCAGACCGACATTCAGCCGGCAGCTCTCAACTCAAATAACCTTGGCCGCCCGCAGCGAGTCGAGATCGGCGGCGGCGTAGCCGAGTTCCGCCAGGATCTCATCGGTGTGCTCACCGAGCAGCGGTGAGCGCCGCACCTTGGTGGCGCTCGCGCTCAGCTTGATCGGATTGCCGACGCTCAGATACGGGCCGCGTTTCGGATGATCGACCTCGACGATGGTGCCGGTCGCCCGCAGCGCGGGATCGTGCGCCAGCCCCTCCATCGACAGGATCGGGCCGCACGGGATGTCATGCTCATTCAGTATCGCCATGGCCTCGAACTTGGTCTTGGTGACCGTCCAGGCCTCGACCGCCTCGAATACCTCTTTCAGCCGCGGCAGCCGCGCCTCCGGAGTAGCGAAGTTCGGGTCGGTAAGCCATTGCTCCCTGCCGATCACGTGACAGATCTCTTTCCACACCGGCGCCTGAGCGATGAAATAAAGATAGGCGTTCGGATCGCGCTCCCATCCCTTGCACTTGACGATCGTGCCCGGCTGGCCGCCGCCCGAAGCATTGGCGGCGCGCGGCACGGCGCTGCCGAAGCGGCCGTGCGGGTACTGCGGGTACTCGGTCAACACTGCGGTGCGCGCCAGGCGCTGCTGATCGCGTAGCTTGACGCGGCACAGATTGAGCACCCCGTCCTGCATCGCCGCGAGCACCTTCTGGCCGCGACCGGTGGCGACGCGCTGATAGAGCGCCGCCACGATCCCGAGTGCCAGATGCAGACCCGTGCCGCTGTCGCCGATCTGCGCTCCGGTCACCAGCGGCGGCCCGTCATCAAATCCCGTGGTCGACGCCGCGCCGCCGGCGCACTGCGCCACGTTCTCGTAGACCTTGCACTCCTCATACGGCCCGGGTCCGAACCCCTTGACCGAGGCGACGATCATGCGCGGGTTGATCTCCTGGATCCGACCCCAGGTAAATCCCATGCGATCGAGTACCCCGGGGGCGAAATTCTCTACCAGCACGTCGCAATGCCGGACCAGCCGCTCGAGTATCTGCTTGCCCTGCTCGCTCTTGGTATCGAGAGTGATCGAGCGCTTGTTGTGATTCAGCATCGTGAAATAGAGGCTGTCGGCGCCGGGAACGTCGCGCAGCTGCTGGCGCGTGATATCGCCGCTGCCGGGCTTCTCCACCTTGATGACGTCGGCACCGAGCCAGGCCAGCAGCTGGGTGCAGGTCGGCCCGGACTGCACGTGGGTGAAATCCAGAATGCGTACGCCGTCTAACGCCAGAGCCATGAATCATCCCCTCCGTGAGCAACCGACGAGCTTTAGTCCGCCGGTGCCAGCGTGCCGCCGTGCTCGACCGCTCGCCCCTGCTCGAGCGAGCGCTGCTGTTGCTGTATCTCGCGCCGACGCACCCTGGGCAGTAGCAGCATGATCAGCGCTGCGATGACGTTGGCGATCGCCGCGACGGTCAGCGTCGTCGACCAACTGCCGGTCCTCAAGGCGAGCATGGCGCCGATCGGCACGAAGAAGGCGGCTGTGCCCTTGGCGGTGTAGAGCACGCCGTAATTGGTGGAGGCGTAGCGCGTGCCGAAGTGATCGGACGTCAGTGCCGGAAAGATGCTGAAAATATTCCCCCACGCAAAGAACACCAGCCCCGCCAGCAGCACGAAGGCCACGGGATTGCTGCCAAACCGCGCCAGGCACAGGATCCCGATCCCCTCCGCCAGGAACGTGCCAAACATCGTCATCTCGCGCCCGAGCCAGTCCGAGACCCAACCGAACAGCGGCCGGCTCAGGCCATTCATCAGATTATTGAGTGACAGGGCGAACGTCAGCGCCGGAATGACGATACCAAAGAGATTGACCGGTACCTTGGCGATACCGAATCCGTTGGCGATCGGAGCGAATTGCGCGGTAGCCATCAGGCCACTCGCCGCGACGCCGACGAAGGCGACGTACATCAGGTAGAACGCGGGACTGCGTAGCATTTGCAGCGGCGTGCTGTCGTGCTGGGTGTGGAGCAGGCGCGGATTCATTGCCCGCGCCGCCGCGCGGCCGCTCGGCTTGCGTAGTAGCAGCGCCGCCACGAGGATCACGCCGCCTTGGATCAGGGCGAAATTAAAGAACGTCGCCCGGTAACCGTGCTGCGCCAGAGAGTGGGTCAACGGCAGAATCGTGATCGCGGCGCCGGCGCCAAAGCCGGCCGCGGTGAACCCCGCGGCCAGCCCGCGGCGCTTCGCGAACCATTTGACGGCGTTGCCGACGCAGGTGCCATAGACAAACCCGGTGCCGATGCCGCCGATGATTCCGCCGGCGTAGAGCGCAAACAGCGTGTCGGCCTTGGAATAGACGATCCAGGAGCACGCTACGATCAGCGCTCCAATCATGACCACCGGCCGCGGGCCGAAGCGATCAGCCAGGTAGGCCTCGAACGGCACCAGCCAGGTCTCGAACAGCACGAACAGCGTGAAGGCGAGCTGGATCTGCGGGTTGGTCCAGTGGTGCTCGGCGTGGATCGGACCGACGAAGATGGTCCAGCCATACTGCAGGTTCGCGACCATCGCCATGCAGACGATGCCCGCACACAGCTGCACCAGGGCCTGCGAGCTGATGGCGGATGGCGGCGGCGCGGTCGGCAGGTCCGCGCGCTGCGACGAGTCGCCCGCGCGCCCTGCCCCATCATGCGAGGACATAGATTTCAGCATATCGCCTCCACGCCAAGAGCTGTCAAGAGCCTGCGCCCCGCTGCGCCGGGTTGGGCATCAGCCGCGGCGACATGCCCATCGCCTCGGTGTGCACCGACTGCCTGCTGAAGCGCCGGCGCAAGCGATCCAGATAGACATAGATCACCGGCGTCGTAAACAGGGTGAGCGCCTGCGACACGATCAGGCCGCCGACGATCGCGATGCCGAGCGGCTGGCGGAACTCGGCCCCGGCACCCTGGCTGACGATCAGCGGGATGCCACTGAAAAAAGCGCAGCAGGTGGTCATCAGGATCGGGCGTAGCCGCTGGTGCGAGGCGCGCATCGCGGCCTCCTCGGGCTCGACACCCTGCTCGCGCTCGAGCTGCAGCGCCACATCGACGATCATGATGCCGTTTTTCTTGACGATGCCGATCAGCAGGATCAGCGCGATGATGCCGATCACGTTGAGATCATCACCGGCGATCATCAGTGCGAGCAATGCACCGAGCCCGGCGGACGGCAGCGTCGAGAGAATCGTCAATGGATGAATGTAACTC
>JASHTF010000360.1 GCA_030040715.1 Gammaproteobacteria bacterium | reverse complement strand
CCTAGCGCGCTACGAGGAACTGGCATCGAAGGAATTCCAACAGCGCAGCGAGACCAACGAGCTCTACATCCCGCCGGGACCACGGCTGGGCGATGTGGTCGTGGAGGTGCAGGGTCTGCGCAAGGCGTTCGGCGAGCGATTGCTGATCGACGATCTCAGCTTCACGCTGCCGCGCGGCGGCCTTGTGGGCATCATTGGACCCAACGGCGCCGGTAAGACCACGTTGTTCCGCATGCTCACCGGGACCGAGAAACCGGACGCGGGCGACATCCGCATCGGACCAGCGGTCAAGATGGCCTACGTCGATCAATCGCGCCACAGCCTCGACGACAGTAAAACCGTGTGGGAAGAAATCTCCGGCGCTCAGGACATCATCCGCGTCAACGGCTACCAGACCTCCTCGCGCAGCTACGTCGGCAGCTTCAATTTCAAAGGCGCACAGCAGCAGCAGCTGATCGGTGAGCTATCGGGCGGCGAGCGCAACCGCGTGCATCTCGCCAAGGTGCTGCGGGCCGGCGCGAACCTATTGCTGCTCGATGAGCCGAGCAACGATCTGGACGTCGAAACGCTGCGCGCGCTCGAGGAGGCGCTGCTGAGTTTCCCGGGCTGTGCCGTGGTGATCTCGCATGACCGCTGGTTCCTCGATCGCATCGCGACGCACATCCTGGCGTTCGAGGGCAATTCCGAGGTGGTGTGGTTCCAGGGCAACTTTCACGACTACGTCGAGGACCTGAAGCGGCGCCGCGGCGAGCAGGCGGCGCAGCCGCACCGGCTCAAGTACAAGCGTCTCAGCGCCTAGCGGCCCCAGACGGCCACTCAGCGGCGCGGCCGCGCACGCCGGCCGTACCTCCACGCCGCCAGCCCGCGGCGCTGGTTGCCGGCGCGGCCGCCATAGCGACGGTGTTATGTCAGCGTGATTATGTCGGCTCACGGGCCGCAGCGGCTCGCACGCAGCGCGCACGCCGCCGCCGGCGCCGTCTTCGGCTACACTGCCGCAGAAGAAAAAGTGTGAGGCGCGTCACATGCCCGTCTACATCGACAGCAACGACCGATTGCACAACGATCAGGCACCGAGTCTCGCCCTGACCTGTCCACATTGCTCGGTGTTTGCGCATATCACGCCGCTCGCGGTGCCGCGCTTTGCCGATTTAATGGCTGCCCGTCCCAAACAGATCGGATTGGTGTATCGCTGCGATTCGTGCAACTCGCCGATATTTCTACGCTACAACGTACGCAGCTACGAGCCGAACCGCGTCGAGCTGTCCGCACAGTTCAACGAGGTCGAGCGACCGCGGGAGAAATTCACTTTCTCCTATCTGCCCGAAGTGGTCGAGACCATGTTTCGTGAGGCACTGCAATGCTACTCGCATGGCGTATTCAATGCGTTTGCGAGCATGTGTCGCCGCACGATGCAGGAGGCATTTGCGCAGCTCGGGGAGAGCGGCAAGCTGCGTCTGTTTGATGAGCTCAGCGACCTGCGCGAGATGGCCGAGATCGACTCCGGCAGCTTCGCGTTGCTCAAGCGCGTGATCTTTGGCTCCGATGCCGATCCGGCGCCGAGTCTGCCGCAGCTCGATGATGATCACGCCGGTTTGCTGCTCGAGGTCATGAAGGACCTGCTCTATCAGGCCTACGTCCGCAAGGGACGCCTGCAGCAAGCCATGGTGGTGCGGCGCTTCTTCTCGGAAGAAGCTGCGCGCCAAGGCGGAGCGCCGGAGCACGCCGAGCAGCGTCTCGACCTGCGCGCCGACCAGTCCGCCGAGTCCCTGCCGCCCTGAGCGCCGCGCTGGTTCAGCCGAGCCACACGCGCGCGTTGCGGAACATGCGCATCCAACCACTGTCCTCGCCGCCGTCGCGCGGACCCCAGGAATTCTGGACCCGGCGATAAACCCGCTCCGGATGCGGCATGCACACGGTTACGCGGCCATCGGGGGTGGTCAGGGCGGCGATCGCGCCGGTTGCGCCGCTCGGATTGGCCGGGTAGTGGGTGGCAATCTCGCCGCGGTTGGTCAGGTATCGAAACGCGACCAATCCCCGGCTCTCGCAGTGGCGGCGATCCGCCTCGCTGTGAAACTGCGTGCGGCCCTCACCGTGCGCGGTTGCCACGGCAAGCCGTGACCCCTGCATGCCAGCCAGCAGTACCGAGGGCGAAGCCTCGATCTGCACCAGACTGAGGCGCGCCTCGAACTGCTCGCTGCGATTGCGCAGGAAGCGTGGCCACTCGGCCGCTCCGGGTATCAGCTCCTTGAGCAGCGCAAACATCTGGCAGCCGTTGCAGACCCCGAGCGCGAACGTATCCGGGCGCGCGAAGAAGCGTTCGAACTCGGACCGAGTACGCGCGTGCATCAGGATCGAGCGCGCCCAGCCGCCGCCTGCGCCGAGCACATCACCGTACGAGAATCCTCCGCAGGCCACCAGGCCGGAGAATTCCTGCAGGGTGCGTGACCCCTGCAGTAGGTCCGACATGTGCACGTCATACGCCTCGAAGCCGGCGCGCTCGAGCACCGCGGCCATCTCCACTTGGCCATTGACGCCCTGCTCGCGCAACACCGCGACGCGCGGCCGCGTGCCGCGCGCCATCAAGGGTATCGTGATGTCGTGCTGCGGATCGAAGCTCAGGTGCTCCGACAGTCCCGGATCGTCGGCGTCCAGCAGCGCCGCGAATTCCTCCTGCGCGCACTGCGGATCATCGCGCAGTCGCCGCATGTGGTACGAGGTCTGCGACCAGGCGTGCCGCAGATCCGTCCACGCCTCATCGAGCAGAACGGCGCCTGCGGCTCGAACGCGCATCCGCAGTGTCTGCGTAGGCGTGCCCAGGCGGCGCGTGCCGGCCGCAAGACCCTGCTCGGCCAGACAGGCGAGTACCTCATGCAGTTGCTCGGCGCGAACCTGAAGCACTACTCCTGGCTCCTCCGCAAACAGCTGCGCGAGGGCCTCCTCGGGCGCACATCCGAGCTCCACGTCGAGGCCGCAGTGGCCGGCAAATGCCATCTCCGCCAGTGTCACCACCAGGCCGCCGTCGGAGCGATCGTGGTACGCGAGGATCGCATCGCGCGTGCGCAGCTCGATGATCGCGCTCGCGAGCCGTGCCAGCATCGAGGGGTCATCGGCATCCGCGCTGGCGCCGCCGGTCGCGTTGAACACCTGCGCCAGAGCACTCATGCCGAGGCGGTGGCGGGCAGACAACTCCACCAGCAGCAACACGGACGGCCCCCGGTCGAGCTGCAGCACCGGGGTGAGCGTGCGCCGCACATCGCCCACCGGCGCGAATGCGGACACGATCAGGGACAGCGGCGCGACCACGCTGCGTGGCTCGTCGTTCTCGCGCCAGCGCGTGATCATGGAGAGCGAATCCTTGCCGACTGGAACGGCGATACCGAGCGCGGGACAGAACTCCTCACCGACCGCGCGCACGGCCGCGTACAACGCCGCGTCCTGGCCTTGCTCGCCGGCGGCGGCCATCCAGTTGCACGACAGGCGCACCTCGCGCAGGCTCGCGATGTCGGCGGCCAGGATATTGGTGATGGCCTCACACACCGCGAGCCGCGCCGACGCCGGGGCATCGAGCAGCGCCACCGGCGTGCGCTCGCCGATCGCCATGGCCTCACCCACGTGGTGCCGGTAATCCGCCAGTGTCACCGCCACGTCGCTGACCGGCACCTGCCACGGACCGACGCATTGGTCGCGACTGATCAATCCGCCGACCGTGCGATCACCGATCGTGATGAGGAACGTCTTGTCGGCCACCGCCGGTAGCTGCAGCACGCGATAGAGCGCCGCGCGCAAATCGAGGCGCTCGCAGTCGTGCCGCGGCTCGGGAGCCGGCGTGCTCGCTGCGATCCGGCGCATGCGCGGGGGATCACCGAGCAGCGTCTGGACCGGCATGTGGATCGGATCGTCGCCGAAGTGGCGGTCGTGCACGATCAGTACGCCGTCATCACTGACCTCGCCGATGACCGCGAGCGGACAGCGCTCGCGCGCGGCGATCGCCTGCAATCGCGGCAACGCCGCCGCCGCGACCACGAGCACATAGCGCTCCTGCGCCTCATTGCACCACAGCTCCAGCGGCGACATGCGCGGCGCGGCGCTCGGTATCGCGCGCAGCTGCACGCGCGCGCCATGCTGCCCGATCGCCTCGGGCACGGCGTTCGACAGGCCGCCTGCACCGACGTCGTGGATCAGCAGAATCGGGTTGTCGGGACCGAGTGCCCAGCAGCGATCGATGACCTCTTGCGCGCGGCGCTGCATCTCGGGATTGCCACGCTGCACCGAGGCGAAGTCGAGCTCGGCATCCGAGCTGCCGCTGCCGACCGACGAGGCCGCGCCCCCGCCGAGTCCGATCGGCAGCGCCGGTCCGCCGAGCACGATCAGCCGATCGCCGGCACCGATCGCGCCTTTCTCGACGTGGCCGCGGCGGATGTTACCGAGCCCACCGGCCAACATGATTGGCTTGTGGTAGCCCCAGGCTCGGCCCGGCTGCGTCGAAGGCAGCGAGGTCTCCAGCGTCCGAAAATAGCCGCAGATGTTGGGTCGACCGAATTCGTTGTTGAAGGCCGCCGCCCCGATCGGTCCCTCGAGCATGATCTCCAGCGCCGAGGCGATGCGCGCCGGTCTGCCGAGGCTGCGCTCCCACGGCTGCGGAAGCTGCGGGATCTGCAGGTGCGAGACGGAGAAGCCGACCAGTCCCGCCTTCGGCTTGGCGCCGCGTCCGGTGGCCGCCTCGTCGCGAATCTCGCCCCCAGCTCCGGTCGCGGCGCCCGGAAACGGCGAGATCGCGGTCGGGTGATTGTGGGTCTCTACCTTCATGAGGACGTCGACCGGTTCCTCGCTGGTTCGATAGATACCGCTGACCGGATCGACGAACCAACGCGTCGCCTGCGTGCCGCGGATGACCGCTGCGTTGTCCCGGTAGGCGGACAGCAGGCCTTCGGGACTGCGCAGCGCGGTGTTGCGGATCATCGCGAACAGCGACTGCGGCTGCGCGATGCCATCGATCACGAAGGCGGCGTTAAAGATTTTGTGTCGGCAATGCTCGGAGTTCGCCTGAGCGAACATCATCAGTTCGGCGTCGGTCGGACTGCGACCGAGGTGCGCAAAGATCCGCAGCAGATAGTCGATCTCCTCCGTGCTCAGTGCGAGGCCGAGGCTGCGATTGGCCTGCTCGAGCGCGACCCGTCCTGCCGCCAGATCGATGACTCGCAGCGGCGCCGGTACCTCCTCGGCGAACAGTGCGGCGGCGCCCGCGCAATCCTCGATTACCGTCTCGAGCATCCGATCGTGCAACAGCGGCGCCAGGCGCGCGCGCTGCTCGGCGCCGAGGGGCGTGCTCAGGCCGAGCGTGTGCAGGGTGCCGCGCTCGATGCGGCGCACCCACTCGAGCCCGCACACCTGCGCGATGTCGGTCGCCTTGCTGGACCAGGGCGATATCGTCCCCGGCCGCGGCACCACCAGCAGCCGAGCGGGCTCGCACGCCGACCGCACCGGCGGCGCGGCCGAGGATGCATCCGAGCTATGGGGTATGGCACGCTCGCCGCCATCGTCCAGCAGCGCGCGGAGGAGAGCACGTTCACTCTCATCGGGGTGTCCGTAGCAGCTGACGAAATGGACGAACTGCACCTGCAGTGAGCGTACGGCCGGTACCAACGCTTGCAGGCGCTCAAGCAAGCTGAGGATGCGAAATCTCGACAGCGCCTGCGAGCCGGCCAGCTCCAGCATCAAGGCTTTTTGGTTCCGGGGTCGGAGCCGGACGGCGGTAGAAAGGGCACCGGGAACTGCGCGACGTTGCCGCCTTCGAGGGCGACAATCTTGCTGACCCCCTGCTTGCGCACCTCATCGATCCGAATCACCGACTGCAGCGGCAGATAGGTGCGCTTGACGTCGGCAAACTCGCTCTTCAGTCGCTCCTCACCGGGGTCGAGTACCACCGATGGCCGCTCGCCGAACACCAGCTCCTCGATCTCGACAAAACCGAACAGCGCGCCGTGGCTCACCTTGCGAGCATAGATCTCGTAAACCTTGCCCTGGTTCACAAAGATAATCTTGAAAATATGGTTCGATGCCATGGTTGACCGATCGGGAGGCCGTCCATCGCGGCACGCCGCAGCTCATTATATGTCGTGGCCGCCCGCCGTGGTTCCCGATGTACGCCTGCCATCACGGATTGATCAATGGCCTTGAGACTGACCATCGTGAGCCAGCAGCGCGAGGCCCTCGGATCCCGTGCCAGCTTCATAGTGGGTAGCGCGGGCGGCACCATTGGGCGCGGGCGCGACAATGACTGGGTACTCGCGGATCCGAACTGCTACCTCTCCTCGCACCACGCACGCATCGAGTGCCGCCGCGGAACCTTCTACCTGCTCGACACCAGCACCAACGGCGTGTACGTGAATGGCGGCACGGTCGCGCTCGGTCGGCGCAATACTTATCCGCTGCGCGACGGCGATCGCCTGCGCATGGGCGATTTCCTCTTGGGTGTCCGCATCGAGCCGGACACGGAGGCCCCCGAGGCGAGCGCGATCTACCCGGTCACTCCACAGCTTTCGTCGGCGGGCGTCGAGGCGTCCGAGCCCGACATCGGCGTGGCGCTTGACTTGCAGGAGCTGCTGGGCACGGCCACCCCCGCCAGCGGCGGTATGCGCGCCGT
>JASHTF010000359.1 GCA_030040715.1 Gammaproteobacteria bacterium | reverse complement strand
ATCGTCGCCAGCGCGGCATCGACAAGGCGTACATCGGAACGACCTTCAGAGATCCCTATATCGACTACGCCACCGTCGCGCGCGGGTACGGAGTGCATGGCGAGGGCCCGATCAGCGATCCGAAGGAGCTCGGGCCGGCGATCGCGCGCGCGGTCGCGGTCGTCAAGAGCGGCCAGCCGGCGCTGGTCGATGTCGTCACCGATCCACGCTGAGGAGCTATCGCATGCATCGCAAGAACCTGAGCTGGCTCCTGGTCGCCGCTGCCTGGGCGATCGCCGGCACGTGTGTTGCGGCTGACAACAGCCGCGCCGCGAACGGCAAGCGGCTCTTCATTACCGATGGTTGTTTCGAATGCCATGGGCGCGTCGGCGAAGGTGGAGCGTTCAACGGTCCGGCGCCCGCGCTTGCAGGAATCTTTTCACGCCGCTCTTCAATCGAGATTATTGCGGCGGTTCGCAAGGGCCCGAACGACATGCCTGCCTACACCGAGAAGGTGCTCTCGAACCAGGAGCTCGGCGACATCATCGCCTATCTGCGCTCGCTCCCGGGCCCGACCGATCCCAAGAAGTATCCGCTGCTGTACAAGTAGCGCCGTTCGTCGGCAGACGGCCTGTCACCGCGCCGTGCGGCGCGCGGCCGCGGTCACGGCTGCGTGGTAGTCGTGAGCACGCCTCACTCAGCCACGGCTCGAGCGCGCGAGCGCGTCGAGCTTCTTCACCGTGGCCGAAGTGATGCCAAACAGCTGGTGTCGGCGGCGGCCCAAGGCCACCCAATCTTGCAGCGTGAACACACCCTCCGCGGCTAACCGCTGACGTAACGGCTCGGCTAGCGCGCCGATCGCCGCATCGTTGGGAGGCGAAGGGTCAATCGCCAAGTTGACTGGACTGAGCGCCATGGTTGCACTTGCGTTGCGATCGGATTCCTCACTGAGGACGACTCCGATTCTCCTCATTTGAACAGCCGCCGATGTGCAGCAATTCGCGCTATTGAGCGGTCAGGAAACCACCCTTTACATATGTCGGGTCAATCTGAGAGACACGGCCGGTTGTGCGCGACGAGCAGCCGTTGCGCCAGCATAGGTGAATATCCACCAGAGGTGGGACCGGCGGCAGTCGGGACACCCTGTCCATGACGAGCATGCCCCGGTCGCTGGTAGCCGGCGACGCCGTCACTGCAGCCGCATCCCTCGATCACATCGACAAAGTCGCTGTGCGCGTAGTTGATACGCACCCCGGTAACCGCAATGAATCGGGATCAAATGCGTTGTTGTTACCATTAACTCATAGTAACATACAGCGGCATGATGCCTTTGTTCCTACAGCTTGTGTGCGTCCCTCGATTCGCGTGTGCAAAGATCCAATGGTTTTTTTGATTCGAAGCGCATATAAATAGAGCCCTGCCCCCCAGCCCGTGTCTAGCTCCAAGCTGAATTCTCTATGACCAGGATACTCATCGCCGACGATCACCCGATGGTTCGTGCTGGCATTCGCCAGTTTCTCGAGGACGATCGCACCATCACTGAAATCGGTGAGGCCGCGTCGGGCAATGAGACGCTCGATCGGTTGCGCTCGGGGAACTGGCATCTGCTGCTGCTGGACATCAACATGCCGGATCGCAGCGGCTTCGACATTCTGCGCCACATTCGCGCCAGCTATAATGAGACCAAGGTGTTGGTGCTCAGCGGTCTGCCGGAGCGCCAGTATGCGATCAGCGTGCTGAAGGCGGGCGCGCGCGGCTACCTGCCGAAGGAATGCACGGCGGATGAGTTACTGAAGGCTACCCATGAGGTGCTGCAGGGTCGCCGCTACCTCAGCGCCGATCTGGCCGAGATCCTGCTCTCGGACTTCGATGAGAACAGCGAAGAACCGCTGCATCGGCGTCTGTCGGAGCGCGAATTTCAGATCTTCTGCAAGCTCGCGGCTGGCCGCACGGTGTCCTCGATCGCGGGGGAGTTGTTCCTGTCCGAAAAGACCGTGAGCACCTATCGCAAGCGCATCCTCGACAAGATGAGCCTGGCCACCAATGCCGATCTGACCACGTACGCGGTGCGCAACGGTATCGTGCAGTGACACACCGGCGCTGCTGCAGCGCCGCGCCGCCCGGCCCCTCCAGGCCTACGGCCCCGAGCGTTGGGCCGCGCTAGTGGCCGTCCTCGCCGCCCCCGCCGCCGCCCACCGCCTCGATGATCAGCCCCACCGCCTTCGCGAGCGCGCGAGTGCCGGCTTGCTCCCCCCGGTAGTGGCCGAGCCGCACGATCACCAGTTGATGCGAGGGGATGATCAGTACGAACTGTCCGCCGGCCCCCTGCATGGAATAAGCCTCCCTGGGCGCGGGAAACTGGTCGGTGCCGTTGATCCAGAAAAAGCCTCCATAGACCGGACGCCCATCGGCTTGCCAGGCGGGCGCCACCGTGCTCACGAACTTGACGAAGCCTTCCGGCAGCAGACGCTGTCCGTTCCACACGCCGTCCTGCAGGTACAGATTTCCCAGTCGCGCCCAGTCGCGCGCTGACGCCTGCTCATAGCCCTGCATGATGAAATTCCCGTACGCGTCGGTATCGATCATCATGGTGCGGACGCCGATCTTGTCGAACAGCGCGCGCTGCGGGAATGAGTGATAGTCCTCGTGACGCTGCTCGACCGCGAGCCGGATCAGATAGCCGCCGAGCACCGGATCACAATTGCGATAGCGTCCCACCGTGTTCGGTGGCCACTCGAGCGGTCGCGTGGCCGCGTAATGGAATATATTCACTCCCGCGGTATACAGATAAAAATGATCCGGATAAGGTCCGTGCTCGTCGAAGCCCGGATCGTAGGGTGCGCGGATGCGCAAGCCGCTCGACATGTGCATGATGTCCTCGATGCGGATCTTGGCGCGCGGGTCGCCCGGCGTCTGCCACTCCGGAATCGGTGCCGCCTCATCCAGTTGGTAGACTCCCTGCTGGATCAATACGCCGAGCAGCGTCGCCACGACGCTCTTCCCCATCGACCAGCTCTCGAGCGGCGTGCTCGAGCTGATGTGCTCGCCGTAGTGCTCGGCGATGATCTTGCCCCGATAGGTCACGACGAATGCCGCGGTCATGCCCGCCGGATCGAATGCCGTCTGCACGGCCTGCCGCAGCTTGGCTGCGTCGACCCCCGGCGGGGGTCCACCGGGCGGCATCACATCGCCCATCGGCCAGGGCTGGGTGCTCGCAGGCGGCAGTGCACTCCTTACGATCGAAGGCTTGAAGAACACATGCGACTGTCCGATCGGCAGCGTCACGCAGCCCTGGCTGCCAACCCGCTCGGCAACGCGCACCACGCCGCTCGGAGTCGTCACCCTCACCGCGCGATGCTCGCGGTCGATTTGAGGCGTACCGAGCTTGGCGCGCACCTCGTAGGGTGCCGTGAAGAAGCCCACGTTCTGCTCGGCAAAGGCCGGGTCGAGTCCGGTCACAAACACCGCCGAGCACATGACCTTGGCATAACCGGCGGCGTAATGCTCCATCGGATCGCCCGGCGGCGGCACGTACGGCGTCGGCAACTCGAGCGCCTTGGCGCGCTCGACCAGTTGTTGCTCGGAACTGCGCTGATCGTCGCTACGGCTCGCCTGACCTGCGGCGGCGAGGGCAGCGAGCACTGCCGCGACGCCGAGAACCCCGTACCACCTCCTCTTCATGGGCCTGCTCCTGCAGTTGGTATTCGAATGCCTGCGCGCCGTTCGGCATCATAGCGCGAGCGCTCGGCGCCGACAGCATCGGGCTGATCCTGCCGCGACGATCGATGCTATTCTGCCGCTCCGGCGATGCATCGTGGCCGCCATCGCGGCCGCGCGGAGGCACGATGGACGCGAAGGCGGCAGCACGCGAGTGCTTCCAACACGCGCGCGGCGGACTGATCGACCTCAGCCACCGCATTCACGCGCACCCCGAGCTCGGCTTTGAGGAACTGCACGCCTCGAGGTGGTTGTGTGAGGCGCTGAGCGACGCCGGCTTCGCAGTGCAGTCGGGCATCTGTGAGCTTGCGACCGCCTTCCATGCGCGCGCCGGGTCCGGGCCGCTGCATGTCGGCATCTGCGCGGAATACGACTGCCTGCCCGGCATCGGGCACGCCTGCGGCCACAACATCATCGCCGCCGCCGCGGTCGGCGCCGCGATCGCCGCCGCCCGGGTCGCCGACGACGTCGGGCTGACCGTCAGCGTCATCGGCACGCCCGCCGAGGAGATTGGAAATGCCGGCGGCAAGATTCTGCTGCTCGAGCGCGGCGCGTTTCGAGGCATCCACGCCGCGATGATGGTCCATCCGGCACCGCTCGACCTGCTGCGGGCCAAGATCATCGCCGCCTCGATGTTCGACGTCCATTGCACCGGCAAAGAGGCTCATGCCTCAGCCTTTCCGGAGCTCGGCATCAATGCGGCCGACGCGCTGACCATCGCGCAGGCGGCGATCGGCCTGCTGCGGCAGCACATTCGGCCCGCCGACCGTATTCACGGCATCGTGACCGTCGGTGGAGCGGCGCCGAACGTCGTACCCGCTCACACCGCGGCCCGCTACATCGTGCGTTCCGAGACGCTCGCACAGCTCGCAGAGCTGCGCGAGCGCGTCTACCGCTGTTTTGAGGCCGGCGCACTGGCCACCGGCGCGAAACTGGAGATCAGCGGTGGCGACAAGCCCTACGCGCAGATGCGCCACGACACCACGCTCGCGGCCCTATATCGCAGCAATTCCGAGATGCTCGGTCGGCCATTTCCCCCGCTCGGCGAGTGGGAAACGCGACCCACGGCCTCGACCGACATGGGGAACGTGTCCCTCGTGATCCCATCGATTCATCCGTTGCTCAGCATCAACTCCCTGCCGGCGGTCAACCACCAACCCGAATTCGCGCAGCACTGCATCAGCCCCGACGCCGACCAGGCGTTGTGCGACGGTGCCGTGGCCATGGCCTGGACCTGCATCGATGCCGCGAGCGACCGCCAAGCGCGCGACGCGCTGATCAGTGCAACACCAGCACCTGCTTGACGGGACCGGTCCCCTGCTCTACGGCCGCATAGGCGCGCGCCGCCTGATCGAACGGCCATTCCTTGATCGCGTACGGGTGCAACTGCCCCGACTCGAAACCGACGCTGAGCGCGTTCATGATCGCCGTGATCTGCGCGCCATCGAGCTTCA
>JASHTF010000358.1 GCA_030040715.1 Gammaproteobacteria bacterium | reverse complement strand
TACGTATGAGGCCTCGGCACGCGTGTTCGTCGATACCGGAACAACGCTGCGCCAGGCGACGCAGGGTATCGGTCTGGGCGATAACATCGACAGCCAGATTCAACGTGTGCGCCAGGCCCTGCTCGGCGGCCCCCAACTCGAGAAGGTCGCCGAACAGACCAATCTGCTCGCCGGTGCGCTGACCCCGGAAGAGAAGCAAGAGGTCATCGAACAGCTGCGTAAGGACATCGAAATCGCTGGTAATCTCCCTGTCACGCAGCAAAATCAAAATGCGGCGACCCTCTACACGATCACTTACAAGAATCACAACCGGGACCTGAGCCTGCAGGTCGTCGATCGGCTGCTCAACAACTTCGTCGAGGGCAGCCTCGGCGGTAAGCGCGAGGGGTCAGAGCAGGCCGAGCAGTTTCTGGTGCAGCAGATCAACGAGTACGGACAGCGCCTTTCAGCCGCCGAGCAACGCATCGCCGAGTTCAAGAAACGCAACGTGGGCCTTATCCCCGGACAGGCGGGCGACTACTTCAGCCGTCTGCAGAGCGACACCGATGCGCTGACTCAGGCGAAGGAAAAGCTGAATCTCGAGGAGCGGAAGGAAGAGGCGCTGCAAGCCGAGCTGCATAGTGGACAGCCCTTCACGGCCGGAGCGCCGCCGTCGGCCAAGAACGCTCCGGGTGCGACACTTGATACTGGAACCCTCATTGCGCAGACGCAACAGCAGCTCGACCAGCTGCTGCTCAAGTACACCGATCGATATCCGGATGTGATCGAGCTGCGCCAGACTCTCAAGGAGCTGCAAGCGCGCCGGGAGACCGAGCTCGCGGCTGCGAAGAAGGGGGACGTTAGTGCCGCCACACAGTTGGGACTCACGTCGAATCCGGTCTACCAACAGCTGCAGGTGCAGTCCAACCAGGAGCAGGTCGATATCGCCTCCATGCAGCAGGATATCGCTGATCGCGAGACGGAGATTGCCGCGCTCAAGAGCAAGATGAGCACCGCGCCGCAGGTCGAGGCCGAATACGCGCAGCTGACGCGCGACGGTGATGTCACGCGCACCCAATATAACGAGCTGCTCGAGCGTCTCAATCGAGCGCGACTCGGCCAACAGGCCGACGCCACGGGCATCGTGCAGTTCGAGGTTATCGACCCGCCCACGGCCAAGTTCGAGCCGGTGGCACCGAATCGGCCGCTGTTGATTGGGCTGGCGCTGGCTCTGGCGCTCGCGATCGGGACGGGCGCGGCCTACGTGCTGCATATGCTGCGACCTGTGTTCGTCAGCACGCGGCAGCTCGCCGGTGTGACTGGCTTACCTGTGCTCGGTGCCGTCAGCATGGCCTGGATCGAGCGCTACCAGGCACGGCGACGCCGAGGCGGGGTGCTGTATGCCAGCATCACCGTCGCACTGCTCGGTGTTGGCGCGGCGGTACTGTTGCTCGAGTCGTACATCTATAACCTTGCCCGAGCGCTGCTGGCGTGAGCATCATCAAGATCGACCGGCGCGACTTTCGGCAACCACCTGCAGAGGCCGCCAGCGCGGAGGCTGCCTCACAGCCGACCGCGGCGCCGCGCCCGAGTCAGGAGGGAGCCGGGCTGCTATTTGATGCCGCCGTGCTGCGGGAGGCGGGACTGCTCTCTCCTGCATACGAGGGATTCAAGCTGGCGCGCGAATACCGCTATATCAAGCGCCCCCTTATTGCGCGCGCGCTCGGCCGTGGTGCGACGCGGGTACCAAACGGCTATCTTGTCATGGTCGCGAGTGCCGTCTCCGGCGAAGGCAAGAGCTTTACCGCCGTCAATCTCGCCTTGAGCCTGTCGCTCGAGAAGGACCTGCACGTACTGCTGGTGGATGCGGATGTAGCCAAACCGCAAATCAGCCGCGTACTGGGACTCGCAGAGGCTCCTGGACTGCTGGATGTGCTGCGTGATCCGCAGCTCAATGTCGAGCGCGCCATCCTGCAGACCAATATTGCGACGCTGTCGGTACTTCCAGCAGGCAAGCCGTCGGCGGAGGCGACAGAGCTGCTGGCGAGCCGTCGCATGGAGCAGGTTGCGGCCGCGCTCGGCGAGCACGACAATCAGCGCATTGTGCTGTTTGATTCGCCCCCGCTGCTGCAGAGCAATGAATCGCATCCGCTCACGCAAATTGCGGGCCAAATCCTGGTCGTAGTTCGGGCAGGATCCACGCCGCAGCCGGTGCTGCTCGACGCGCTCGAGACACTGAAGAACCATCCTGCCGTCGCGCTGGTACTCAATCAGAGCGTGCAATCTGCTGCCGCACCCTATTACTACTACGGCTATGGGAGCGAGCGCAGCGATCGGGCAGAGAACCCGTAGACACCTGAGTTGGACAGGGGAAGCCGGCTGCGGCTGCGCTGCGCGCGCGGATAGAGAATGACGCAACCAGAACGACTGCTCGTCTGCACCCTGATCTTGCTCGCTGCGGCTACCGGGGTAGAAGCCCAGAATGCTGGCAGTCTGCCCAGCAGCACGCCGGATCAGACGACGCCAACTACAGCGCCTGAGCCGCTGGTCGGTACGCCTGCACCGAGTGGGCCTCAAGCGCTCAGTGTCCTGGCCGGGACGCTACGCGCTCCGCAGTACGTCGACTTGCTCGCGGGTATGGCGTACACGACGAACGCCCTCCTCACGTCCAACCACCCAACGCCCGACGGAATCGGCTTCGCTGGTGTTGGTATCGATTACATCCATCAGGGGCCAGAGCTCGATCTCGACGCGCTTGGGAACGTAGATCGATTGCAGTATGTGAAGGGCACGTTTCCGGGGACGTTCTACGGGGAGTTCAACGGCAGCGCGATATGGGGAAAACCAACCGAGTTATTTCAGTGGCTGGTGGGCGATAGCTTCGGCGAGGGGATGCTCAATCCGCTGCTCGCGCCGACGCCCGTGAATCTGCAGACGATCAACTATGCCCACACCGGACCCTACCTGAACTTCAACTTCGGAGCAGCGGAGCGGTTGACTCTGTTTGGTCTTTACTCGCGCACGACTTTCGAGAACTCACCGCTCGACTCGCAGGGGTATCAGGG
>JASHTF010000357.1 GCA_030040715.1 Gammaproteobacteria bacterium | reverse complement strand
AGCGCCTCGGTGTAGTCGATCACGAGGCTGCCGCCTGAAGGCAGCTGCACCTTATGCCCGTAGGCCGACTCGATCTGGCTCTCGATCTGGTAGCGCGTGAACAGCGGAATGTCGTCGTTGTACAGCTTGAGCTTGCGCTGCGCGTCGGCCGGCATGAAGCGCTGCATGTACTCCTGCGCTTTCTGAAAGGCGGACTCGTCATCGACCAGGATCTCGCCGATGTCATCGGTGAGGTAGTCGCGTAGCGCGTGCGTGACCGCATCGCTCTCCTGGTAGACCAGGAACGGCGCCGGCCGCGATTGGATGGCCGCGCTGATCGCATCCCATTGGGTCTTGAGGTTGTCGAGATCCCACTGCAGCTCGCTGGCCGAGCGGCCAACCCCGGCCGTACGCACGATGGCTCCCATGCCTTCGGGCACGTTGAGCTGATTCATCACTTCACGCATCTGGTCGCGATCCTCGCCCTCGATGCGGCGCGACACACCGCCGGCGCGCGGGTTATTCGGCATCAGCACGAGGAAGCGGCCGGCCAGACTGATGAAGGTGGTGAGCGCGGCGCCCTTGGTACCGCGCTCCTCTTTCTCCACCTGCACCAGGAGTTCCTGACCCTCGTTGAGCAGCTCGCGCACGTTGAGGCGGCCGCCCGGTTGCGACTGGCCGCGAAAGTAATCGCGGGAGATCTCCTTCAGCGGCAGAAAGCCGTGGCGCTGACTGCCGTAATCGACGAACGCGGCCTCGAGCGAGGGCTCGAGGCGCGAGATGCGCGCCTTATAGACGTTGGCTTTCTTTTGTTCCCGTGACGGTATCTCGATGCTCAGGTCATAGAGTTTTTGCCCATCGACCAGTGCAACCCGCAGCTCCTCCGGCTGGGTTGCATTGACTAACATTCTTTTCATTTGCCTCTGCCGAAATTGGGTGAGAGGCCGCGGTCATCACGACGTACGCTTGGGGGGGTACGATCGCGAAGCCGCCGGAATCAGCGGAGCACCGAGGCTTCGATGGGCGCGGGTGCGATTGGAGCGTCTGCGATGTCATCTCGTTTATGCGTCCACTCGTGGCCGCGGCGATGCGCGGCGCGCCTGGAAAGCCAAAAGGTCCACTAACCGGCAGCGCGCTGGCGGGCTCGAACTTACGCTGGAGCACTGTGCGACGAGCGCGGACCGGACCGGCCGACTCATGCGATGGCCTCGTTCCCGAGGACCAACTACCATGCGGCGACTAGCCGCTCTTGCTGATGCGGTGGTGAGGCGCGATTCCTGGAGAGTTCGAGCGTCTACGCCCGCGTCAGCGATAGTGATTATAGCTATGAACGGCACTGGAATCAAACACTTGTACACTGCCAAGCCGCGCCCGCGCGGCACCGAGCGTCGAGCGCACGGCGCCGAGCCGCGCCCTAACAGCGCTGAGTCGCACCCAAAGAGCACCCAATCGCCCGAGCCACTCGCCGCGCCGACGGCCGCGCGATCGGCCGTGGGCTACCTCACGATCGCGGCCGAGCAGCACGGTCAGCGCCTCGACAAAGTGCTCTCGCACTTGTGGAGCGGCGTCCCGCGCAGCCGGATCTTCCGCCTGATCCGCCGCGGCGAGGTGCGCGTCAACGGTCACCGCGCGGCCCCCGAGCTGCGCTTGAGCTCGGGCGATCGCGTGCGGTTGCCGCCGGTGCGCCTACCGGCGCCGGACGCCCCGCCCACGGTGCCAGGGGCGCTGATCCGGCGCGTCTGCGCCTCCATCATCCATGAGGATGAGCGCCTACTGGCTCTCGACAAGCCCGCGGGAGTGGCCGTACACGGGGGCAGCGGGCTGTCGTTCGGCGTCATCGAAGCGCTGCGCGCCGCGCGACCGCACGAGCAGCTCGAGCTCGTGCATCGGCTGGATCGCGATACCAGCGGCGTCTTATTGGTGGCGCGGCGGCGCTCGGCGCTGCGTACGCTGCACGCTCTGCTGCGCGCCGGAGAGGTACGAAAGAGCTATCTGGCGCTGGTGGCGGGCTACTGGTCGGCGCGCCATGGGCACATCAGCGCGCCGCTGCGTACCGATCTGCGCCGCGGCGGCGAGCGCACCGTGCAGGTTGCATCCCGTGGCGGCAAGGCGGCGCTGACCGAGTTCAAGGTCCTGCAGCACTTCGAGCGCCGTGCCTCGCTGCTCGAGGCGACGCTGCATACCGGCCGCACGCACCAGATCCGCGTGCATGCGGCCCATAGCGGCCATCCAGTAGCCGGCGACGTCAAGTACGGCGCGGCGGCGTTCAATGAGGAGCTCGCCGCGCTGGGTCTCACGCGCATGTTTCTGCACGCGCAGTGCCTGGCTTTCGAATGGCCGGATGGGGCTGCGCAGAGCTTCAGCGCGCCGCTGCCGCCCGAGCTCCGAGGGGTGCTAGATCGGCTCGCCGCGTTCGAGCAACGCCACGCCGGAGAGCGGCGCGGCTGAGGCAGGCGAGGGTGCGGACGGAGCTGCCGTCGCGACGCGACTGGTGCTCGGCGTGACCGCGGGCGACGCGACCACCTGAGTGGCTGCGAGCGCGTGCGGCGCGCTCAGGGTCAACGCCACGCGCGTCTCGCCCGGCTGCGAGTGCATCTCCAGGCCGGCCCCGAGATTGGCCGCGCGCCGGCGCAGGCTCTTCAGACCCTCGCCCGGGTGCGCCGTGCTCACGTCGTAGCCGATACCGTTGTCGGTGACGGTGAGTCGAATCGCTGCGTCGGCAAGCTCCTCGATCGACAGATGCATGTCGGTCGCCTGCGAGTGCTTGATGGCGTTGGTGCAGAGCTCCTGGACGATGCGAGTCACCTCGGTGATCTCGCTCGGCTCGAGGCGGCCGGGCTCGCAGTCGCTGGCGACGCTCCAGTGCAGGCTGATGCCCGCGGCGCGCAGCCGCGGCTCGAGTCGATAGCGCAGGTTGCCGAGCATCACCAGCAGGTCCTGCCCGCTGGGCTTCATCGAGTCGATCGCGATGCGCAGCTCGTCCATGGCGTCGCGCAGTAGCGCGATGAGCTGTTGGCGCGCCTGCTCGGGCTTCTCCAGCAGTCGCAGCGCCGCGATCAGATGCAGACCCAGGCCGTCGTGCATGTCGCGCAGGATGCGGTCGCGCTCGGCGCGCACTGCATGCTCGCGCTCGAGCTGCGCGCTGCGCTGGTAGTTGTCGGCCAGTTGTCGCTCGCG
>JASHTF010000042.1 GCA_030040715.1 Gammaproteobacteria bacterium | reverse complement strand
GGCGGCATGTAGCCGGTGTCAAACGCAAAGGCCTTGCGGGCTACGCAGCTGGTGGTCGCCGGATCGTCGTGAATGGTTTTGCCGAGACCCTGCGGCCCGTAGAACTTGGCGCCACTGAGCTCACCGCTGGCGTCGATCGCCACGCCGTTCTCGTCGCTGCGATAGCCGCCACCCGAATCAAAGTTCTCGAGCGCCAGGCCGATGGGGTCGGTCAGGCGGTGACAACCCGCGCACATCGGGGCGCTGCGATGCGCAGTGAGCCGTGCGCGCGCGGTCTTGAACTCGGGATTGGACGTATCTTCGATGAATTTGAACGATACGTTGCCAGGCGGGGGTGGTACGCGCTCGCAGAGAACGTTCTCGCGCAGCGCCTTGCCGCGCCCCGTCGGGGAGGTGCGCCCGGCGGGAGAGTACAGCGCCGTGAAGCTTGCCTCGGACAGTATTCCCGCACGGGGATCTCCCGCCGGATAGGTGTAGGGAAGCCATCTCGACGGCTGGCCGTTATCGGTCGTGTCCACCAGCGGCACGTCGTAGAGCGCCGCCAGCGAGCGCGTCAGAAAGGTATGCGGTGTCGTGAACAGATCCCGGTAGTCACCCCCGCGGGTGATCAGCTGATCGACGATCGTGCGCAGCGTCTGCTCTTGCGACTCTTCCTTCACCGTCAGCGTGTAGCGTGGGAAGAAGGCCGGGTCCTTGGTCAGTGACTCGAAGTCTGCAAAGCCCAGCATATCGGCAAAGAAGGCGCGCACACCGTCCTCGAGTCGCGGCGAAGCGAGCAGACGATCGACCTGTTTCTGGAGGCCGGCGCGAGTCTGAATCGCCCCGCTGCGGGCTGCGGCCAGCAGTGCCTCATCGGGTGTGCTGTTCCACAGGAAGAACGACAGCTCGGTCGCCTTCGAGTAAGCGTCGAGCCGCTCCTGCCCCGGGTGGGCCGGATCGGGCTCGAGGATGCGGTAGCGGAACAGAAAATCCGGCGCGACCAGCATCTCCGCCAGGCTCATCGACAGTCCGCCGTAGAAGTCGTGCAGCTTGTCGGCAGCCATCCCGGCCGCGGCTACCCGCGCCTCGATCTCATCGGCGGCGAGGGGACGCCGATACAGCAGCGGCCCCACGCGCGTGAAGAACGAGCGCGCGCAGCCGTCATCGCGGCCTTGGTCCGAGGCGGGCGCGCAGCCGATCAAGGTGCCGCGGTGCTCCACATCGACCACCTGATCGGCGACGCCGCGGGCGACCTCATCGTAGAGCTCGAGTCCGGTGTCGGTGATGTTGGCCGTGCGCGCTCCGATCGCAAGCATCCCCTGTGCGCGCGTTTCGGGCTCAAAACGTCCGGTGATCTTGATCGAGGAGCCGAAGATATCGGTGATCGACTGGCGGTACTGACTCGGGCTCAGGCGCAGCGACAGCGCCGGTTCTGCCTCCTGCCCCGCCACCGGAGCTGCTGCGCTTGCGTCGGCTGCCCGCGCGCTCCCGAATCCGAGCGGCGCCAGCACGACCAGCGGCAGCAAACCCCTCATCCATCCCGACGCGGATCGCGAGCGGCTCAACCTCATCATTCCGTCTCCAGTTGGTGGCCCGATGCCCAGGCGGCGATGCTCAGCTCGCGGGTCTAGTTGGTATTGGTCGCGGTGTGAGCCGTTGCGCTCGCGCTGGCGAGCTGCGTGAGCACGCCACCGAGGGGCTCGGCGCTGGGCACGGCGACCACCTTGCCGTCCTCGTGCGCGAGGAATGCGGGTACCGCTTCCATGCGATACGTAGTCGAGATCATGCGGTTCTGCCCGCTGTGCGGATCTGGATCTGCGTCGGCCATCTTCTTGAGCGCGTGATAGATCCCGATCGAGTCGGCACCGTTGGCCGGCCGCGCCGTGTACATGTAGGCAAAGTCCTTCCAGTCGATGAACCCGCCCCAGTAGCCCAGCAGCTTGCCGCTCGTCTCGCTCTCCAGGCGAATGTGCGCGCGCTTCAGGTCAACGTCAAAGTAATACGGCATCTCGGCCTCGAGGTAGACGTCCTTGGGCGTCACCGTGAGCATGCCGTGGCGGATCTGTCCCTGCAGCACATTGTGCGACCGCGGGCTCGGATCGATCACGTAGGTCGCGTCGCTCTTGATCCCGCCGCTGGCATCGCGCTCCAGATGCTCGAGCGCTCGATCGATCGTGACGGTAACCGGCCCGTCGTGGCTCAGATTCACCCCCGAGATCTGCAGCGCCCAGGCCGGCGCCGAGTCGGTCATCACGTTCCAGGACAGCTCCTCCGGGTAAGGCATCATCGGCGGCGCGGCGTGGAAGGACTCGGTGCACCCGACCGCCCGCCACAGCTGATCGTCGATCTTCTGATGAGTCTCGGGGTCCTCGAACTTGTCGGCCGCCAGCCCCCCGAGGTCGAACCCGTACGCGTACGGGCCGCTGACGGTCTCGATGTTGGGATCGGGTACCGCGTCCGGATAGTTGAACACGCTCACGTGCTGCCCATTCACGATCGCGCGGTTGGTGATGCGCTCACGAATGTTTTTTCCGGCCTGCAACGCCGGGTCATTGGCGAGCCGCGTCGCGTCCTCGCGCGAGTAGCCGATATCCATCAGATTGCGGATGGCCAGATTGACGCCGCCGCCATTCTTGTCCAGCGGACAGTTGCGCTTGAAATCCTGGACGTAGGTCGCGGTGGCAAACCAGCTGATGATGTAGCCGCGGGTTTCAGCGCGTGACGGTAGCGACAGGAGGGTTAACGGCATCCCCATCAGCAGCGCGATGACGGCCGCAGCCGAGGCACGTGGTGGCGTCACGGTTCTGCTCCTGTGGAATTCGTCCGACCAGGGGGGACCCCCGTTCATGAGCTTTAAATGGTATCTAAACGAGCCCCAGGGCGTCTACATCCATCCAGACATCCGGCCGGCACTCACGATGCCAGCAGCTTCAGGTCCTCGCCCAGGTGCGTCGGTTGTTCGCCGCCGATCAGATTGAGCGGCTGGCCGCCCAGCAGCGGGGTGCATTGTTCGGCCGGAGCGGGCTTGGCAAACAGATACCCCTGAGCCAGGCCGCAGCCGAGCTGGCGCAGCTTCTCGAGTTGCTGCCAGCCCTCGATTCCCTCCGCCACGGCTTTGATGTTGAGGTGGCGCGCCATGGCAATGATGGCGCCGACGATGGCAAGGTCGCTCATGTCGGTGACCAGGTCGCGCACGAAGCGGCGATCGATCTTCAGGTAGTCCACGTGCCATTGCTTCAGATAACCGAGACTGGAGTAGCCGGTGCCGAAGTCATCGATCGCAATGCTCACGCCGAGGTCGCCCAGCTGCGAGATCGCATCATGGCGTGACGCTCCGCCGCGCTCGCGACGCTCGAACATCGCACTCTCGGTGAGCTCGAGCTGCAGCAGTGACGGATTGACGTCGTGGGCGCGCGTCAGGGCCTCGATCTTCTCGGGTAGATTCGTGCGCTGCAGCTGCACCGCCGAAATGTTCACCGCGATCGGTACCAGGCTGACGCCCGCACGGCGCCAGTGGCCGACGTCCTGCATCACCCGCTGCAGTACGAATTCACCCACCGGCACGATCAGTCCGGTCTCCTCGGCGATATCGATGAAGCGGCCGGGAAGGATGTAGCCGTGTGTCGGGTGCTTCCAGCGCAGCAGCGCTTCCAGGCCCATTACGCGGTTGGAAGTGATGTCGACGATCGGCTGGTAGTGCACGTCGAGATGGCCGCGCTCGAGTGCCATGCGCAGACTCGCCTCGATCGCGACTCCCTCGCGCAGCTTGCGCGCCATGATGGGATTGAACAGCTGAAAATTGTTGCGCCCACGATCCTTGGCCTGATACATCGCGGTGTCGGAGTGACGCAGCAGCTCGCCCATGTCGGCGCCGTCGCGCGGAAACAGCCCGACACCGATGCTGGCGGTAGTCACGAGCGGATGCCCATCGACGATCACCGGCGAGCTCAGGGCCGCATTGATGCGCGCGGCCATCTCGCTGATGACATCGGTGCTGCGAATCGACTGCAGCACGACGATGAATTCATCACCGCCCATGCGCACGACGATGTCCTCGGCACGCACCGTGGCGCGCACGCGCTCGGCGACCTGCTTGAGTAACTTGTCGCCGGTCTCATGTCCGCGCGAGTCATTAATCTGCTTGAACCGATCCAGATCGAGGAACAGCACCGCCAGCATGGTGCCGCTGCGCTTGGCCTCGTTGATGGCCCCCGGCAGGTGGTGAGCCAGATACAGCCGGTTGGGCAGTCCGGTGAGCTGATCGTGATGGGCCAGATGATCGAGGTGCTGCTGTTTCTCGAGCAGCTGCAGTTCGATCTTGCGCCGAAGCGATACGTCGCAGATGGTGAAGGCGAGTACGGCCTTTCGGGCGAGGGTGAGGCGATGTCCGGTGGCCTCGATTTCGAGCAAACTCCCATCCCGGCAGCGTTGACTGAGGTGCAGCGGCAGCCGCGGCACCGGATCCTGTAACTTGAGCAGACCCTCGGGGTCGTTATCGTCGATGACGAATAGCTGTGGCAGCGTCATCGTGCGCAGTTGCTCCAGTGAGAAGCCGCTGCTTTGCTCGAAGGCCGGATTGGCGTCGATAATGGCGAAGGTCTCAGCGTCGGCGATCAGCATGCCGTTGGGAGATTGCTCGAGCACCGCGCGGCTACGCGCATCGCGCGAGGAACCAGCGCGGCGCGCGGCCCCGAAGATCGCGGCCAGAGCGACGGCTGCGGCGCTCAGCACCAGCAACAGCGTCAGGCTCAGACGCTGAATGGCCGCGGCCGCCGGGGCTGCGGAAGCTCCAACGGGAAGAAGGCGCAGTTGGTGCGACCACGCGAGCAGACCGAGGGCCACGGCGATGCCGAGGCCGACAGCCGCGAGCCCAGCGCCGAACACCGGGCCCCGCGTGGTCAACAACTGCTCAGAGTCGCTCTGCTGCGATCCGCGCTTGCCCCCGGACATAAGGGAAGTGTTCCCTATATGCCGCAGGGTGTCAGGGCGCGGTGCACAGTATTCATATCGGCCGCGCGCCACGGTGCACCGATTTGTCTTAAGCTAGTTGGTGACCGCTGTGCATCCTGTCACAACCATCCGTGCAACAACTACCCAATCGGCGGCGAGCAATGACCGAGCCAGAGCGCCGTGTGTTGACAGCAGAATGCAGCGCGGCGGACGCGCGGCCGTAGACCTCGCCGATGCAGGCATTCCTGATTTCGCTGGTGACCGTGGCGGTCGCGGAGATCGGCGATCGCACGCAGCTGCTGACGTTGATGCTGGCGGCGCGCTATCGCAAGCCGTGGTCGATCCTGGGCGGGGTGCTGTGCGCGTCGCTGGCGAACTTTGCATTGGCAGGCGCAGTGGGAGTGCGGGTAGCGCATCTGCTCACGCCGCGGCTGCTCGATGGCATCGTCGGCGCCGGCCTCATCGGCATGGCGCTGTGGTCACTGAGGAACGAGGTGCTGACGGAGACCGCCACGCCCACGCGGCAGCGCAGCGCGTTTGTGGCGACGCTGGTCACGTTCTTCGTCGCCGAACTGGGCGATAAGACTCAGATCGCAGCGCTGGCGTTGGCCGCAGGCTATGCCAACTTGGCGGCGGTCGTCATCGGCGCGACCTGCGGCTTGATGCTCGCCAACGTGCCGGCGGTTTTCATCGGACATGCCGTGGCGCAGCGCCTGCCGCTGAAGATGATCCATCGGGTCGCGAGCGCGCTGTTTCTGGTGCTCGGGGCAGTGTTTCTGTGGCGCGCGCTGCACGAGCTGCGCTGACAGTCCGCGGGACGGATCGTCGGCACTGCCGACCATCCGTACCGCTGCGCACACCGGCCACTGCGCTTGCTTGTGCCATAATCGCCGCGCCGATGATCACATCGCTGCAGCGCTGAGTTCCCGTGCCGGCTGAGCTGTCGTATCTGTTGCCGTGGGAGTTCTCACCCACGGTGCTAGTGAGCTGCTCGCTTCCGGCGCTGCTGTATACGCGGGGCCTGGTCGTGATGCGCAGGAGCGGACGGCCGGTCTCGTTCTGGGCGGCGCTGTCGTTCTACCTCGGGCTCGCATTGACCTACGGCGTCATGCAGACCTACTACGACTACCTGTCACAGCACATGTTTTTTGTGCATCGCCTGCAACATCTGGTGCTGCATCATCTCGGTCCGGTGTTGATGGTGGTGGCACTGCCGGGGCCGGTACTGCGATGCGCACTACCACAG
This sequence comes from Gammaproteobacteria bacterium, assembly GCA_030040715.1. Taxonomy (GTDB): domain Bacteria; phylum Pseudomonadota; class Gammaproteobacteria; order Steroidobacterales; family Steroidobacteraceae; genus FEN-1191. The sequence continues at coordinate 565 of JASHTF010000042.1, read as the reverse complement.
CGCTGGCGGAAGGCTGCCGCCGCACTTCCGGGGCGCACGGCGCTGAGGGGACTGTGGCGCGTGCTGCAGCAGCCGGTGGTGGCCGGCGTGCTGTTCGTCGGCCTGGTCTATTTCTGGCTGACGCCATCGATCCACTTCACTGCGATGCTGGATGTCAGGCGCTATCGGCTCATGAACTGGGGCATGGCGGTCGATGGGGTGCTGTTCTGGTGGCTGATGCTCACGCCGCGTCACGCGCAGGGGAGCGTAGCGGCCGGCTACGGGCAGCGCATCGCCATCCTGGTCGCGGCGGGCTTCCTGCAGCTGTTCCTCGGCGCCTACATCGCCTTGAGCAAGAGCGTGTTGTACGACGTCTACGGCATCTGTGGGCGTGCCTGGGCCGTCAGTCCGCTCACCGATCAGCAGCTCGGCGGACTGTGCACCTGGATTCCACCCGCGATGATGTCACTGATCGGCGTGCTGATCGTGATCCACCACATGCTGCACGACGCGGAGCTGTCCGGTGGCGGCGCCGTCGCCGCGCAGGCGATGAAGTCATGAGGTCGCAGACGCTGCGATTGCGCAG
>JASHTF010000041.1 GCA_030040715.1 Gammaproteobacteria bacterium | reverse complement strand
AGGCGGCCAAGGCGCAGCGGCTGCTCGGCATCATGCTGCCGCGAGCGCTCGGCGGCGAAGGCGCCGGCATCGCCGACGTGGCTGATGTTTGCTATCAGCTCGCGCAGGGCTGCGCCTCAACGGCGATGACCTACGCGATGCATCAGATCAAGACCGCCTGCATTCTGCGCCACATGCGCTCTAACGCCGTGCTGGAGGGCCTGATGCGCCGCCTGGCGCGCGAGCAGCTGCTGCTCGCCTCCTCGACCACCGAGGGCCAGAGCGGCGGCAACATCCGCGCGAGCGAGGCGCCGGTGGAATATGACGGCACGCGTATCAAGCTCGAGCGGCGCGCGACCGTGATCTCCTACGGCGCCTATGCCGATGGCATCGTCACCACCGCGCGGCGCGCGGCTGACGCCGCCGCGTCTGATCAGGTGTTGATCGCCTTTCTCAAGAGCGACTACACACTGACGCGGCTGCAGGGTTGGAATGCAATGGGGATGCGCGGCACCTGCAGCGAGGGCTACACACTGCAGGCGTCGGCCGCGATCGATCAAATCCTGCCCGATCCCTATGAGATCATTCATCAGCAGACCATGGTGCCCTGTGCCCATTTGCTGTGGGGCTCGGTCTGGAGTGGGATCGCCGCGGCTGCGACCACGCGCGCGCAGGCATTCCTGCGCAACGCCGCGCGTCACGGCAGCGGTCAGCTCCCGCCCGGCGCACCGCAGTTCAGCAAGGCGTTGTCCGGGTTGCGCACGCTGCGCGGAATGCTGGCGAGCTCGCTGCGCGCGTACGAGCGCAGCATGAATGATCCCAAGGCACTCGCGTCGCTGGAATTCCAGTCGATGATCACGCTGACCAAAGTAGAGGCCTCGGAGCTGGCGGTGACGATCGTGATGCACGCGCTGCGCGCCTGCGGGTTGTCGGGTTACCGCTGCGATGGCGAGTTCAGCGTCGAGCGGCACCTGCGCGATGTGCTGTCCTCGCCGATCATGATCAACAACGAGCGCATTCTCGCCAATCTGGCGAGCACGATGCTGATGACGCCGCTGCCCGCGGGGATTCGGGATTGACTGCGATGGCGTGCGGCGCACGCGCTGAAGCGCGCCGATGAGCGCGACCGAAGCTGCGCCCGCCTCACCCGCGCCGGGTCCGCTCGAGCGCGTCGCCTCGGAGCTGCTGCCGTCGTTGGGAGCGGACGGAGTGCGCGCGCGGCGCGCTCCCTACATCGAGGTGTTCGAGCGGCTGGACGCATTCATCACGCGCCAGCGTGACACCGGCGCCGAGGTGCTGCGCTTTCCCCCGGTCATGAGCCGGCGCCAGCTCGAGCGCTCCGGCTATCTGCAGAGCTTTCCGAACTTGCTCGGATGCGTGTCGGCGCTGCACGGAAGCGAGGCGGCGATCCGGGCCGCCGCCGACGTGCACGAGCAGGGGGGAGACTGGACGCGCTCGCTCGCGGCCTCGGACCTGGTGCTGTCGCCGGCTGCCTGCTATCCGCTCTATCCACTCGCGGGCGGCCGCGGGCCGATCCCGCGCGACGGACTACTGTTCGACGTCGCGGCCGACTGCTTTCGCCATGAGCCCGCGCGCCATGCCAGCCGCCTGCAGTCGTTTCGCATGCGCGAGTTTGTCTGCATCGGGACGCCGTCGCAGGCGCTGGCGTTTCGTGACGCCTGGATGGAGCGCGCCCCGCGGCTCGCCGAGCAGCTGGCGCTGCCCTCGAGGATCGAGCCCGCAACCGATCCGTTCTTCGGCCGCGTCGGCCAGGTGATGGCCGTGAGCCAGCGGCAACAGGCATTGAAATTCGAGCTACTGATTGCGCTCGAGACCAATACCGCGCCCACCGCATGCATGAGCTTCAACTATCACCTGGATCACTTCGGTCTCGCCTGGGAGCTCGTCGATCGGGCCGGCGAGAGAGCGCACACCGCCTGCGTGGCTTTCGGCGTGGACCGGTTGGTGTTGGCGCTGTTCTGCGAACACGGACTCGACACCCGGCGCTGGCCGCCGACAGTCCGCAAGGCTCTAAGCCTCCCATAACGGGGTAACCGATCGTTATCGGTGGCCCTTGAAGTCCTCCGGCGCCAGCTGGTGGCGGCCGAGCAGCTTGTAGAAGTCGGTGCGGTTGCGCTTCGCGAGGCGCGCGGCCTGGCTGACGTTGCCGCCGGTGATCTGCAGGATCTGTGACAGGTAGCTGCGCGTGAACTCATCACGCGCCTCATCGAACGAGGGCAGCTTTCCTTGGGTGCCGCCGAGCGACTGCTGCACCAGCTCCACCGGGATGATCGGCGTCTGTGACAGCGCGACGTTCTGGCGCACGACGTTCTGCAGCTGGCGCACGTTCCCCGGCCAGTCGCTGGTCGCGAGCAGCTCTACCGCCTCGGGTGCGTAGATCTTGCGGGTGCCGCTTTCGCGCGCGATCTGCGCCAGAAAGTGCGCCACCAACACCGGGATATCCTCGCGGCGGCGATTCAGCGATGGCATCTCGATGTGCACCACGTTCAGCCGATAGTACAGGTCCTCGCGGAACTGGCCGCTCGCCATGAGCTGTTGCAGATCTGCACGCGTGGCTGAAATCACGCGCACGTCGATGCCGATACCCTGGTTGCTGCCGATCGGGCGGATCATGTTCTCCTGCACCAAACGCAGCAGCTTGACCTGCAGCCGCATCGGCATATCGCCGATCTCATCGAGCAGGATGGTACCGCCCTCGGCCGCCTGGAACAGCCCGCGCCGATCGGTCGAGGCGCCGGCGAAGGCGCCCTTGACGTGTCCGAACAGCTCGCTCTCGAGCAAATTCTCCGCCATGGCGCTGCAGTTGACGACCACGAAGGGGCGGTTGCGCCGCGGGCTCGCCTTGTGGATCGCACGCGCGAGCAGCTCCTTGCCGCTGCCGCTCTCGCCCGTGATCAGCACGCGCGCGTCGGTGCCCGCGACCATGTGCGCCTGCGCCAGCTTCTCCTCCATCAGCGGGCTGCGCGTGATGAACTCGGCGCGCCAGTCCTGATCGGTGTCGACGAAGCCGGAGATCTTCAGGGCTTTGTTCACCTGCTCGAGCAGCTCCTGTTTCTCGACCGGCTTGGTCAGAAAGCCGAACGCCCCGAGCTGGGTGGCATGTACGGCGTCGGGAATCGTGCCGTGCGCGGTCAACATGATGACCTTCAGGCCCGGCCAGCGGCTCTGCAGCTCCTTGAGCAGGCCGATGCCGTCGAGCTGATCCATGCGCAGATCCGAGATCACCAGATCGGGGCGGAAGCGCGTCGCCGCTGCGATCGCCTGCAGGCCGTTCTCCACCGCCTCGACGTCGTAATTTTCCGCGCGCAGGCGGATGGTCAGCAGGCGCAGCAACCCCGGATCGTCATCGACGATCAGGATGCGGGCTTTGCGTTTGACGGCCTGATTCACGGTTGGTGCACCTCGGGGGCAGGGGCGTTGCTCGGTTTGCGCTCCGCCAGGTTGCGCTCGATAGTGGCAATTGCATCGAGCTTAGCCTGTGCCGCGTCGAGCGCCTTGCGCAATGCCGCATTCTCATCAATCTCCGCCTGCAGGCGGCGCTGGGCCGTGACTGAGTGCTCCTGATCGAGCCGCGTGGCATCGACCTGCACGCGCTCGTTCGACGCCTGCAGCTCGAGCTCGCGATTGAGCTGCGACAGCTCGACCAGCGCCACCGCGCGCTCGATCGGCACCAGCATCTCGGGCTCGGCCACCAGATCGCGCAGCAGTTGCTGGGCGAGCTGCGGGTTGCGGCCCGGATGTCCCGGCGTCGCGAGCAACAGCGCGTAGCGCAGCTGTGCGCCGCCCTGCGGCGTGTGTTGATACGCCTCACGCGCCGTCGCCAGGATCTCAGCCTGCTCGGCCGGGGGCGATTGTGCCAGCCTTTGCATGGTTTGGAAGATGTCGGCCATCAGCATCGCCGCGGCGATGTCGCGGTCGTCGCTGGGCGACTCGCTGCGCTGCGGCGGTGGGGCGTCGTGGTGCGCGGGCAGCGCGTTGCAGCTGCACAGCGCCAGCGCCGCCAACCCGAGCGCGAGCCCGCCGCGTGCGCCCGTGAGCCTAAGCCGCATCCGCATGTTGCTTGTCATTGGGCGCAGTCCCAACGCGGGTCGGCATGCGCATGCGGAAATGAGCCCCGGGGAACTCCCCGTCGACGACTTCGATCGTGCCCTGGTGAACGTTGACGAACTCATTGACTACCGACAAACCAATTCCGGTACCGCGCACGTGCCCGCTCGGGGATCGGCCGGTGTAGAACGCCTCGAAGATGCGCGCTCGCTCCTCCAGCGGAATGCCCGGCCCGCTGTCGGCCACTTCGAGCACGAGCTCCTCGGCACGGGCGCTGGCGCGTAGGTAGATGACGCCGCCGCGCGGCGAGTACTTGATAGCGTTCGACAGCAGATTCTCGAGGATCAGCCGGATCTTGCCCCGATCGGCCACCAGTATGATGTCCTCCACCAGCACGTCGAGGCGCACACGCTGCGACACCAGCGTGAGCTGCTGATTCTCGAGCACCTGCCTGACCACGGGGCGCAGCCTGAATTCCGAGATCTCGAGGCCGGTGCTGTTGCTCTGCCAGG
>JASHTF010000040.1 GCA_030040715.1 Gammaproteobacteria bacterium | reverse complement strand
GGTTGCGTTTAGCTGTGAGGGTCATCACATCGAACTTTGTCCCTCGATCAGCATACTGGCCGGCACAAGATTACCCAGCGAGCATGGCGTTGAACAAATCGGCGATCGCGACCGTGGACCACTCGAGCCAGGACTCCGTCGACCCGCTCATCACGCGGTTTCTCGACGCGGTCTGGATGGAGCGCGGGTTGTCCTCGAATACGCTGGCGGCGTACCGCGCCGACCTGGTGGCGCTCGGCCGCTGGCTGTCCGCGCAACGCCAACTGGGTCTGTCTCAGACGCAGCGCTCCGATCTGACCGACTTCATCGCCGCCCGCGTGCAAGCGGGAGCGCGGCCGCGCTCGACGGCGCGACAACTGTCTTCCTACCGCCGCTTCTTCCGCTACCTGCTGCGCGAAGGGGTGATCCGCGAAGATCCGACGGCACAGATCGCGATGCCCAAGATCGGCCGCTCGCTACCGCGCTCGCTGAGCGAGGCGGAAGTCGAGGCGTTGCTCGCGGCGCCAGTGGTTGCCGACCCGCTCGGCTACCGCGATCGGGCCATGCTCGAGGTGCTGTATGCGACCGGGCTGCGGGTGTCGGAGCTCGTGAGCCTCAAGCTCACGCAGGTGAACCTCAATCAGGGCGTCATCCGGGTGCTCGGCAAGGGCAATCGTGAGCGGCTCATCCCGCTCGGCGAGGAGGCGGCGCGCTGGCTCAAGGCCTTCATCAACGGTGCGCGCAACGACATCCTTCTCGATCGCAACACCGACTGCATGTTTCCCACCCGGCGCGGAGATCGCATGACGCGCCAGGCGTTTTGGCACATCATCAAGCGCTACGCGCGCAAGGCCTGCGTGACGCGCGACCTCTCGCCGCACACGCTACGGCATGCGTTTGCCACCCACCTGCTTAATCACGGGGCGGACCTGCGCGTGGTGCAGATGTTGCTCGGCCACAGCGATCTGTCGACCACCCAGATCTACACACACGTAGCGCGTGAGCGCATGAAGGAGCTGCACACGCAGCATCACCCGCGCGGGTGATGTGGGCCGTGAGCGGCTTGGTGCGGCTGCGGCACAGACCGCGCGGCGCGCGCGGCCCATCCCGGCCGGGAGGCCACCTGCATGCTATGCTGCCGTCCATGAAGCCCGAGCACGCGCGCCTTGCCGGAGGGCTGATTCTGCTGCTGAGCGTCGCTGGCTCGTGGATCACGAGCCGCTCACAGCCGCTGTCTCCCGCCGCCTCCGACCTCACCAGGCCCGCGACCTCGGTCGTCGCGCAGGCCACGACGCCGCCCCGGACGCAGACGGCTGCGGCCTCGAACGCGGCGCCAGCGGGCTCGGGCGCGGTCCCAAACGGGGGGTTCTCGCCGGTCAGCCCGGCGGGTGGCGGTAGCGGGCCGGGACCGCAGGCTGCTGGTGGGGCACCCGATGGCGTTGCCGCGACGCCGGTACCCGGCATCGTCGAAGTACGCAGGGGCGCCGACATCGTCTACATGTCGCGCGACGGCAAGTACGTGTTCACGGGCGACCTGTACGAGGTAGCGACCCACAAGGATCTGACCGAGGCGCGCCAGCGCGAGCTACGGCGCCAGCTCATCGACGCCGTGCCGGAGTCGCAGATGCTGGTGTTTTCTCCACCCAAGCCCAAATACACGGTCACGGTATTCACCGACGTCGATTGCGTCTACTGTCGCGCCTTCCACCGTCAAATCGCCACCTACAATCAGCTCGGTGTGCGCGTGCGTTATGTATTTTTCCCGCGCACCGGGCCGAATACGGTGTCCTGGTACAAGGCCGAGCAGGTGTGGTGCTCGAGCGATCGCAAGACGGCGCTGACGCGCGCCAAGCTCGGTGAGCCCCTCTCGAGCAAGCCTTCCTGCGTCAATCCCGTGGCGCGCGAGTATGCGCTCGGCGAGGCAATCGGCCTGGAAGGCACTCCGGGCGTGGTCGCCGCCAACGGCGCGATGCTGGGCGGCTATCTGGCGCCGGATGCCCTGCTCGAAGCACTCCAGCAGAGCGCTCAGCTCAACTAACGCGTATCTGATCAGCGCTCCAGCAGCTTCAGCTTCTCGGGCTTGCCTTCCCATTCCTTGGCGTCTTCCGGCGGCGGGCCCTTCTCGGTGATGACCGGCCACTGCTTGGCCAGCTCGGCGTTCAGCTGCTTGAACTGCTCCTGCCCCTGCGGCAGCTCCTCCTCTGAAAAAATCGCCTCAACCGGGCATTCGGGTTCGCACAGGGTGCAGTCGATGCATTCCTCGGGGTCGATCACCAGGAAGTTCGGTCCCTCGTGAAAGCAATCTACGGGGCAGACCTCCACACAGTCCATGTACTTGCACTTGATACAGTTCTCGGTGACGACGAAGGTCATTGCAACTCCGCTCACGACCGCGCCGGCGGCGCCGCCGCGGCTGTTTGCTTGAAAAACCGAGCGATATTGTGCCAAACGCATGCCGCAGCTTGAAGCGCCGCCAGCGCCGCGGGACCGCATAAGCTCATGGGCGCGTCGCGGGGCCGGGCGGGGCCGGGCCGCGGCCGGCCCACGACGGCGGCCCACGACGGGGCCCACGACGGGGGCCCACGACGGGGGCCCACGACCGCGGCCGACGACGATGGCCCACGACGGTGGCCCACGGCGGCTGCCGGGCTCACTCGACGGCCGAGATGGCTGCCGCCAGCGGGCGGTTGATCTGATGGAAGTGCAGCGGCTCGACTGCATCGCGCCGATCCTGCAGATAGCAGCGCAATGCGTAGTGGATGCTCGGGAAGGCGATGCGATCCCAGGGGATCTCGGTCTCGGTGTATAGGCCGACCTCGAGACTTTCCGCACCGACGCCGAAGCGCTCCTCCAGCAGGCGGGCGCGAAACATGACGTGCACCTGCCCGGCGTGCAGCAGCTGCGTGACCGTCAACAGCGTGCCGATCGCGACTTCGGCCTGCGCTTCCTCACGCGTCTCGCGCGCCGCCGCGCTCTGCAGCGTCTCACCGATCTCGAGAAAGCCCGCAGGAGCGGTCCAGTAGCCGCGACGTGGCTCGATCGCGCGCCGGCACAGCAGGATGCGGCCTTTCCATTCGGGAACGCAGCCGACCACGACGCGCGGATTCTCGTAATGTATGGCCCCGCAGGCGGTGCACACCGCGCGAGGCAGGTTGTCACCCGTTGGAATGCGCAGCTCCACGGGCTGACCGCAGCTGGGACAGTATTTCATGGCGAATTCGGGTATCGTACTCGCGTCGAGCAGGGCTGTGCTCGCTGCGCGCGCGCGCGGCGCCGCTCGTGCGCCCGCGCGTGAGCAGCGGCTGATTGATCAGCTCAAACGGCCTCGTGGCGGAACTGGTAGACGCAGTCGACTCAAAATCGACCGGGCTTGCCCATCTCGGTTCGACTCCGAGCGAGGCCACCACCCGATCGTGACCGCACCCCTCCCGAGCAGCCTCAAACGCAGTGACTTCGACTATCGGCTGCCCGCCGAGCTGATTGCTCAGGCGCCGCTGCCGGCGCGCTCGGCGAGCCGCCTGATGCTGCTCGACGCCGCGCGCGCCGAGTGGCGCGACTCGCGGATGAGCGAGCTGCCGGAGCTGCTCGAGGCTGGGGATCTGCTGGTCTTCAACGACACCCGCGTGCTGCCGGCGCGGCTGCCGGCACGCAAGAGCACGGGTGGGCGCGTCGAGCTGCTGTTGGAGCGTGCGCTGGCGCCGCGGCATGCGCTGGTGCAGTTGCGCGACAGCAAGGCCGTGCGGGTCGGAATGCAGCTCGCGACCGCGGGCGGCGCGGTGCGGATCGTGGCCCGGTGCGGCGAATTCTGGGAGGTGGAGTTACCGGGCGAGACCGTGTCGTTCTTCGAGGCGCACGGGCAGGTGCCGCTGCCTCCGTACATCCGTCGCTCGGCGGACGAGCAGGATCGCGCGCGCTACCAGAGCGTGTTCGCGCGTGTGCCCGGCGCGGTGGCCGCGCCCACCGCCAGCCTGCACTTCGATCAGGCGTTGCTCGAGCGGCTGAGCGCGCACGGCATCGGGCAGGCCTGCGTGACGCTGCACGTCGGGGCGGGCACGTTCCAGCCGCTGCGGACGGAGCTGATCGACCAGCACGCCATGCACAGCGAGTACTACTCGATCGGCCCCACGACCGAGGCACTGATCGAGCGCACCCGCGCCGCCGGGCGGCGTGTGGTGGCGGTGGGTACGACGGTTGCGCGCGCGCTCGAATCGGCGGCCGCGGGGCCGGCCGGGCGGGTGGTCGCCGGCGCGGGCGAGACGGCGCTGTTCATCCGCCCGGGGTATCGCTTCCGTGTGATCGATGCGCTGCTGACCAATTTCCATCTGCCGCAGTCGACGCTGCTGATGCTGGTGGCTGCGTTCGCGGGGCGGGAGTTGGTGCTGGCGGCTTACGAGCACGCGATCGCCGAGCGCTACCGGTTCTTCAGCTACGGGGATGCCATGCTGGTTCTGCCGCATGGACTTTGAGCTGCTCGGTACCGAGGGCGCGGCGCGCCTCGGGCGCCTCACGCTCCCGCGCGGCGCGATCGATACCCCTGCCTTCATGCCGGTGGGTACCTACGGCACCGTCAAGGCGATGACACCGGTGGAGCTCGAGCAGCTCGGTGCTCAGATCGTCCTCGCTAACACCTTTCACCTCATGCTGCGTCCTGGCGCTGCGATCGTGGCACTGCACCGCGGAGCCCTGCATGGCTTCATGGGATGGCAGCGACCCATCCTGACCGATTCGGGCGGCTTTCAGGTCTACAGCCTGGCGCGGCTGCGCCGCATCGACGAGGACGGCGTGAGCTTCCGCTCCCCGGTCGATGGAGCGCCGATCCGGCTGCGGCCCGAGGATGCGATGGACGTGCAGCGCGCGCTCGGTGCCGATATCGCGATGGCATTCGACGAATGTACTGGCTACCCGGCATCGCACGAGCAGGCACGCGAGTCGATGCAGCGCTCGATGCGCTGGGCGTTGCGCGGCTACGACCACTATTACCGCGACGGCGGCGGCAGCGAATCGAGTCCGCCGGGACAGCTGTTCGGCATCGTCCAGGGCGGCATGTATTCGGACCTGCGGTTCGAGTCGCTGCAGCGGCTGCAGGAGCGCGACTTCGCGGGTTATGCGATCGGGGGCCTGGCCGTGGGCGAGAGCGAGCCGCAGCGGGTGCAGGTGCTCGACGCTCTGGCGACACGGCTTCCGGCCGATCGACCGCGCTACCTGATGGGCATCGGCTACCCACACGACATCGTCACGGCAGTGCTGCGCGGGGTGGATCTGTTCGACTGCGTCGTGCCGATGCGCCATGCGCGCAACGGGCATCTGTTCACCTCGCAGGGCATCCTCAACATCCGCAATGCCGCCTATCAGAGCGATCCCGAGCCGCTCGATCCCGAGTGCGATTGCAGTACCTGCCAGCGCTACTCGCGCGCCTACCTGCGACACCTGGATCGCTGCAACGAAATTCTGGGGCTGCGGCTGGCGACGCTGCACAACCTGCATTTCTACCTGCAGCTGATGCGTGCGATCCGCGCGGCGATCGCCGAGCAGCGCTTGCGCGAGCTGGCCGAGCGCGTGATGGCCTGGCCCCGTCGTACCGGGGCGCCTGTGGCATAATTGAAAACTCTACAGATTGTGCCGCTGCGCGCCCGGGAACGGCGCAGCGCGGCGCGCGCACGAGGCAAGCATGAATCCACTGATCAGCAACGCTTACGCCCAGGGCGGCGGTGGCGCGCCCAACGGCTACAGCACCCAGATCATCATCCTGGTGGTGTTCGTGGCGGTGTTCTACTTCCTCGTGATCCGCCCGCAACAACGCCGCGTCAAGGATCAGCAGAGCATGATCTCGCGCCTGGCGAGTGGCGATGAGGTGGTCACCACCGGTGGCATTCTCGGCCGTATCACGGAGGTGGGCGACAGCTTCATCACCCTCGAGATCGCCGACGGTGTGCGCGTCAAGGTGCAGAAGACGCAGGTGACACAGCTCATGCCCAAGGGAACGTTGAAGAGCGCCTGAGGGCGGCGATCATGCTGGAATTCCCCCGCTGGAAATACGCCCTGGTCGTGCTGGTGCTGGCGTTTGGGGTACTGCTGGCGCTGCCGAACGTCTATGGAGAGGACCCGGCGCTGCAGGTCGAGCTCAAGACCCAGAAGCCGATCGACGACGCGACGCGCGCCTCCATCGAGGCGCTGCTGCGCAAGGATCAGATTCCGACCAAGCGCACCTATACCGACGGCGACCGCCTGATCGTGGTGTTCAACGACGTGGCCGCTCAACTGCGGGGGCGCGACGTCGTGGAGGGGTCGCTATCGGATAACTATCGCTCGGCGCTGACACAGGCGACGCGTGCGCCGGCGTGGATGCGCGCCGTGGGTCTGAAGGCGATGCCGCTCGGCCTGGATCTGCGCGGCGGGCTGTATCTGCTGTACGAGGTCGACGTGAACAGCGCCGTGAGCCAGCTGCTCGGCAGCTACGACCAGAGCTTCCGGCGCACGTTGCTCGACGACAAGCTGCCGTTCACCGATATCACTACGATCACCGCCGGGCAGAGCACGATTCCGAATGGGCTCGCGGTGCACGTCGCGACGCTGGGGGTGGCGGCCCAGGTGCAGGCGGCGCTGCAGCGGGTCGATAACACCCTGAGCTTCACCGTGAACGCGATCCCGGGGGCACCGGTGGTGCAGATGGTGCTGACTCCCACCCAGATCCGCGACCGCGAGGACTACGCGCTCGAGCAGAATCGCACCACGCTGATGAATCGCGTCAACGAGCTCGGCGTATCGGAGCCGATCGTGCAGCGGCAGGGTCTCGATCGTATCGTCGTGCAGCTGCCGGGTGTGCAGAACTCGGCCGAGGTCAAGGATCTGCTCGGCAAGGTCGCGACGCTCGAGTTCCGGTTGGTCGACGAGGGCAATAACCCGGTCCAGGCGCAGCAGACGGGCCGCGTGCCGCTCGGTGATCGTCTCTACCAGATGCAGGACGGCACTCCGATTCTGCTGCGGCGCGAGATCATCGTCACCGGTGATGAGCTCACCCAGGCGGTCTCGGGCAATGGCCAGGAGGGGCCGTCGGTCAACATCCGGCTCGACGCGCGCGGCGCTGATTCCATGCTGCGCACCACGCGCCAGAATGTCGGCCACCAGCTGGCTGTGGTCTACATCGAAAAGAGCCGCCAGCAGGTGCTCGTCGACGGCAAGAAGGAAGATCGCGAGACCACCAGCCAGAAAGTCATCAACGATGCCACCATCCGCGGCGTATTCGGCCCTACGTTCGAAGTAACCGGGTTGACGGCCGGTCAGTCGCGCGATCTGTCGCTGCTGCTGCGCTCGGGATCGCTCGCCGCACCGATCGAGGTCGTGCAGGAGCAGGTCATCGGCCCCTCGCTCGGCGCCGACAATATCGATAAGGGCGTGCGCTCGCTCGAGATCGGCATGCTGGCGGTGTTCATCTTCATGGTGGTCTACTACCACGCGTTTGGACTCGTGGCCGACGCGGTCTTGGTGGCGAACGTCGTCCTGCTGACCGCGCTGCTGTCGCTGCTGCGCGCGTCGCTGTCGCTGCCGGGCATCGCCGGCATCATCCTCACGGTCGGCATCGCCGTCGACGCCAACGTGCTGATCTATGAGCGTATCCGCGAAGAGCTGCGCAACGGGGTGTCGCCGCAGGCGGCGATCCGAGCCGGCTTCGACAAGGCATTCTCCGCGATCGCGGACTCGAACGTCACCGCCCTGATCGCGGGCCTCGCGCTCTGGGTCATAGGCACCGGCGCGGTGCGCAACTTCGCCATCGTCCTGGTGCTCGGCATCGCCACCTCGATGTTCACCTCGCTGCTCGGCAGCCGCGCGCTGATCACGCTGATGTACGGCGGTCGCGAGAAGGTCGCACAGCTGTCGATCGGCTAGATGCGCCCCACTGCTTGACCTCCCCGGCTGCCACAACCGTCGAACGCCTGACGAGAAGGACCTGAGCCCCCGTGGAATTCTTTCGTCGTGCCACCAGCTTTCCGTTCATGTCGACGCGCAAGATCTGGTATGCGCTGTCGGTGGTCATGATCGCCGTCTCGATCGGGTCGCTGGCCACGCGCGGACTGAACCTCGGCGTCGATTTCACGGGTGGCGTGACGGTACAGGCCACCTTTCCGACCGCCGTCAACACGGATGCGGTCGTCGCAGCGCTGCAGCGCGGCGGCTTTCCCACTGCCCAGGTGACGATCTTCGGTACTTCGCGCGACATTGCCATCCGCCTGCCGCCCATCAAGCAGACCACCGAGGAGGTGCGCGCGCGCATCGAGCAGATTCTGGACGGCATCGAGCGCGGGACGACGATTCAGCAAGCGGCCGTGATTGGGCCCGAGGTCGGCGGCGAGCTCGAGCGCAGCGCCGTGCAGGCGCTGATCGCGACGCTGCTGCTGATCTTCGGCTACATCGCGGTGCGCTTTCATACCTGGCGCTTGTCGCTGGGCGCGATCCTGGCGGTGCTGCACGATCCGATCCTGGTGCTCGGCGTGTTCTCGCTCACCCAGACCAGCTTCGACCTCACCGTGGTCGCGGCCATGCTGGCCGTGATCGGCTACTCCCTCAACGACACGGTGGTGGTGTTCGATCGGATTCGCGAGCGCTTTCACCTCGCCCGGCGGCTGGAGCCGATCGTAGTGCTGGACCAGTCGATCAATCAGACCCTGTCGCGAACCATCATGACCAAGGTGGTCACGCTGATCGTGGTAGTGGCGCTGTACGCGCTCGGCGGTCCCGCCCTCAAGGGCTTCTCGCTCGCGTTGATCATCGGGATCCTCGCGGGAACCTATTCGTCGATCTACACCTCGAGCGCCGCGGCGCTCGACTGCGGCCTGACGGCCGAGCACCTGCTGCCGGCGCAGGCACGCAAACCGGTCGATGACCTGCCGTGATTCAACCGCGCTGCGCGACGCGCTGCGAGCGATCGCTGGTAGTCTCGAGCGCACGCAGGCGGCTGTTGCGGTAGCCGTACAGGAAGTAGATCGCGAAGCCGATGACGCTCCAGACACCGAGGCGCCACCAAGTCTCATTCGGCAGTGAGTAGGCCATGAGCCCGCAGAACGCCACCCCCATCGGGGCGGTGAACCAGATCCAGGGCACGCGGAACGGGCGTTTCAGCTGCGGCCGCGTATAGCGCAGCACCAGCACGCCGATACAGACCACGATGAAGGCGATCAGGGTGCCGATCGATACCAGCTCGCCGAGCAGCCCGATCGGCAACAGCCCGCCGAAGGTCGCGGCCGCTACTCCGGTGATGACGGTGGAGACGTGCGGCGTGTGGAAGCGCGGATGAACCGAGCCGAAGACGCGCGGCAGCAGACCGTCGCGCGACATCGTCAGCCAGATACGTGCCTGCGGAATGATCAGCGTGATGATGACCGAGGTCAGTCCGAGCAACGCACCGAGCTCGACCCAGAGGCGCAGCCATGACAGCTGCGGGTGTGCCTGCAGTGCCGCCACCACGGGCGCTGCGTCATTCAGACGCGAGTACGGGACCAGACCCGTGAGCACTCCCGACATCAGCACGTACAGCACCGCGCAGATGCTGAGACTGCCGAGCAGGCCGATCGGCATGCCGCGCGCCGGGTCTTTGGCCTCCTGAGCCACCGTCGAGACCGCGTCGAAGCCGATGTAGGCGAAGAAGATAATGGCAGCGGCCTGGAGCACCCCGCTCCACCCGAAGCTTCCGTAGGTGCCGGTGTTGGCGGGAATGAACGGATGCCAGTGCGCGGGATTGATGTAGAAAGCGCCGAAAACGATGACTGCGACGACGATGCTGACCTTGACGGCCACGATGATGTTATTGACGAAGGCCGATTCCTTGATGCCCCAGTAGCACAGCGCGGTGGTGAGCCCGACGATGAACACCGCCGGCACGTTGAGAAATGCGCCGGTGCGCTCCAGCTGCAGACCCATGCCGGTTGCCTGCAGCGGCGCTGAGGCGAGGGACGCGGGCACGATGTTGGCACCGATATCGTGCAGAAACTGCACGAAGTAGCGACTCCATCCCACCGACACCACCGAGCAGGCCATCATGTATTCGAGCACCAGGTTCCAGCCCACGAACCAGGCGATGAACTCGCCGAGCGTGGCGTACGAATAGGCGTACGCACTGCCCGCGACCGGCACCATGGTCGAGAACTCGGAGTAGCACAGTCCGGCGAACATGGAGCCGACACCGGCGATGATGAAGGCAAGCACGATGGCCGGGCCGGCGTGCTGGGCGGCGGCGATTCCCGTGAGCACGAAGATCCCGGTGCCGATGACGGCGCCGATGCCGAAGCACACCAGCGCGGGCGCGCCGAGCGCCCGCACCAGGTGCTCGCTGACGGCCTCGGTTTCGTAGTCGTCGATCGGCTTAGTCGCGAACAGCCCTGTGAGCTTCATAGTTGATACCGCGCCGGCGACGGCGGTGAGCTTCGATGAGCAGCACTGTACACGCTGCTGCGCCGGATCGGCTACAGCGACGGTGCTCTCATGCGTCGCGCAGTTGTTGCGGCACGTGCGGAGCGATCGCGGCGAGCATCGCCTCGTACACCTTGGGGGTGCCCGCGACGATATTGGCGCCGAGCTGATAGGCGCCACCGCCGAGGGTGCCGACGTGGCCGCCGGCTTCCTGGATCAGCAACGTCCCGGCCGCGGTATCCCAGGGCTTGAGACCGAGCTCCCAGAAGCCGTCGACGCGGCCGGCCGCGACATAGGCCAGATCGAGCGCGGCCGCCCCGGGGCGGCGGATCCCAGCGGTCAGGGCGCTCAGCGTTCGCAGCATCGCGAAGTAGGCCTCGGCATCGGGCGCGGTGTCCCGGAACGGGAAGCCGGTCGCGAGCAGTGCGCCCTCGAGGCCGCGTTGCTTGCTGACGCGAATGCGGTGGTTCTCGAGCTGTGCGCCGGCGCCGCGCGCGGCGCTGAAGATCTCCTGGCGCATGGGATCGTAGATGACGCCGATCTCGAGCCGCCCGCGCAGCGCCACCGCGATCGACACCGCAAACACCGGAAACCCGTGCAGGAAGTTGGTCGTGCCATCAAGCGGGTCGATGATCCAGAGCGTGTCGCCCTCGCCGCTGCGGCCGCTCTCTTCGGCCAGGATCGCGTGCTGCGGATAGTGCTTATGAATGATGCCGATGATCTCGCGCTCGGCGCTACGGTCGATCTCGCTGACGTAGTCGTTACGCCCCTTGGAGCTGACCTGCAGGCTCTCGAGGCGCACGAGGCTCCGGACGATGATTTCCCCAGCCCGGCGCGCGGCGCGCACGGCGATATTGATCAATGGATGCATGCGGCTGCGCGCTCGTCACGGGGATACGGTAACAAGCACGCAGGATAACCGCGCACGCCGGCGGCGGCCAAACGCACTCCGGCCCTGTCGAGCCGCCGCTGCTCCCGCCGGCGCTACGCAACGCGATCGGTGCGCCGCTCAGCTTGACCCGTGCAACGCAGCTCAGTTTGACCCGCGCAACGTTGGTGCGTGGTCAGCCGCTGACGTTCAGTCCAAGTACGCGGCTCACGTCCGTCAGCAGTCCGAATGCCGTGGTCTCGTCCATCCCGCCCGCGAGCACGGTTGCCTTGCCGCCGGCTTCAACCTCGAGAGCGTTCGCCGTCAACGAGACCTGCATGCGGTGTGCTGCACCGGCGGCAGTCATGGTCGGTACCTCGACCATCACTCCTGGCAGCGCGCGAACGTTGTTGGTGATACCGTTCTTGACTATCAGGCGATGAATGTCCGCCTTCTTCCAGGTCTGCCCCTTGCTCTCGATGGCATCGGGGGTGACGCGGAAGGTGCTCGGGCTGCGATGCTCAGCCGGTCGCAGATCGTGCGTCCATGCCCAAAACACCGCGTACCCGCAGCCTCCCAGCATGATCAACCCCAGCAAGTGTTCCGAACTGATGGTGCTCAGACCAAATAGAACGCCGATACCGCCCAGCACAACGATCAGCCAGAATTTCTTCGGTGGCGCCGGCGTCACGTCGAACACCGTGCTGCCACCTTCCTGTCGCTTGTGGTATTCCGCACCGCTCATCGCAGCCTCCTTGGCTATTTTTTCTTGATCTGTCGCGAAATCGCGCGCTCGATCGCGATTTGCCCCAAACGCGCCTATTCGGAGGCGCTCACTCAAAACGATCTGGTGTTATTGACGTGACCACTCTAGCGCCAGGTTGTCGGGATCTCAAATAGAATGCTCATAATATTCTGATAAAGTACTCACAACACATTGATATTACTAAATCAGATAGCTCTTGTGTCTGACCGACCTGTTACGATAACGGGCCGTGTCATTCGCTATCCGCTTCGTGCTGATCGAGACCTCGCATCCCGGCAATATCGGTGCGGCCGCACGCGCGCTGAAGAACATGGCGCTCGAGCAGCTGGTGCTGGTGCGGCCGGTTCATTTCCCGCATCCCGAGGCGAGCGCGCGTGCCTCGGGTGCGGAGGATCTGCTGGCGCGCACCCGCGTCGAGTCCGACCTCGCGCCGGCGCTGCGTGACTGCGGCCTCGTGCTCGCATCGACCAGCCGCGAGCGCGATCAGTACTTTCGCGTGCTCGATGCGCGCGCGGCGGCCGCGCACGCGCTCGCAGCGGCCGAGCAGGCGCCGGTGGCGGTGTTGTTCGGCTCGGAGCGCACGGGGCTGACCAACAGCGAGCTGGAGTCGGCGCACGCGCTGGTGCGCATTCCAGCCAATCCCCTCTACCCAGCGCTCAACCTCGCCATGGCGGTGCAGATCATGGCCTACGAGCTGTTGCAGGCCCGCCTGGAGCGCGCTGCGAGGAGTGCGCCGGCGGCGGCGCCCAAGCGGGCACCGCTCGCCACGGCGGAGCAGATGGAGCAGCTGTATGCGCATCTGGCTGTTGTTCTCGAGCAGATCGACTTTCGCGACCGCACCCCACAGGGGACTCATCTGATGCAGCGCCTGCGGCGCCTGTTCCAGCGTGCCGAGCCCGATGCCAACGAGGTAAACATACTGCGTGGCATTCTGACCGCGGTCCAACAGCGACGCAGACACGCCGGCTCCGCAGGGACAGTAGTCCGGGAGACGTAATGAACGCGCCTGCCTACTTCGATTATGCCGCGACCACTCCGGTCGACCCGCGCGTCGCCGCGGCTATGAGCGAGTGCCTCACCCGCGAGGGCAGCTTCGGCAATCCTTCGTCGCTGCATTACTATGGTCGGAGCGCGCGCGAGCGCGTGGAGCAGGGTCGCGCCGAGGTGGCGGCGCTGACCCGTGGCCGCAGCACCGATCTGACCTTCACCTCGGGTGCCACCGAGTCGAACAACCTCGCCGTGCTGGGGACTGCGCGCGCGGCGGGCAAGCGCGGACGGCATGTGATCACCTCCCGCATCGAGCACAAATCAGTGCTCGACGCCTGCCGGCAGCTCGAGCAGGAGGGCTTTGCCGTCAGCTACCTCAAGCCTGAGCGCGACGGCCTCATCGCCGCCGCGACCCTGGAGGCGGCGCTGCGACCCGACACCGTGTTGGTGTCATTGATGCACGCGAACAATGAGATCGGCGTGCTGCAGGACATTCCGTCGATCGCCGCTCGGTGCCACGCGCGCGGTGTGCCGCTGCACGTCGACGCGGCCCAGAGCGTCGGTAAGGTCGAAGTCGATGTCGGCGCGCTCGGAGCCGATCTATTGAGCTTTACGGCGCACAAGCTCTACGGACCGAAGGGAATCGGGGCGTTGTACCTGACGCCTCAGCAACGCGTCTCGCTGCAGCCGCTGTTGTTCGGCGGCGGCCAGGAGCGCGGTCTGAGGCCGGGGACGTTGCCGGTTCATCAGATCGTGGGATTCGGCGCGGCCTGCGCGCTGATGCGCATCGAGCTGCCCACCGAGGCGCCGCGCATCGAGCGCCTGCGCCTGCGCCTGTGGCGTGGCCTGTCGTCGCTCGAGGACGTCATCCTCAATGGTCATCCGAGCGAGCGCGTGCCCGGCATCCTCAGCGTCTCGGTCGCGGGCATCGAAGGCGAGAGTCTGCTGGCGGGACTGCAGGAAGTCGCGATCTCGACCGCGTCCGCCTGCAGCTCCGGGAGCGGCGAGGCGTCGCACGTGCTCGCTGCGCTCGGGCACGACGCCGAGCTGACGCAGAGCACGCTGCGCTTCAGCCTTGGGCGCTTCAGCACCGAGCCCGAGGTCGATGCCGCGATCGCTGCGGTGCGGCGTGAGGTCGAGCGGCTACGCGCCGTAGCACCGTGAGCGGCGGGGCGGAAGTCGGCGCCACCATCGCTCGGGCCGATCCGCTCGGCCGCGAGGTCCGGGCCCTGTTTGCCGAGCTCAGCCACGGGGGCGATATCCTGCCGAACGCCCTGCCGAACGTCCTGAGCCCGGTGACGAATGCCGGCGCGAGTGTCGCCCCCACGCTCGCCGGTCACGAGGCCGCAGCCAGCGGCCGTGAGCGAGCGCTCGCGGGGGAGGCCGGACGCGCTGCGCTCGGTGCCCGGGTGCGGTTTCAGCTGCGCGTTCGCGGCCCCGAGGTGCAGGAGGTGCGCTATCGCGCCTACGGCTGTCCCTACACGCTCGCCACCTGCGAGTGGATCGCGCGCGCGTTGACCGGCCGCACTCTGGCGGCACGGTCGCCGGCAGCGCTCGCACAGGCGATCGGGGATGCGACGGCCTGGGCCGACCGCCTCGGCGTTCCCCCCGAGCGACTCGGTCGCCTGCTGGTGATCGAGGATGCGCTGCGGGCGGCGCTGGCCGACGGTGAGCCGAGCACTCAGCGGACGCCGGAGAGCGTGCGCCAGTCTGACAAACCGTGACCCGGCAACCGCTACAATGCCACCCAGGAGGCAGCGATAATGGCAGTGTCTTTGACCGAATCTGCGGCTGATCGCGTGCGCCGCCACATCACCCAGCGCGGCTGCGGGCTGGGGT
>JASHTF010000356.1 GCA_030040715.1 Gammaproteobacteria bacterium | reverse complement strand
TTGTGCGTTGCCCGTCGTCGACGCCGGCGGCGGAGCGCCGCCGTCGGCCGCGAGGGTGGCGCGCGCGCTCCCGAGCCATGACGCCAGGCACAGCGTCGCGATCAATACCGTCGATGCAATCCACCGCCGATCCGACTGCAATGTTTTCATAGACCCTTCAATGCTGCCCAAGCTGCGAGCGACTCATACTCCCTGATCATCCAGCAGCGTGCGGATCTGACTGACGTAGGAGCGATCGTTAGCACGATAATCATCATTAAGGTAGCGGACGACTCCTGAACGATCGATCAGCACGGTCGTAGGCAGCCGATCGATTCGATACGCGCGGCCCACCGTCTTGGACTGATCGAGCAGCAGTGGAAAGTGGGTCGGATGCGCGCGCGCGTACTTCTGCGCGCGCTGCGTGTCATCATCCACGCTCACACCCAGCACCACCAGTCCCGAGCTGTGATAGGTGTCGTACAACCGCTCGATCAGCGCCAGCTGAGCAGCACACGGACCGCAGCTGCTGCTCCAGAACAGCAGCACCACCGGCTGACCGCGGTATTCGGACAGCCGCACGTTGTCGCCGGACACGGCCGGTGCCAGTGCAAAGTCGGGTGCGGCCTGCCCGATCAGCCCCGGCGACGCGGCCAGCACGGGCGCAGCGACCGGCAGCATGAGCGCCAGTCGGCACACCAGACTAATCAGCCGCTGAGCAATCCATGGAGTGCGCGCGCGCATTGCTCCTCCAATTTGCCATTAATCACCGGGTGAGGGCGACCGCTGGAACGCAAATGCATGACGTCGCTCGCATTTGAGGTGCGCACTCGACCGCCAGTCCCGGCCGTTGATCGCTCGCCGGGTCCCGATATTGCGGCCCCGGAGGCGCGCGGGGAATGGCTATTTGCGTCGGTAAAAAGCGACAGGCGCGCGTGGCCGTTACACCGCCCGCGCCGGGGCAGCAAATATATAGGAATTGCTCGGCGTGAGCGCCCGGTGTGTTCGAACCGCCCGGTGTGTTCGGACCCGATCGACGCGAGCTCCTCGGGGCGTAGCCGTGTGCGGGACGATCGGTTCGGCCCGCGAAGTCATCGGCTTGCGCCGCGGCAGCCGACGCAGCGCAGCGACGACCGCGACCGCACCCTGCAGGCTGCCGTCACAATCCCGCAACCGTGCTGTCATGAACCCGCAACGCTGCGGTTACAGACCCGGAATGATGCCGCTGCTGTTGACCGAAACGAGCTGCTCAAATGCAATCAGACTTTGATAGTTGGCAGCGCTACCGAGCCCCTGGGCCACGCCGCCCGCCCACACGACCGACTGGAACTGACTGGCCTGACCGTGCAACGCCATGTAGTTCAGTACCACCGACTCGGCAAACAGATTGGGCGCGCTGGCCACGATGCTGCTCGTGGCATTCACCGAGCCGTTCGCGTTGTAGCTACCGATTTGGTTGCCGTTGCTGGTCATGGCGGGACGCCCCTTCGGGTCGAACACCAGCATCGCCCCGGCGGCAGTCGCGGACTGGTCATTGGTCCATACGAGTTTGTCGCGGCCGGCGGCCGAGGTGTCGGCCATGCCATTGGAGTTCTCCAGCGAGCCGTCGCTGATCAAGAGAAAACCCACCGGATAGCCGACGCGCGACGCGTACTCCATGACGGCGCCGATGCACTGGCCGACCTTGAAGTTGCGCCCCTCGCCGGTCGCACGGGTTCCGTCGTGATAGTCGTAGCCTGACATCTCGACCGTGGCGAGGCCGGCGTAGCCGTTCACTATTGCCTTCATGGTCGTGGCGACCGTGAGGAATTCCGGATCTTGCATGTCGGCAGCGGTGAAGATGCCCGACGAGCCGGTGATGTTGGCGTCCTGCGTCGGATCCAGCGTCGCCACCGCGTTGCCGTATTTATCCACCAGATAGGCGGAATCGACGTAGCTGCACTGCACGATGTCCTTCAGCGCCGTGTCCTGACTCGGAATGCCGGTGCTGACCTGCCCGAGTTTCATCGCGGTGATGCGCTCCATCGACGACAGCACCTGCACGGCGTCGGCCTGATTGAAGACCACGGCCAGCTGTCCGGTACTGACCAGCCCGGTGAGATCCGAGGGTTGCGTGATCACCGTGGGCAGCACGGTGTCATCGACCATGTAGGCGGGTGCCGCGGAGTTGCCTCCCGTGGTAGTCGCCTGGTCGCCGATCAACGCCAGCAGCGCTCCCGTAGCGCCGGTGGCCGTGTACAAGCCGAAGATCGGATTGAGCGGATTGATGTTGGTATCGGTGTTGCTGATCACCGGAAAGACCGCGCCGTTCACGTTGGCCATGGTCGTGGTGCTCGCGAACGCCTGGATCCCGCGCAGAATGGCGCTGTCGCTGTGCATCGCGATCCCGAGGCTGGTGTTGATGAAGCTGCCAGCGCCCGACGAGGAGTTCGGGATCATGTTGCCCGGCAGACCGAGCTGGTTGTAGCCGGCGGTGCTGAGGAAATCGAGCTGTCCGCCTGACTGACCCACGAGGAATTCCGAGCCGACCAGGTTGGCCCCGCCGGACAAATCAAAGATGATGAACGGCAGCTTGCCTGCGCCCGCGTGAATGTTGCACGGGTTGCTCACCAGCGCCTCAATGTCGTTCGGCAGCGTAGCGCGGGCCTTGCGCGGGGCCAACAGCCCGAGGCCGATACCGCTCAGACCGTACAAGGTCGCGCTGGTCGCGAGCATGCCGCGGGCCATGAACTCACGCCGCGTGACCGGTGGGCGATGGTTGAGGTTGCGCAGCTCGTACGGCAGCGGCTCTCGTCGGGGCGGTTTTCGGTATCTCATGGCGTCTGTCTCTCGTGACTTGCGCGGTTCAACTTGAGATTCGGACCTACTTCAACATCGACGTGCCGCTCGCGAGCACCGCAGTGCAGGCGGCGGCCGAGATGGTCGAGGTGCTCGCGGTCGGATCCTGCGACAGCGTCGTGATCAGGTTATAGAGTTCCGCTCGCACCTGAGCATCGCTCGGCTGCGTCGCGATCGACAAACCCGTGGCGACGTTCTGGCCGATCAGGTTCACGATGATCGGTGTCGCGAGCAGATCCATCCCGGCATCCGAGCCGAATGCGGTGCTCGGCGACTGCGTGAAGTTCATGCCCGGGAAGAACAGCGGACCGAGGGTCGGGTCCTGCACCAGGGTCAGGCAGTACTGGATCGCGAGCTGGGTAGCGGCGATGTCGTTGGCCGACGTGATGCTGGCGATGTTGACGACATTCGGCAGGGCCTGCATCACTGATTGATAAGTGCTGCTCGGCCCGGCGGCGTTCGGCGACTCGGTGGTCGACGTCGCCATGGTGGCGTTGAGCTCATCCCACAACCGCACGCCGATGTCCGACGACGGCGCCAGATCCGGGGTCGCCGGCGGCGCTGGCGGGAGATCAGTGTAGGCGTGGGTCTCGCTGCCAATCTGCGCGAACGTAAGGAAGAACTGATCACTGCTCGGGCCGTTCTGCAGCGGGATCACGGTGCCGATCGGCGACAGCAGCTGGCCCTTGCCGACGACATAGTCCGCCGCATCCACGGTCACGTTGAGCGGGATGTAGGCCTGATCGACTCCGACCTCCTGGCCGTTCTCGCCGATGCGGATCCCCTGGATCGCAATCGGTGCGCTCGGCGTCCACGTGGAGCCCAGATTGATGAAGGTCGGCCGCTGGAACAGATAGCTGTAGTTGTCGTACTGCGTGGCGGTGAGCATCACGTACGACTGCGGCACATTGATCAGCTGGCTGACGTCGAACAGCAGGTAGTAGGAGGCGCCCACGCCGGCGGCGTAGTTCTGCTGCACCTGCGCCTGCGTCAGTGCCACGTCATGAATCGCGGCGAATTTGATCGTGCCCTGCCAGGAGTTGGTGCCACCGGGGGCGCTACCGAGCACGAACGCAAAGCTATTGTCCCAGTTGCTGAGGGTGCCACCGGTGGCCTTGTCGACATCGCCGGTGAACACTCCGTCCACGTACAGCTGGCGCCCATGCGTCGGGTCGTAGGTCACCACCACGTGCTGCAGGGCGGCCTGAGCCAGCGCTCCATTGTCGTCGCCAGGAGCGGTGAGCAGCGACGGGGTGCCGCCGAGGCTGGTGGCGCTGCTGCGCCCGAAGGCCTCGTACTGGAAGGCATCCTGCGCCAAGGCGAAGTTGAGGTCGCTGCTGCTGGCCGCATACGCCGCGGCGTATGCGCTGGTCTGGGTGACGTCCGCCGGATCCATCCACAGCTCGATGCTGTACTGCCCCACGGGGCTGATCAGCTGCGTGAGCTTGGAGCTGGAGGCGGTGCTCGCCTGCGCACTGGCGCCGCCGGGATTGAGGGTGATGCCCCAGCCGCCCGCCCAGGTGACGTTGCCGTTGAGGGTCAGGTTCATCGCCGGATCGACGCCGCTGGTGTCGTAGGCGGTGAGCCCGCTGCCTTCCTGGAACTGCCACTTGGCGATGTCATGCGCATCGTAGCGCCCCTCGCCCGAGGCGACGGTGCCCTGGTAAAGAGTGAGCGCCTTGGAGACGATCAGTGTCGGATCGATCGGCGTCACCGTGATGCCGTTGGCGAACGCCTGAATCGCCGCCAGCATGGTCGCGGCGCTCGCCGGACAGTTCACCGGAGTACCCCAGCAGTTGTGCGACTGCTGCGCCAGGCGGATGTAGAGCATCGAATCGGTGGGCGTATTCAGATTGATGAGGTTCTGAGCATTGGCATACGCGGTCGCGAGCGTCGAGCTGGCGAAGAACGGCGACTGCGGCGTAGCGGCGGTGTCGGAGTGGCAGCGCGAGCACCACTGCGTGACCACGGGATAGACCGTCTGACTGAACAGAGTCGGGTCAGCCGGAAACACCTTGGTCGCGCCGACGGTGACGTCGGGGGGCGCCGTGAGCGCGATCTGCGTAGCCGGCGAGGAGCCCGAGGAGCCGCTCGCCCAGTTGGCGATCCAGGTGGTCATGATGTCGGCGCACGCCTGGTTGTTCGCTAACCAGCAGCCCATACCGGCGGCCACCTTCTGCACCATCAGTGAGTTAGACGGCTGCGATAGATCCACGGCCGTGAGTGCCGCCGCGTAGGCACTGTTGATGTTGTCGCTCTCGGCGAAGGTCGGCGCCTGGCCGCCCGTCCCGTGGCAGCCGCCGCAGCGGGCGGCGGGCGAGACATTCACCCACACGTTGGACTCGAACGCCTGTACCTCGGCATTCGCCGGCGGCGGCCCGGAATACACCGCGGCCTGCGCCGTGGCGGTCAGGTTCGGGTTCTGCGTGGTGGCCGCACCGCCGGAGCAGGCCGCCAGCGCACTCGCGCCCGCGAGCAGCAGTCCATAGCGGATCGCGTTACGCATGTTCATGTATGTGTGCCTCACGACACTCTCCTGCTCGAGCCTACTGGCCCATGCAATAGACGGCGGTCTCGCCGAACGCCGTCTTCATGTTGTAGTTGCTCGACACAAAATCCGACGTGATCTGCGTGACCTCGGCGGCGTCGGCGGCATTGCTCGGCGCCCGCAGGCACATCTGCTGGAACGCCTTGGTCACCTGACAGTTGGCAAACTCCTGACTGTTCTCGATCTCCTGACCGAACGACTTGGCGCCATTGCCGCTGCCGGGCAGCGAGCTGCTGAAGCCGAACCACGAGTTCGGTCCACTGCGCCAGTGGTTGAACCAGCTGTCATCGATGGTCACGTAGCCCTGCGGGAAGTTGCCGGTATTGATGGCGTACTTCTGCTGCACCTGTCCCGGGGTGTAGACCATCTGACCGGGGATGTTGAAGGTGGGGCAGGTGCCGGCATCGACGTCGCAGGTCGGCACGAAGTTGTAATAGGCGAACGCTCCGGCGAGCGCATCCATACCGGAGTGACAACCGATGCACTGCGTGAGAAACACGCGACTGTCACCGCCGGGTGAGCGCGACGGGTCCTGACGGATACGGTCCGGCGGTCGTGTGGTGTCCTCCATGGTCTGCAGGTCGTGACACATGTAGTCCATCATCGTGAACCGCACCATGGCCCGGTTGGTACCGAGGTAGAAGTACGCCGACGCACCCCCATAGGTGGTCAGCACGCCCGCCACCGCCGCCGAGGGAATGCCGGTCAGCTGTGATTGCGTCTGCGCCTGCAGTACCGTGGACAGGTCGGCGTTGACGCTGTCCAGATAGGCGTAGTGGTTGTCGTTCGAATAGGCATACGCCGGCAGCTGCCCGCCCTCGCCGTTCGGCAGCAGCGAGCCGTTGCCGGTATAGATCAGATCCGCCGACAGCACGGTATTGAACGGGACGTTGTCGCGCACCATGCCGATGATCGTGGCGGTGTAGTCATTCAGCGGAACGAACAGACTCTGCGGCTTGTTGCTCATCGGTTGCGCGAAATTGCGCACCGTGACGTTGTAGAAATTCGGATTCTGCATGGCGAGATTGGCGGCCCCGATGGCGTTGCCGCCGCTGATATCGGTTGCCATCTGCGTGAGCGTGGCGGCATTCGGCGTAGTGCCGGTGAGCCGCTCGAACAATTGCGCAGCCTGTTCGTTCGCACCCGCGAACGCCGGCGCCAGCGGCTGCAGCGCCAGCGCCGTCGCCAAGCCCATCACCAGCGGCTTGCGCACCCGTGCAATTCTGAGTCGTTCGAGCATTGCCATTGCTCCCTGAGACCAAGTGCAACCTGGTGCCTATCATAGGGACGGCATGCAAGCCGCGTAATGTCGCTGCACGCAGACGGTGCTTGCTATTACGTCAACAGCGCTATGCTTTATGCGGTCAATCGGCTGCAAAATAGGCCCTCCGAGGCAAGCCTCGCACATGGAATCGCCGCGATGGCCCGATTAGGACGTAACGCACGGTTTGTAGATTGTGCGTCTGCTCTCATATCTGCACGACGCTGTGAGGGAGACAACGCATTGGATCACCAGGGCTCGCCGAGCGCAGATAGGTCACGCTTTCTGAGCGCGTCGCGTCGGTGCGCGCTGGCCGCGCGGCGTGCGGCACGGTTCGCTGCCACACCACTGGCCGCGGTGCTGTTGAGCGCAGCGCTGCTCGCGGCCTGCAGCAGCGGCGGCACGGTGACGATCGCTGACTCACAATCGTCCGACACTGAAGCCGGCTCCTCTACTACCGACTTTGGGATCGCCTACGTCAAGCGCACGGTGCCGACCACCACGACCGGCACCGTGACCACGATGGAGCAGGATGATCTGCGACTGCCGCGTCAATACTTCACCACGGCCGACCTCTATCTACGCAACCCCGCCAATGCCAGCGGCACCGAATTGAACATCACCCATGGAGTGACCGGCGGCGTGAACTACGACATCAAGGACG
>JASHTF010000355.1 GCA_030040715.1 Gammaproteobacteria bacterium | reverse complement strand
GACCGCGATGTTGTCGACGAACCGAACCCCTTAGGTGAGTGCACCAGCCACGATCCCGTCCGCCACGTTCGCGTGAAGATCCGACGGAGCCTCTCATCTCAAAGCCTGAAAGCTCTCTCGCCGGTCAGAACGAAGTCCTATGGAATTGCAGCAGCCAGTGCTTTTGCGCTACTAACACGGTACTAACACGAGACGGCGATTTCAGTGCCTTTGGATCCAGCGGCTATTCGTAACTATATGATTTATTGGCTCCCCGGGTAAGATTCGAACTTACGACCAACGGATTAACAGTCCGTCGCTCTACCACTGAGCTACCGGGGAGCAGAAGGCGGTCGGCCATACCGAAGGGGTATGACATCAGCGGGCGGCGAATTCTCAGATTGCCGGCTCCACGCGTCAAGCCCGGTGAGGGAGAAAGGTCAGTCCAGCGAAGTACTTACGTCCGTGGGTCGTGCCGCATGGCAACGACCCACCGATCAGTCCTCTGGCGCAACTGTCACCGGCTCCCAGCCTCAGATTAAAGCCGGTCACTCGGGGCGGACGATCGTCTTCAGCTCCAGGAACGCCTCGAGCCCCCACTCACCGTACTCGCGCCCATTGCCGGAGCGCTTATAGCCGCCGAAGGGAGCCGAGTAATCGGGTGCGCCGTAGTTGCAGTAAACGTAGCCGACCCGCAGCGCTCGCGCGACCGCTTCGGCTCGCGCCGCATCCGGCGATTGCACGTAGGCCGCAAGGCCATACGGCGTGTCGTTCGCGATTCGAATGGCCTCATCGACGTCGGCGTAGCGCATCAGCAGCAGCACCGGTCCGAAGATCTCTTCGCGCGCAATCGCCATTTCGGGGGTCACGTCCGCAAACACCGTCGGGCGAGCGTAGTAGCCCCGACGGCATTGGGGCGGACGGCCGGTCCCACCAGCCACGAGCCGAGCGCCCTCATCCAGTCCGCGGCGGATGTAGGCCTGCACGCGCTCGAGCTGCCGAGCATTGACCAGCGGCCCGAGCATCGTGTCTTCCTGCCACGGATCACCGACCACCATGGCACCCGCCGTGCGCGCCGCAAGCGCTACCGCGCGCTCGTACAGCTCACCGGGGATCAGCATGCGATCGGGTGCGATGCAGGACTGCCCGCTGTTGGCGTAGCAGCCGCGCACGCCGAGCGACACCGCACTCTCGAGATCGACATCGTCCAGCAGGATGTTGGCCGACTTGCCGCCCAGCTCCTGATGAACGCGCTTGACGCTCGCGGCTGCGAGCTCGGCGACGCGTACGCCGGCCCGCGTCGAGCCCGTAAACGAAACCATATCGATGTCGGGGTGCCCCGCGAGCGCCTCGCCAACCGTCCGACCGTCGCCATGCACCAGGTTGAAGACCCCGGGCGGGACGCCCGCATCGTGCAGCACCTCTGCGAATAGGGCCGCGCTGAGCGGTGCCTGCTCGCTCGGCTTGAGCACCATCGTGCAGCCGGCGCCGAGTGCGGGTGCGACCTTGCTCGCGATCTGCATGAGCGGCGCATTCCACGGCGTAATCAGCGCGCACACTCCGACCGGCTCGCGCACGATCAGCGTGCGGCCGCGTCGCAGCTCGAAGGGATAGTGCTCGAGCACGCGCACCATCTCCTCGATATGGGTCAAGGCGACCGCCGTCTGATACGCCCGTGTCCGAGTGAGCGGTGCGCCCATTTCAGCCGTCAGCGCCTGCGCGAGCTCCTCGCGTCGTCGGTCGTAGACCTGGGCGATGCTGCGCAGCAGCTCGATCCGCTCGCCAATACTCAAGGCGGCGTACGACTTGAACGCCTTCCGCGCCGCGGCGATCGCCCGCTCGACGTCCTCCATGCCACCGAGGGTGAGCTCCGCGATCGGCTGCTCCGTCGCCGGATCGATCAGCAGCGCGCTCCGCCCGCTCAAAGGAGACACCCAGGTGCCCCCGATGTAGAACTGCTGCGCTCGCTCGAGCAGCTGCGCCGGCAACCGATCGCGCGCCCGGACCGCGTCTGGTATGTCCACGCGGTCAGCCATGCAGCACGAGGTCGGCGCCTTTCTCGCCGATCATGATCGCGGCCGCATTGGTGTTACCGGAGACGATGGTCGGCATGATCGAGGCGTCGATGATGCGCAAGCGCTCGACTCCACGGACCCGTAGCTGCGGGTCCACGACCGCCATCGGGTCTACGCCCATCTTGCAGCTGCCGACCGCGTGCGCTCCGGTGCCCGCATGCTCGGCCGTGTGCTCGAGCCACTCCTCATCCGAGGTTGGGTCGACGGCGGGGAGGAAGGGCCTCTCGAGATACCGCGCCAGGGATGGCTGGCGCATCAGGCGCGCGGCAAGTTTCAGTCCGCCGATCATGACGGCGCGATCGTGCTCGGTTGCAAGATAGTTCGGCTGCAGCGCGGGCGACTGATGCGGGTCCGGCGAGCGTATCTTGAGCCAGCCGCGGCTGTCCGGTCGGCAGGGGACGCAGGTCAGTGTGCAGCCGGGGAAGGGGTGCATCGGGCCGCCCGGCCGATCCAGGCTCCAAGCGAGAAAATGGTACTGCACGTCCGGCGCCTCAGCGTCCGGCACCCGCGCGTCCGACCCCTGTGCGCCGGGGGTTGGCGCTTCGGCCCGAGTGCGCGCGAACAGGCCGACCGGACCACCGGCCATCATCAGCAAACCCCGGCGCTGGAACACATACCGCAGCCCCTCGACGAGCCGCCGCGCCCAGCTGTGATAGATCTCATTGACGGTAACGAGCGCGGGGACGCATCGATATACGACGCGTGCGCTCAGATGATCGTGCAGATTGGCGCCTACGCCGGGTAGATCGTGCACCAAGGCGATTCCGAGCGACTGCAGCAGCTCCGCCGGCCCGACTCCCGAGAGCTGTAGCAGCTGCGGCGAGTTGATCGCACCGCCGGCCAGGATCACCTCTGCCCGGCAGAAGACGCGCCGCCGCTCGCCTCCCTGTTCGTAGTCGACACCGACAGCGCGGCGTCCTTCGAACAGCACCCGGCTGGCGAGGGCGCCGGTCGCGATGCACAGGTTCTGCCGCGTACGCGCCGGGCGCAGGTACGCGACCGCGGCACTCGAGCGCCGCCAGCCGGCGACCGTCATTTGGTAGGCGCCCACGCCCTCCTGCCGTGCGCCGTTGAAGTCCGCGTTGTGCGGGAAGCCTGCCGCGGCCGTGCCTTCGACGAATGCGTCGTAGAGCACGTGACGCATGCGCATATCGGATACCGCGATAGGCCCGTCGCCGCCGTGAAACTCGTCCGCTCCACGCTCCTGGCGCTCGGAGCGGCGAAAGTAGGGCAGCACCTCGGCGTAGCTCCAGCCGCGATTCCCGAGCCGCTCCCACTCATCGAAGTCGAGACGATTGCCGCGGATGTAGATGAGCGCGTTGATCGCGCTCGAACCGCCGAGCACCTTGCCGCGCGGCCAAAGTATCCGCCGGCCGTGCAGATTCGGGACTGGCTCGGTGACGTAACCCCAGTTGTAGCGCGGATCGTAGGCGTAGCGGTAGTAGCCGGCCGGGATGTGCAGCCAGGGGTCACGGTCCACGCCGCCGGCTTCGAGCAGCAGCACCGTGCGCGCACCATCGGCGCTCAGGCGATGAGCAAGCACGCAGCCCGCCGATCCGGCACCGACGATGATGTAGTCGTACGTAGGCTCGGGCGCGTTCCGGGCCGCGGCGCTCGCCGCGTCGCCCATCAATGGTCGCCCGTCACGTCGTGACCCATTCCTCGAAGCGCTGCGTCGCCGCTTCCAGATCGCCGCCGAAGTGCTCGACGTCCTGCTGGAAGGTCTTCGGATAATTGTCCGGCGCGGTGGGCATATGCGCGGCCGACGCAGCATCGATGTACTTGAAGGCGCCTGGATTCGTCGGGCTCGACAGCGCGTCCTTGGCGAAGGCCGCCTGCCGCTCCGGGCGGCAGCAGCTCTCGATGAAGCGCCAGGCGTTCTGCGCGCGCGGCGTCCCCTTGGCGACCACCCAGTAGCCATGGTCGATCTCGGCCTGATTCCAGGTCATCGCGACCGGGACGCCCTGATCGATGATCTGAAACACCCGTCCCTGCCAGATGCCGATCAGATCGACCTCCCCATCGCGCAGGATCTCCTGCGACTGATTGCCCGCGGTCCACCAGACCCGCACGTACGGCTTGATGCGATTCAGAGATTGGAAAGCACGGTCGATGTCGAGCGGATAGAGCTTCTCCTTGGGCACGCCATCGGCGAGCAGCGCGATCGGCAGGATGCGCGCCGCATAGCGCTGCAGGCTCCTCGCGCCCGGGAAGCGCTTCACGTCCCAGAATTCCTGCCAGCTCTGCGGACCGCGTTGCGGGAATTTGTCCGTTCGATAAGCGATGACGGTGGAGAAGCAATCGAAGGCGACGCCGTTCATGAACACGGCGCCCGGCCAAAGCCGCTTCGTTTCAATGCCCGAACGCTGGATCGGATCGATTAGATCGGCCTGGTTGGCGCGCAGAATCTCGCCGTCGCCGAGTGTCGTGACGTCGAACTCATACGTTCCGGTGCGCACCTGACTCGCGAGCTTCGCGAACGAGATCGGCGAGACGGTGCGGATCTCGATCCCAGTGTCGCGCGTGAAGGGATCGAAAATGTGCTGGCGGGCCGATTTCTCCCACACCCCACCCCAGCTGTTGACGTACAGATATCGGTCCGCAGACGCACTCTGACGACTGCACGAGGTGAGGCCCGCCGCGCCAAGCGCCCCCGCGGCCGCGAGGAACCACCGCCGCGAGGCCGGCGCTCGGGTCGCCGATGTATCCTGTGAGTCAGAGCTCGAGATGCGCGCGGGATACGACTTCATAGCGGCGCTCAGGCCGTGTCACTTCCAGGGATAACAAATACCGCCTGCGTTGTCCAGCCGACACTGCACTCATCGCCTTCGCTGAGCGCGGCGGCCTGGGCGCCGAACACCTTCACCCGCAGGGTCTGCGCGCCGACGCGACCGAACACCAGCGCGCTGTCGCCATAATGAACGATGGTATCGATGCGGAGTGCCGCGCCCACGCGCTGCGCGACGTTCGTCTGCTGCAATCGGATGCTCTCAGGGCGAATGAGCAGCGTCACCTCGCGTCCGGTCGGTGCCGCGCCGCCCGGCAGATACTCGATCACGCCCAGCTCCGGATGCTCCGCCTTGCCAGCCGCGGCATCGATGATCGTCGCGCGGATCAGATTGCTCTCACCGATGAAGCTCGCGACGAACCGCGTCGCCGGCCGATGGTAGAGCTCTAGCGGACGGTCCACCTGCTGCACGCGGCCCTTCTCGAACACCACGATGCGATCGGAGATTGACATCGCCTCGGACTGGTCGTGCGTGACGAAGATCGTGGTCACGCCGAGCTGGCGCTGGATACGACGGATCTCGAGCTGCATCTGCTCGCGCAGGTTCCTATCGAGCGCACCAAGCGGCTCGTCGAGCAGCAGCAGCGAGGGCTCGAACACCAGCGCCCGCGCGAGGGCAACGCGTTGCTGTTGTCCACCGGAGAGCTCGCGCGGATAGCGTGCCGCCAAGGCACCGAGACCCACCAGTTCGAGCATCTCAGCCGCGCGCGCGTAGCCGCGAAGCCGCTCGATGCCGCGCATCTGCAGCGGAAAGTAGACGTTGTCGAGCGCGCTCTTGTGCGGAAACAGCGCATAGTTCTGGAACACGAGGCCGACGTTACGCTGGTGCGGAGCGAGGCCCGCCAGCGAGCGACCGGCGATCTCGATCGTACCCGCGCTCGGTTGCTCGAAGCCCGCCAGGATCATCAGCGTCGTGGTCTTGCCGGAGCCGCTCGGTCCGAGAAAGCTGACGAACTCGCCGCGCTCGATCGAGAGGTCGATGCGGTCCAAAGCCTGGACGGCACCATACTGCTTGCTGACTCCGCGCAGCTCGAGAAAGCCACCCATCATTGGACCTGCGCGCCGGCTTGTGCGCCCAGGCGACGACGCGCGAGTCCGAGCGCGTACGGGGCGATGAGCGCCAGCAGCACCAGCGCGAACAGCAGCGTCGAGACGACCGCGATCACGGGATCGGACTGCTCCCGAATGCTTGCGAACATCTTGCGCGGCAGCGTCGTGGCATCCTGTCCGGAGATGAACAACGCCACTACCGCCTCGTCGAACGACTGGATGAAGGCGAACAGGGCGGCGACCAGTAGACCCGGGCGCAGAATCGGCAGTGTCACGTGCCAGAACGTGCGCCAGGGGCTCGCCCCGAGGCTTTGCGCCGCGCGCTC
>JASHTF010000354.1 GCA_030040715.1 Gammaproteobacteria bacterium | reverse complement strand
GAGTCGCCGGCGGTGAGTCGATGCGAATGAAGCGCCTCATCGTCGGGGCTGCGGCCCTCGCCGGGGCCGCCGCCCTGACCGTGCTCACGCTACTCGGCTCGGGCGGGTCTCCGGGTCGGCGGCCGCGGGCGACGCCGGCAGCGCACGAATCGGATCCCGCCGCGAGCGGGCGGGGCGCGCTGCTGCTGAATCCTTACTGTCGCAACGTGCCGGCGCCGGGGTTTGATCGAAGCCCGAACGTTGCGCGTACCGGGCAGTTCAACGATCCACCTTACGGCTATGCGGTCGCGATTCCGATGGGGGTTACCGCCTACAGCAGCCCGGAGCTGCCCACGCAGGGCTTTGGCATCGTGCTGTCATGGGAGCCGCGGGTGTATCTGCGGGTCGATGCGTCCTACGACGTGTTCTATGACATCACCGCGGATGCCGTGCACCGGCGCGATATGCTGGGCGTGCGACTGCATGACACGCTGCTCGCGGATCGGTCGGTGGCCGATCGGCTCGCCGGCGAAGGCGGCGGTCGCTACCGCATGCAGTTCCAGTGTCCCGGGGACGCGCAGGTCTATATTCGTGACGACCTGATCGTCGTGCGCAATCGCGAGGTCTATCGGCTCGAGCTGCAGACCGTGCCGTCGCGCTACGCCGCCGATGCGCAGCTGCTGGCGGCGATGCAGCGCAGTTGGCGGTGGCTGCCGGGCGCCGCGCAATGATCGTTGCGCTCGTGTGCGTATAAAGGCCCATGGTGGGATTTCAGTCCGCCACCGGGCGGCGGGTGTTCCTGCAGTTCCTTGGAACACCCGCCAAAATGGTGGAGGCGGCGGGACAGATGCTCCATCCCTTTCGGGATGGTCTGGACTATGCCTTCATCCACCACGGCCGTCGCCGTGGCTAGGATGCGGGGCGTGTTATCCGAGCTGCGCTCGAATCCTAGTGCCGGCTCCCTCTTGGTCGAGGCAGCCGGTCTATGAGTCTCTACAGGGCAGAGCACGTTGGCCATGCTCTACCCCTCGGCGTTACCAGGTCGTTCCTCAACGACCGCAGGGTTCACCGAATGAGCCCCGTGTTCACTTCGCCCTTTCGGGCGAAGGCGACCTTGCAATCCCTTGCGTTAATCGAACCCGCGTCCGCAAGCCCTAGCCATCAGGATCTACGTACGTAGCCCATTCTTTGATTCTCATCCGTCGCTACCCGAAGGGCAGGGAAGACGCCGGACCAGCCACGGTAGCTCTTAGCACGGCCACCCCGTCGCACGGTGACCGGCGATCCTATGAGCGCGTCCCCTGATACAGTCGCATAGGCACGAGCTGGTCAGAGGTCAGCTGCGAATTAGGCAGCTAGAGCGTAGTTGTCGTCGTTGGCAACTGATGTTTGCAGCAGTGTTTAACGAGGGCCACTGCACCTCGATACGCCCCTGAAGGTTCGCAACCCACGTCGAAGCCGGTCGCCCCCTTCAGCCTGGCCATTATAGCAGCCAGGACGCGGGAGCCGCCGGGACTGCGTCTCAGCGTCGCCGCAGCAGCCGGGCGCGCTCGCGCTGCCAGTCGCGCTCCTTGTCCGCCGCGCGCTTATCGTGCTGCTTTTTGCCCTTGGCGAGCCCGATCTGCAGCTTCGCGCGCCCGCTCTTCCAGTACAGCTCCAGCGGCACGATGGTGTAGCCGCGTCGCTCGGTCGCTCCGATCAGATGATCGAGCTCGTGGCGATGGAGCAGGAGCTTGCGGGTGCGCACCGGATCGGCGCTCTGGTGGGTCGAGACCGTAGGCAGCGGTGCCAGGTGCGCCCCGATCAGGAAAGCCTCGCCGTCGCGCACATAGACATAGGCCTCGGCCAGCTGCGCACGCCCCGCGCGCATCGCCTTGACCTCCCACCCCTGCAGCGCCAGACCCGCTTCCAGGCGCTGCTCGATGAAGTAGTCATGCCGGGCACGCCGATTCTCTGCGATCAGACGCGGCGCCGGGCTCGATGGGGTGGTCATGGTGCGGGTCGATGAGCACTGGATACACAGACGGTACATTGTATCGGCACCCACGAACCCCCCGACACGGGAGCTTGAGGGTCTGATGCTGCTTAAGCGAAACTTGTTTGATGCGTGAGCTGACCGAAACGGCGCTGGTCGCGCGGCTGCCGGAGCGAATCTATCGGCTGGTCGAGGACGTAGAGCGCTATCCGGAGTTCGTGCCCGGCTGTACGAGCGCCCAGGTACTCGAGCGCCACGACCGCGAGATGCTCGCGCGCCTCGGGGTGCGCCGTGGGCCGCTGCGCATCGACTTCACGACGCGCAATGAGCTCGATCCGGGCCGTGCGGTGCACATGCATCTGGTTTCCGGCCCGTTTCGGGTGCTGGAGGGTCATTGGCGCTTCACCCCGGTGGCGAGTAATGGTTGCCGCATCGACTTTGCGCTGCGCTTTCAGTTCGCCAATGCGCTCAAGGCGGTGCTGTTCGAGCCGCTGCTCGAGGAGACCGCCGCGCAGTTGGTACGCGCCTTCGTCGCGCGTGCCCAGAGCACTCCCCCCTGAGGCCAGCGCCGCTCGCGGCCGATGTACAAGCGCTGCACGGTCGCTTGCGATACCCACGGCGGGGTGCTGGTGTGCGAGCTGGAGCTCCCGCAGCAGGCGACCATCGCCGATGCGCTGCGGGCGGCGCGGCTGCGGCTCGGAGCGAACGTCACCGACTGGGAGCGCGCGCCCGCCGGTATCTACGGACAGGTCTATCCCCGCGAGCACGTGCCGACCGATGGTGATCGCATCGAGGTCTATCGGCCGCTGTCGGTCGATCCACGCGCCCGGCGGCGTGCTCGTGCCGCTGCCTCGCAGCCGCGGCGACGCAGCGCGCGCCGTTGAGGGGCGCGGGCCGCAGGATTGAGTCAGATCAGAAGGCGTTCGGAATGGGGCGGCCGCGGCGGGTGACGGCCGTGACCGGCGCGACCTTCACATCGCTGGCGACACGGGAAACCAGGTCCTTGACGAAATAGATCGTGACGTGCGCCCGCCGCGGCTTGCCCAGTCGATGCTCGTTCAGATAGTAGTCGTAGTCCCAGCGGCCGTTGTCGAAGCTCTCGGGGACCATCGGCGTACCGAGCACGTAGCGGACTTGACTGTGGGTCATGCCGGGTTTGATCTGGGCGATCGAGGCCGGATCGAGGTAGTTGCCCTGACGAATCGGCATGCGATAGACGCAGGCGGCCAGCAGAGCGCAGGCGAGCAGCACGGCGGCGCGCCGCACGTGGGCAGCCAGCGGCGAGCGCATCGCAGCGGCCGTGGCGCGCGCATGCGCGTTGCAACGGCCGAGCGGCTGCCAGCGTCCCGGGTCGATCAGGTTGGTCATTTGCGGGATAATCCCAGGCCGCGGATCATACCGCATCGTCGCCCGCGCCGAGGTACATCGTGGAAGGCAAGGACCTGCGCAAGGCAGGGCTCAAGGTCACCCTGCCGCGTCTGAAGATCCTCGAGATCCTGGAGCACAGCCAGCCGCGGCACATGTCGGCTGAGGAAATCTATCGCAAGCTGCTCGACTCGAGCGAGGACATCGGACTCGCGACGGTCTACCGAGTGCTGACTCAATTCGAGAGCGCCGGGCTGGTCACGCGCCATCATTTCGAGGATGGCATGGCGGTGTTCGAGATCAATCACGGCATGCATCACGATCACATCGTGTGCATGGACTGCGGACTGGTCGAGGAGTTCGTGGACGCCGAAATCGAGAGCCGGCAGAACGCGATCGCGGCCCGGCTCGGTTTCACGATCGCGGAGCACTCGCTGGTGCTGTACGGTCGCTGCCAGCGGGCCGACTGCCCGCGCAAGCAAGCGCGGGCGAAGCGGCTGGCCTCGAATCTGGTCTAGGGCTCTGCCTCGGGCAGGGGCGTGCGGCCGACGGGCAACGCGTCCGAGGCGGCCCCGGTCGTGCGGTCCAGCATCTCGACCGCATGC
>JASHTF010000353.1 GCA_030040715.1 Gammaproteobacteria bacterium | reverse complement strand
CGGTTATCAATGGCGGTGTTCTCTCGACAGCCGGTAACCTCGTGCTGCAAGGAACACCCGATGGAAGCTTCACTGCGTACGACGCAACGACCGGCCAACGGCTGTGGTCTTACGATACCCATGCGATCATTCTTGGGGCACCGGCGGCCGTTACGGTGGGCGATAAGGAGCTGATCCTGGTTCCGACAGGGGATGGGGCCGGCGGCCTCACGGTGAAATACGAAAGTGACCTGGCCACGACGCCTGAAACCACGACGGCCCCGTCGCGCCTGGTCGCGTTCGCATTGGGGGGCACCGTTACTATCCCGAATCATGCGCCGAAGATGCTTTCGAAGCCGGCCAGACCGCCGCAGGATGTGGCGCTGGCCAAGAGGGGAGAGGCGCTGTATGGCAGTCAGGGATGCGGCCATTGCCACAGCGACGATATGAATCTCGGTGGCGCCAGTTACATCCCGGATCTGCGCAGTACCCCGGAGGACATGCTGCAGGCCATGCCGCAAATATTGCGTCAAGGATTATTGAGTTCGTTGGGAATGCCGAAATTCCCCGAGCTTTCGGATGACGATGTTGCGGCGCTGCGGGCGTTCATCGTCAATACGGCATGGTCGGCGTACAACGCGCAAAATTCGCACACGCAGGGCGGGGGTGGAGCGGCGCCCTGATCGTAGCAGCCGCCGTCGCGAGCAGCGGCGGGTGGGCGTGCCCTATCCGTGCCGCAAAAGGTCCGTTGCGTTGGCACCCGGGTCGCGGGCCGCCACACGGCTGACGGGCGCATCGGCCGTGTGCCAGGGCGGCCGACCGGCATGAACTCATCCACGCAGAGCCGCCGCGAGGTTGGCAGCATCGCCTTGATGCTCACCGGATTGGGTTCGATCATCGGATCCGGGTGGCTGTTTGGGGCCTGGCGTGCAGCTGCGCTAGCGGGCCACAGTGCGGTGTGGGCATGGGTCCTCGGCGCCGCAATCGTCATGACGATTGCGCTACCTTACGCGGAGCTCGGCGCCTTATTCCCCGAGTCCGGCGGCATGGTTCGTTACGCCCACTATTCGCACGGCTCGTTGGTCGGGTTCATCGCCGCCTGGACGAACTGGATCACGCTCGCTTCGGCTATTTCGGTGGAAGCAGAAGCATCGGTTCAATACATGGCCTCATGGCGCTGGCAATGGGCGCAGGACCTTTACCTGCATGGCGAGCTGACCATGCCAGGCATTGCGATCGCCGCGGGGCTCGTGATCGTCTATTTCCTTCTGAATTTCTGGAGCGTGAAACTATTCGCGCGTTCGAATGCGGTAATCACGGCCTTCAAACTGGTCGTGCCGACCACAACCGGACTGGCATTGATTGCGACCAGCTTCCACACTCAGAACTTCACTCTCGGTGCACATGGGGAACCGAGTGCGGCTGGCTTCGCAGCCGTTCTGACCGCGGTGGCCACCGCGGGAATCGTCTTTAGCTACAACGGATTTCAGAGTCCCCTGAACCTCGCGGGCGAGGCCCGCGACCCCGGACGCAGTATTCCCTTCGCCGTGCTCGGATCGATCCTTCTGGCCGCAATGATCTACGTGCTCCTGCAGCTCGCCTACCTTGGCGCAGTTTCACCGAAGTTGTTGGAAAGAGTAGGCTGGCAAGGGCTCGACTTCCGCTCTCCATTCGCGCAGTTGGCACTCAGCTTGAATCTGAATTGGCTTGCGGTACTGCTCTACGCAGACGCATTTGTTAGTCCGAGTGGCACCGGGATCACATACACCGCAACCACGGCGAGAATGATCTACGGTATGGAACGCAACCGCACGCTGCCCCGGGTGCTCGGCAAGCTGCATGCGGTCTACGCAGTTCCACGACCGGCGATGTGGTTCAATCTCGGCGTCTCATTCCTGTTTCTGTTCTTCTTCCGCGGTTGGGCGACGCTGGCTGCCGCCCTATCGGTTGCAATAATAATCACGTATTTGACGGGCCCTGTTAGCGTACTGACGCTGCGGTGCACCGCCGACAGGATGCCCAGGCCTTTTCGACTCGCTGGCTTGCCGCTCATCGCGGCCCTTGCATTCATATTTGCCACCGAGCTTCTCTACTGGGCAAGGTGGCCGCTGACGGGGGAGATTATTCTCCTGATCGTTGTTGCGCTTCCCGTCTATCTGTATTACCAGGCGCAGGTCCGATGGGAGAATTTTGCTCGGCAGTTGCGTGCTTCCTGGTGGCTCATCGTTTACCTGCCGGTCATCGCCTTCGTTTCGTGGGCGGGAAGCGCGAGGTTTGGAGGCCATGACTACCTCAGGTGGGGCTGGGATCTGACAGTTGTTGCAGCGTTGGGCTTGGTCTTCTTTGTTTGGGGCGTGAAGTCAGGGTGGAGCACGCCGGCCGTCCAGCAGGCGCAAATCGCTCTGCCCTCCGTTACCAGCGCTTGCGAGCGATTTGGGGTTGATCACAAGGCCTTTGATAGCTCTCGAATCAGCTTCGGTCCACGGAAGATCAGACCCGAATAGACCTGAATCAGATCAGCGCCAGCGTCGCGCATCTGCAGCGCATCGTCGGCCGATTGGACACCACCGCAGCCGATGATCACGGCCTGCCGCGGCAACGCTGCACGGAGCGAGCGCACGGCAGTCAACGAGAGTTGCAGCAGGGGTCGTCCGGATAGCCCACCGGAAGCATCGCCGGAGAATTGGTCGCCGTTCGGGCGCCTGAGGGTCGTGTTGGTCGCAATCACTCCTTCCAAGCCCAGCGCGCGGATGACGTCTGCGACACCCGCTAGATCGGAGGGTACTAGGTCCGGCGAGATCTTGACGAAGAACGGCAAAGGTCTGGAATCGGCTTTCCGGATGCGGCTGCGAGCCTCCAGCAGTGGCTCGAGAATCGATTTCAGCTGCTCGATACGTTGCAGCTCACGCAGATGCGGCGTGTTCGGAGACGAGACATTGACAGCGATGTAGTCTGCGTGAGCGTGGAGAGCATCAAAGCACATCAGATAGTCGTCCACGGCCCTTGCGTTCGGAGTCGCAGCATTCTTCCCGATATTCACCCCGACGATGCCGGGGTAGCGGAGCCGGCGCAGCCGCGCAGCGACCGCCGGGGCACCGACGCTTGGAAACCCGAGCCGGTTGATGAGCGCACCGCTGCCGCTTAATCGCACGATTCGAGGTTGCCGAGGATTCCCGTGCTGAGGCCTCGGTGTGACAGTTCCCACCTCGATGAATCCGAAACCGAGGCGGCCCAAGCCGTCGACGGCGACGCCGTCCTTGTCGAATCCGGCGGCGAGCCCGATCCGATTGGGAAACTCGAGGCCGGCAAGACACACCGGTTGTGCGACGGGCTTGGCCGGCGCGGGCAGCCAGCCCATAGCTCTGAGAGCAGCCAAGGTGAGAGTGTGCGCGATTTCGGGTGGAAGCATGAATAGCAGGCGTCGAGGATAGGGCAGGCGCATATATCCGTCACGATATCAGTAGAAAAGCACGAGGCTCCCGGGCGCTGTGAGATCAATCGGGGCGCGGGTTCACTTTTGGCGACAGAAGTC
>JASHTF010000352.1 GCA_030040715.1 Gammaproteobacteria bacterium | reverse complement strand
TCGGCCGCGTCCACCTCGCCGCTCGCATGTGTCACGGCGAGTGTCTGGAAGTATCGATCGAGATAATGGCGTACCTGCGCGCACAGCCGCGCGTCGCGCTCACAGGCCTTCGGCAGCGCCTGCATGACGCGCGCGATTGGTACTGGTCGGGTCAGCAGCGGCTCGCCGCCGAGAATCAGCACCTGCTCGATCTTGCGCTCGATCTCTGGCGACAGATTGAGCGGCAGGTACGATGTGGCTCCACCCGCTCGCGCCTGCATGCTCGGGGCCATCGCGGCGATCAGCAACGTGATCGCGGCGGCATACGAGCCGCAAAGCAGCCTCACGTGACGGTCTCGGCGGCGGGCAGCGACTGGTAGCGCAGCGCCTGCCAGTGCGGGGTATCCAAAGGCACCGGCAGGCTGTCCTCGACGAATTCCGACTGTTCAGCGGCGCGGCGCATGGCCTCGGCATTATAGATAACCGCACCCATGGCGCGGATGCGCTCGCGCAGCGTGCCCTCCTCGAGCGCTGCAGGTCGAGGATAACCGAAGCCGGCATGAAAGGCGCGCGGCCGATACGGATAGGCGATCGCATGCGCTTCGCCCGTGCTCTCCTGAATGCGGCGAATCAGCCCGTCCTGCTCGACGTCGTCTGCCGCGACGTGGCTGCGCGGAAAATGGCGCGCGCAATAGCGGCGCGGAGCGGCGAAGTACTCACGGCGGACATGTGGGGCGATCCACTGCGTGATGATCGCGCGCGGGTAGCACAGTCCGTGTCGACCATGGTCGCCGCTGGTGAGGTAGTAGGTCTGGGGATCCATGCTGTCCGGCACGGCCCGATGGATGTTGCGCGTCGCGATGGAGCAGAACAGGCGCGGCTGCGCGGCCTGCACCGCATAGTGCCAGCGCAGAAAATCACGCGCCACGATCACGTCCTCCTCGACCATGAACACATACCGGCGGCTCATGGCGGCTGCCATCAGATAGCCACCGAGCACGTTGGCGCTCTGCTTGCGACGGCGATAGGGGCAGGCCATCGGGGTGTGGACCTCATGGCTGCCGAGCCGCGGCGCAAATTCCTCGATGACCTCCAGGATCGCCTCATCGTAGCCGGTGTCGGCCCGAAACAGCACGTGCAGCGCGCCAACCCCCTCTGCCTGCGACAGGTTGTACAGGCATTGCCATAGCAACTCCGGCCGCCGCCAGCACGGAATCAGCACTACATCGCGCGCGTCCGCTGGCATGCGCAGGCGGCGCGAGACTCAAGCGACGGCGCGCGCGGGCACGGCCAGCGCGGCCAGCGCGGTGGCCACCCGCGCGCTGAAGGAGTGCTTGTTGGCGAGAAACCAGTCGCGAGCAGCCGCCCCTTTGACCTCCGCTTCGCTCGCGCTGAGCGCGAGACACTGCTCTACCGCCTGCTCGAGCGCCACCTCATCAAACGAGAACAGGCGCGCTAGATTATGGCGCGCACCCGCTCGACCCGCGATTAGCACGCCGCGCTCGGCGGTAACCAGCTCGTTCATCGGCGGTGCATCGGTCGTGAGAGTCAGCGCCCCGACGCTCATCGCCTCGGCGATGTAGTGGCCCCAACCTTCCGCCTCCGAGGGGCAGAGGTGGAAACGATGCGCGTTCTGCAGATCACGCAAGCTGTCGTCGGCGAGGTAGCCGCGCTGATAGCGAATGTTGGCATAACCGGCGACCAGATCGGATTTGTCCGGCATGTCCGCGTCCTCGATCACCGTCAGCAGCGGCCACTCGGGATGGCGGCACCACAGCGCCAGCAGGCGCCGCGTCCCCTTGAGGGGACTGCGCCCGGCGATATGCAGAAACTCGCGCCGGCGGGCGATCTGCGGGCGGTAGCGATCCTCGCTATCGAAGCCGATCCTGCAGGCAGGGGCATTGAGTGCGGTGAATAGCTCCTCGGCTACGCGACTCTTGACCCAGATTTGATCAAACATCGCGAGAAAGCCGCGGTCGCGGCGGTCGAACCATTCGGGATTCGGCACCAGCACGTTGCCGCGGGCTTGATGCAGAAACTGCGGCCACACGTGTTCG
Source organism: Gammaproteobacteria bacterium (assembly GCA_030040715.1). Lineage (GTDB taxonomy): Bacteria > Pseudomonadota > Gammaproteobacteria > Steroidobacterales > Steroidobacteraceae > FEN-1191. The sequence goes on along the minus strand of JASHTF010000352.1, from coordinate 10,057 downwards.
AGCATGATATTGACATCCCACGGCAACTCCGCCGGCGCACGACCGCCACCGGCTCGCCGTTGCCACCGCCGGAATTGCGCCGCGACCCAGGTGTACAGGGCTCGGCGCCTGCGGCGCTCGCGGCGCTCGCAGCGCTGCTCGCTGATATTGCAGCCGAGCGCCTGCAACGCCGCCACCAGCAGCTCGAAATCCCGCGACAGGCCGACGCCATTCGACTTACCGATGAGCCGTACGCGCAGCGCCGCCCCCGCGCGCGAGCCCGCCGTCATCGGTAGCGCCGTTGCACAGGCGGCCGCAGCGGCGGCCCCGGTGATCGGCTGTTCAGCCGTGATCATGCGTTTCTCTGTGACGGCGCATGCTCCCTATGATAACGGCCCACGACGGCCGGGGCTCTGCCGCGCGGAGTGACGCTCTCGTCGGGCGCTGCGAGGGCCGGCCGTGCGGCTCAGGCGCGCTTCCAGAGCGTGCGTCCACCCGGCCCGTCTTCGAGCACGACCCCTGCGCGCTCGAGCTGCGTGCGGATGCGATCCGCCGCCGCGAAGTCACGCGCCGCGCGTGCCGCCCGACGCTGCTCGATCAGCGCCTCGACCTGGCTCTCATCGAGCGACAGCCGCTCATCGGCCGGCTCTCCGAGCCCGAAACTACGCGACGGGGCCAACCTGAACCATTGCTCAGGCGCCACGCGCAGCAGTCCCAGCACACCGGCGAGCGCCCGCAGCTCGCGGGCGAGCGCCGCCACCTCGTCTGACTGGTTGGATAAACGCGCGCGGGCAGCGTTGAGGTCGTGCGCGACGCCCTGCAGTACCGCCAGCGCCTCGGGAGTGTTGAAGTCGTCGTCGAGCGCCGCCTCGAAGCGTGCACGCGTGCTGCCGGAGGCGTCCCCGGCGGCGGGAACACCGACGATCACGCCGGCGGCGCTGCCGCTGCTGACACCGGTGTCGGGACCGGCGCTGGCGGGCAGGCCGCGCAGCGCGTTGTACAGTCGCGTGAGGGCGGCGTCGGCCTGCAACAACTGGTCCGGGGTGTAGTTGATCGGGCCGCGGTAGTGGCTCATGAGCAGAAACGCCCGCAGCACCTCGGGGTGACGCAGGTAGGGCAGCAGCTCGCGCACGGTGAAGAAGTTGCCGCGCGACTTCGACATCTTCTCCTCGTTGATGTTGACGAAGCCGTTGTGGACCCAGACGTTGACGAATGGACCTGGGTTCGCGGCACACGACTGCGCGATCTCGTTCTCGTGATGCGGAAACTTCAAATCCTCGCCGCCGCCGTGCAGGTCGAAGTGCGTGCCGAGCAGCGTGCGCGCCATGGCCGAGCACTCGATGTGCCATCCGGGCCGCCCCATTCCCCACGGCGACGGCCACGCGGGCTCGCCGGGCTTGGCGCGCTTCCACAGCACGAAGTCCAGTGGGTCGCGCTTGCCCTCATCGATCTCCACGCGTGCGCCGGCACGCAGATCCTCCGGCCGCTTACCCGATAGTCGGCCATAGGTCGGGAAGCTCGCCACCGCGTAGAGCACGTCGCCCTGGGCGCCGACGTAGGCGTGCCCACTCTCGACCAAGCGCGCGATCATCGCAATCATCGCCGGGACGTAGTGCGTCGCACGCGGCTCATGCTCGGGGGACTCGAAGCCGAGAGCGGCGAAGTCCTCGTGCATGGCGTCGATGAAGCCTGCAGTCAGCGCCTCGTAGGGCTCGCCGCATTCATGCGCGCGCCGGATGATCTTGTCGTCGATGTCGGTGATGTTGCGCACGTAGGTGACGTCATAGCCGCGGTAGCGCAGCCAGCGACGGATCACGTCGAAAACCAGGTAGCAGCGCGCGTGGCCGACGTGAATGTGGTCGTACACCGTGACGCCGCACACATACATGCCGACGCGCGGCGGAACAATCGGCCGAAACGGCTCCTTCAGGCCGGTGAGGGAGTTGTGAATGAGTAGCATCGCGCTAGGCCTCGGCGCTGACTGGCGCCGCCTCAGGGGCGCGCGAACTGCAGCAGCCGTGCGCGCGCCCGCGCCGCCGGCATCGCTGCCAGCAGCGGCGCGAGCTGTGGTCCGTGCAGACGGCCGGTGAGGGCCGCGCGCAGCGGCGTGAACAGCGCCGCCCCGCGCCGCCCGGTGGCATCGCTCACCGCAGCCAGATCGAGCCGCCCCCCGGTACCGCCCGTCTGAGTGCCGATCGCCGCGGCCGCGGCACGGAAGAACTCGGCACCGGCGGCGCGCGCGGCCTCGAGCGCCGGCGGCTCGTACGTCAGCGCCTCCCCGAACACCACCTCGCGCCACAGTCGTGCGTCCTCGGCGAGCACGACGTTCGGCAGCACGGCGGTAACGAAGGCGTCAGCCTGCTCGGGAGCGAGGCCCGCCGGCAGCAGTGGCGCGAGCCAGATCCGCGCCTGCTCGACCGTCAGCGACTGCACCCACTCGCTTTGCCAGTGGCGCAGCTGCGAGGACTCGAAGTGCGCGCTCGCGCGCTGCAGGTGCGTGAGCTCAAACGCCGCGCCCATCTGCGCGAGGCTGAGTACGCGATTATTCGCGGTCGAGTGGCCGAGACGGAACAGATCGTTGCATACCGCCAGGCTCGCGTAGCCGGCCTCGCGCAGCTCGCGCACGCTGGCCGCGCCGTGACGCTTGGACAGCGGCTGGCCGTCCGGGCCGATCAGCAGCGACACGTGCCCGTATTGCGGTATCGGCAGGTCGAGTGCCGCGAGAATAAGTCGCTGGCGCGGCGTATTGGTGAGGTGGTCGGCTCCGCGCAGCACGTGGCTGATCTGCATCAGCGCATCGTCGACGGCGTTGGAGAACAGGAACCCGGCTGCGCCGTTGTCGCGCCGGATGATGAAATCGCCGATATCGTCGGTGAGAAAGCGCTGCGGGCCGTACACCAGATCGTCGAACTCGAGGCTGCGGCCGTCCGGCACGCGGAACCTCAGACTCGATTTGCGCCCCTCCGCCAGACGTGCCGCGCGTTCCGCATCCGACAGCGCTCGACAAGTACCCGCATAGCGCGGTGGCCGCCCCGCCGCGAGCTGCGCCCGGCGCGACAGCTCGAGCTCGAGCGGCGTGCAGAAGCAGGGATAGGCTAGACCCGCACGCTCGAGCTGCTCGAAGTACTGCTGATAGAGCACCGAGCGCTCGGACTGATGATAGGGAGCCGCCGGCCCGCCGCGGTCGGGCCCCTCGTCCCACGCGAGCTCGAGCCAAAGCAGATCCGCCAGCAGCGCTGCGGTGAAGCGCTGCTCAGAGCGATCGGCGTCGGTGTCCTCGATGCGCAGCACGAACCGGCCACCGTGCCGGCGCGCCAGCAGGCAGTTGAACAGCGCGGTGCGCGCATTGCCGAGGTGCAGCTCACCCGAAGGGCTGGGAGCAAAGCGCGTCGCTACTTTCACGGCCGGCGGGAGTGTGATCACACGTACAATGTAGCGTAACTGCAGGCAGCGAGCGATTGACCGGTGACCACGCTGTTCGTCTCCGACCTACATCTGGACGCCCTCGAGCCGGCGGCCGGAGCGCAGTTCACCGCATTCCTCGAGCGGCAGGCGCAAGGTGCCGAGGCGCTGTACATACTCGGCGACCTGTTCGAGAGCTGGGTCGGCGATGATGATCTGGAGCCCTATCGCGAGGGTATTTGTGCCGCGCTCGCGCGCCTGACGGCGGGCGGCGTGCCGTGCTACGTGATGCACGGCAACCGCGATTTCCTGCTCGGCGGTGGCTTCGAAGCGCGCAGCGGCGCGTGTCTCGTGCGCGATCCGCTGCTGATCGAACTGTACGGCGAGACGGTGCTGCTGACGCACGGCGACGCGCTCTGCATCGCCGATCACGCCTACCAGCGGCTGCGCGCGATCGTGCGCGAGCCCGCCTGGCAGCGACGCTTCCTGGCGTTGCCGCTGTCGCTGCGCCGGGCGCTGGCCACGCGCGCGCGCGCCGGCAGCCGCCGCCACGTGAGCTACACCGCCTCCGACATCATGGACGCCGATCCGCGTGCAGTGCGGGACGTCATGGCTGCCTGCGGCGTGCGTACGCTGGTGCACGGACATACGCATCGACCGGCCGTGCATCAGCTCGAGCTCGACGGCCGGCCGGCGCGCCGCATCGTGCTCGGAGCCTGGCACCAGGCGGGCAGCTGCCTGGTCTGGAATCGCGACGGCTTCAGCCTCCAAGAGCTGCCGCGTTGATCAACCAAGCCGTGCGCGCGGCATCGATCGCCTCGCCGGCCTGCTCCGCGTTGGCGAAGCGATCCTCGGGGCGCTTGCCGAGCAGTCGATCGAGCAGCGGCCGCAGCTCGGCGATCTCCTCGGGCAGACGCGGCAGCGGCGCGTTGCGGTGCATGTAGATGATCGCCATCGGGTTCTCGGCGGTGTATGGCTTCTGGCCGGTCAACATCTCGTACAGCACGACACCGAGGCTGTAGAGGTCGCTGCGGGCATCGAGCTCCTGGGCGTGCCCCTGCTCGGGGCTCATGTAGTGCGGCGTGCCGAAAATGGTGCCGGCGTCGGTGACCTCGAGCGCGAGCGCAGCGTGTTTGGCGAGCCCGAAATCGATCAGCGCGATCTGCTCATCCATGCGCAGCATCACGTTGCCAGGCTTGAGGTCGCGATGCAGGATCCCCTCGGCGTGCATGGCCGCGAGCGCGCGCGCGATCTGGGAGGCAAAGCCCAACGCCTCGGACGGTGACAGCCCATTGCGCATGCGCCGCCGCAGGTCACCGTTCTGGAAATACTCCATGGCGAGATAGGCGTGATCGTCCGCCACGCCGAGCTCGTACAACCGCACGATGTTGGCGTGGCGCACGCGCTGCGCGATCTCGTACTCCTGCAGAAAGCGCGCCAGTGCCTGGTCGACCCCCGACTCGTCGCGGCATGAGGGCGTCACCTTGAGTACTACCAGCGAGCCGACCTTCTCGCTCTCCGCCACGTACAGCTGCGACACCGAGCCACGCGCCAGCACGCGCGCCCGGCGGTAGCCGGGAATGCGCGCATCGCCGAAGCGGCGTGACTCCAGCGCCTCGGGCGAGATGCGCCAGTCCGCGAGCGAGCGCCGTTGCTCGCGGCGCGCCTGCTCGAGCAACTGGATGAAATTGCCGTGATCGATGCGGCTTCGCGAGACGATGCCGTAGGCGCCGGCGTCGCGCGCGTGCGCGTGCTCCGCGTCGCCGTCGAGCAGGCAGATGACCGGTGCGAAGCCGCGACGGCTGCACAGATCGCGCAGCCAGGTGATCCCCTGACCGTCCTGCAGCGCCGACAGCAGCACCGCATCGTATCCCTGGGCGAGAAACTCCGGCGGCAGCGGCCCGCGCGCCTCGGGGGGGTGCGCGGTCAGCTGAGCCTGCGGCCAGTGGCAGGTGACGTGGTGGCGGATCAGCGCGCGCATCTTGGGGTCCTGCTCGATGAGCAGCAGCCGCATACGCGGCTGCCTCTCGACCGAGGTGGGCGGTTGCGATCGCGCGAGCGAGATCAATGCTTCAGGAGCTCAGGCCCAACATCAATGTGTCATGGCGTCAGGGGCTGGCCACGGCTTTAAGCGCGGCGCGCCCCAGACGCCGGCGGCTGCGCGCCTCATCCGAGCGCGCGCGCTGCAGTCGTTCCAGGTATTCGGGGGTGACGTCGCCGGTCACGTATTCGCCCGAGAAGCAGGAGGTGTCGAACTCCTCGATCTTGGCGTTATCGTGTCGGCAGGCGTGGACCAGATCGTCCAGGCCTTGATAGATGAGCCAGTCGGCGCTGATCAGCTGCCTGACTTCCTCGATGCTGCGGCCCGCGGCTACCAGCTCGTTCGCTGCCGGCATGTCGATCCCATAGACGTTCGGGAACCGCACCGGTGGCGCGGCGGAGGCGAAATAGACCTTCCTGGCGCCGGCCTCGCGCGCCTGCTCGATGATCTGGGCCGAGGTGGTACCGCGCACGATGGAGTCGTCGACCAGCAGTACGTTCTTGCCGCGAAACTCGAAATCGATCGCGCTGAGCTTGCGCCGTACCGAGCGCTCGCGCTGCTCCTGACCCGGCATGATGAAGGTGCGGCCGATGTAGCGGTTCTTGGTAAAACCCTCGCGGTATTTGAGCCCGAGGATCTGCGCCATCTGCAGCGCGCTGGTGCGGCTGGTATCGGGCACCGGGATTACGACGTCGATGTCGTGCTCGGGTCGCTCGCGCAGGATCTTGGCCGCGAGCTTCTCGCCCATGCGCATGCGGGCACGATAGACCGAAATGTTGTCGACGATCGAGTCGGGACGCGCGAAATAGACATACTCGAAGATGCAGGGCGTGTGCCGCGTGGTGGCGACGCACTGCTGCGTGTGCAGGCGGCCGGCCTCATCGATGAACACCGCCTCGCCGGGTGCGACGTCGCGCACCAGCTCGAACGACAGCATCGTGAGCGCGACGCTCTCGGAAGCGAGCATGTACTCGAAGCCCCGCTGAGTGCGGCGCTGACCGAGCACCAGCGGGCGGATGCCGTTCGGATCGCGAAAGCCGAGGATACCGTGGCCGATGATCATGGCAATGACGGCATAACCGCCGCGACAGCGCCGATATACCGCGCTCGCGGCCGCGAAGATATCCGCGGGCGTGACGCGCGGGGTGCCGACCCGCTGCAGCTCCGAGGCAAACACGTTCAGCAGCACCTCGGAATCGGACTCGGTGTTGAGATGGCGCCGGTCCTCGCGGATCAGCACCTCGGCCAGCTCGGCGGAATTGGTCAGATTGCCGTTGTGGCCGAGGCAGATGCCGTAGGGTGCGTTGACATAGAACGGCTGGGCCTCGGAGGCACTGTCGCAGCCGGCGGTCGGATAGCGCACGTGCCCGATACCGACGTTACCGGCGAGCTCGAGCATGTGCCGCTGCTCGAACACGTCGCGTACCAGCCCCGCGCCCTTGCGCGAGCACAGGCGCCCCTCGAACGCCGTCATAATGCCGGCCGCGTCCTGGCCGCGGTGCTGCAGCACTGTCAGCGCATCATACAGGCGCTGATTGACGGGCGCTGTGCCTACGATGCCGACGATACCGCACATGAGACGTGCAGACTGCTGCGGCAGCGGCTATTCAAAGACCGAGATGGTGCGTCGTACCACGACGTCAATTTTACGCTCGCCGACCATACTGCGCAGCACATTCGCCGTATGCTCGGCGAATGGGCGCACCAGCGAGGCGCGCCACCAGGGCTCGCCGGTGAGCCGCAGCGCGTGCATCAGCATGACCACCAGCCCAATGATCACCAGACTCCGCAGCACACCGAAGATCGCGCCGCCGAGCCGATCCAACCCGCTGAAGATCGACGAACGCATGAAATGAGTGGTAAGGGCGCCGATGCCGGTGCCGATCAGCAGCACGCTGATGAAGATCAGCGCGCGTGCCGCCCAGGTGCGCACCACGTCCTCGGCCAGCACGCCGCCGAGGTGCGGCTCGAGCACGCCCGCGTAGTCCCAGGCGAGCAGCAACGCGGCGATCCAAGTGAGCAGCGAGATCAACTCGCGCACCACCCCGCGCACGATCCCTATGATGCAGGAGACCGCTACCAGCGCGATCAGGAAGTAATCGAACCAGTTCATCAGCGCGAGACTCTCACGGGGTCGCTCGCGGCCGCCGGCCCGATGGTGGCCGCGGGCAGGCCCGCGGCGCGCAGCCGCGCGGCGAGCGTCAAAGCCTGCGAGCGCGTGGTGAGCCCAGCCACGCGCACCTGGTAGCGGCCCCTGGCGTCGGGCCTTGAGAGACTGGCGGAGAAGCCTTTGGCCTGCGCGGTGTGCAGCAGGTGCTCGGCATTGGTTCGCCTGGCGAACAGCCCAAGCTGCACGCTCCAGCTGCCGGCGGCGCGCGGCCCGCGACCGTCGTGAGACTCACGAAGTTCACCGGGCGGGCGCGCGAGGCTCACACGAGCATTCGGCGCTCGTGTCGGTACAGTAGCCGCGGACACAGCGGACGCAGCGGACGCCGGCGCTGCGGCCGCCTGCGCGGCGGGCGCGAGCGGCGCTGGCACGGTGGCTGTCGGTGCGGTGGCCGTCGACGCAGGGACGGCGGACGATGCTGAGCCATCGGTGCGCGCCGGTGCGGTGCTGAGTTGCATCGGGGCCGTGTGCGTACCTCCTAGATCAATCGTATAAGAGCGTAACGGCGGTCCTTCCCCGGCGGCAGCTCTGCCGTCGCGGTCGGCCGCGTGGCCGTGAAACAATTCGGGCACCACCAGCACGACCAGCGCGACCAGGATCGCCGCACCGGTCAATCGCTCCTTGAGACGCTGCTCCATCGTTATCGAGTCAGTATAACCCAAGCCAGGAAAGCGCCGGCCCGACGACGTGGAAGGAGCCAAACACTACGATCCGATCTCCAGGACGCGCGCGCTCGCGCGCGCGCGCGCAGGCGCTAGCCACGCCGGAGGCGAGCTCCACCGCCGAGCGCAGCGGCGGCAGCCGTGCGGCCAGCGCCGCAGCCGATAGTCCTCGCGGCTCATCGTCGATTCCGCTGAGCACCCAGTGATCGATGCAGCCATCGAGCAGTCGGGCGATGGCCGGCGCATCCTTGTCGGCGAGCAGGCCGACAACCGCGAAGGTCTGGCCAGCCGCCGGCCGCGCGGCCAGAGCGTGTGCTAACACCTGCGCCGCGGGCTCATTGTGAGCCACATCCAGCACCCATTCGATCTCCCCCGGCACGATCTGAAACCGCCCCGGCAGCCGCACGGTGCGCAGCCCCCGGGCCACACGCTCGCGTTGGCAAGAATCCGCGAGGCCCAAGAGCTGCAGCGCCGTGATCGCCGTGGCGGCGTTGCGATACTGGATCGTCCCGAGCAGGGTCGGGGCCGGCAGTCCGCTCAACACGCAGTCCGCGCCGCGGTAGTGCCACGGCTCGGAATTGAAGCCCTCGCCCTCGATGCTCCAGCGAAACTCACGCTCAGCGGTCCAGGTGTGGCAACGCAATTCGGTCAGCCGTTGCCACACGCTTGTCGGCAGGTCGGCCGTCCCGAGCACGACCTGCTGGCCGGCCCGGAAGATACCGGCCTTCTCGGCCCCGATCTGCTCCAGCGTCTCACCCAGCCATTCGCGATGGTCCAGGCCGACCGAGCACAGCAGCGCCACGTCGGCGTCGAGAATGTTGGTCGCGTCGAGGCGGCCGCCAAGACCCACCTCCAGCACCATCGTATCGATGTCGGCTGCGCGAAACGCGAGCAGCGCGCCGAGCAGGCTATACTCGAAGAAGGTCAGCGTAACCGCCGCGCGCGCCGACTCGATGCGCTCGAAGGCGCCGGTCAGCGTCGCATCGTCCACCGCGGCGCCATCGATGCGGATGCGCTCGTTGTAATGCAGCAGGTGCGGTGAGGTAAACAGGCCGACGCGGCGCTCGAGTGCGAGCAGCAGTGCCGCCAGTGTCGTGGCCGTGGAGCCCTTACCGTTAGTGCCCGCGACGAGGGCGATCGGGCAGTCCCACTCGAGCACTCCGAGGCGCATCGCGACCTCGCGCACGCGCTCGAGCGACAGGTCAATCGGGCTGGTATGCGTGCCCTGCTGGTAGCTCAACCACTGCCGCAACGATCTCAAGCAACCTGGAGGGCAGGCCGCTTCTGTAGCAGTCGCAGCAGCTGCGCGATGCGCTCACGCATGTTGCGGCGGTCGACGATCAGATCCAGGACGCCGTGCTCGAGCAGAAATTCGCTGCGCTGGAAGCCCTCGGGCAACGTCTCACGCACCGTCTGCTGGATCACGCGTGGGCCTGCGAAACCGATCAGCGCACGCGGCTCGGCGAGATTGAGGTCGCCCAGCATCGCCAGGCTGGCCGATACGCCGCCGGTGGTCGGATCGGTCATCACGGAGATGAACGGCAGTCCGGAGCGCGATAGCCGCGTCAGCGCCGCGCTGGTCTTGGCCATCTGCATCAGCGACAGCAGCGCCTCCTGCATCCGCGCTCCACCGGTCGCCGAGAAACACACCAGGCCGCAGCGCTGCTCCAGGCTGTGATCGACCGCGCGCTTGAAGCGCTCGCCGACCACCGAACCCATCGAGCCGCCGAGAAAACCGAACTCGAACGCACACGCGACCACGTCGTCGCCGTACAGACGTCCGGCGAGCGCCACCAGCGCATCGTT
>JASHTF010000351.1 GCA_030040715.1 Gammaproteobacteria bacterium | reverse complement strand
GAAGCGCGCCTGAGTGAGCCGCGAGCGCGTCGCACCGCTCAGCTGATCGGCGCTGACGAGCAGTAGCTCGCGCGTCCGCCGCTCGAACTCCTCGGTATCGCGCTCCAGGTCGGCACCGCGCTCCATGTCGGATGTTGCGCTCACTTCCAGAAATCCCCCAGCTGCGCGCGCAGTGCCTGCACTGCGCGAAAATAATGCGTCTTCACACTGCCCTCGGAGCAGCTCATGGCCGCTGCGGTCTGCGCAACGTCCAGTCCCTCGAAGTTGCGCAGCAAAAACGCCTGCCGCTGGCGATTGGGCAGCGTGTTCAGAGCCTGCTCCATCGCCGTAATCACTTCCTCAGATTCGAGCTCTGCGACCGGACCGGGCGCACCGTCCACGACCTGGTCGATGGGATCGCCGCCGCCGCCGTCCTCGTCGCCGCCGCGTGCATCACCGCGCCAGTGCAGCATCGCCGTGAAGCGGTTGCGCACATTACGACGGCGTTGAACATCGCGGATGCGATTCTCGAGGATTCGGTAAAATAGCGGCCTCCATTCCTGCGCCGGCCGCGATGCATAGCGCAGGCTCAGCTGCAGCATCGCATCCTGCACGGTATCCAGCGCGTCGGCCTCATGTCGGAGTGCGATTTGTGCGATTCTGAACGCCTTGCGCTCCACGCCCGCCAAGAATGTCTCCAGCGCGCGCGAGACATCGTTGGTGGACTCACGCAATTGGGCCTTCCCGGACGAGGCCAACTCAGTCGTTACGGCAAGGGTAGCAGAGCCAAGCATGCGCGCGCATTCCGCCTACAAACAGCTGAACTGCTAAACAAAACGGCGTGGGAGCCGCCCGGTTGACTGCCCGGCCTGGTATTTCGTCGCACTCTGCCGAAGGCCAGGGGCCACAAAATCATCCACTTGGCGCACGCAACACACAGCACGTTTCTGCGGGTCGTGCAGCCGCCGGCGCGGGCGCCCAGATTGCACATAACTCATTGATACGACGAATGATTTACCCAGAGGCGCCCCGCCTCGGGCCAGGATGAGTGCGCCGATGGTCACAAATCAGCGGCAACCATCCACAGAGTTATCCACCGAGGGCAGCGACAGCAGCGCTGTATCTATCGCCTCGGGGACCGCGCCCGTGGGCGAGGCCGCCATACTCAAGATCGTCATCGACGCGCCGCTGCGCCAGGCGTTTGATTACCTGCCCCCGCCCGAAATGAGCGCGTCCGCCGTACCGATTGGCGCGCGCGTGCGGGCACCGATCGGTAGACAGCAGACGGTCGGCTGGGTCATCGCGCACGCGGCGCGCAGCGACCTGCAGCCGCCTGCACTCAAGCGGGTGTACGAGCTGCTCGATCCGGACGCCGTACTCGACGAGGCCGTGATGCGGCTGCTGCGCTGGACCATCGAGTACTATCACCCCGCGCCCGGCGAGCTGATTGCCGCGGCCGTGCCCCGAGCGGTGCGAGAGGGCCGCCCGATTGATCCGCAGGAGCGGTACTGGATTGTCAGCGCAGCCGGCGTCGCGGCGCTGGCACAGCCTCAACGACCACGGGCACCGCGGCAGGTGAGATTGCTCGAGCGACTCGCGGCAGCGCCCGCGGGTCTATCGGCCGCGCAGCTCGATGCGACTCAGCCCCGCTGGCGTGCGGCCGCGCGCGCCCTGCAGGGGCGCGGATGGGCCGAGTGTCGCACCCGTTCTGCAGAGCACGCCCCAGAGCACGCGCCGGACCTTCGCGACCGGCCGCCTGAGCTCGCGGCGCCGGCGGCCTGCAACTTCACCGTGGCACCCGTCGAGAGCGATGCCGGTGCCGCGCCGGTGCTCTCAGCTGCTCAAGCCGCCGCGGTGGAGCGGATCGACGCCAGCGCCGCCACCTATGCCGCCATTGTGCTGCGGGGCGCAACCGGCAGCGGCAAGACGGAGGTCTACCTCCAGTGCGCCGAGCGCGCACTCGCCCGTGGCCGCTCCGTTCTCATGCTGGTACCCGAGATCGCCCTCACCACGCAGCTCATCGAGCGCGTGCAGCAACGGTTGCCGGTGCACCTCGGCGTCCTGCACTCGGCACTCACCGATGCCGAGCGACTGCTCGCGTGGCGCGCCGCTCGGTCGGGCGAGGCGCGCGTGATCCTCGGCACGCGCTCGGCGGTGTTCGCACCCGTGCCGCGGCTCGGGTTGATCGTGGTGGATGAGGAGCACGACAGCTCCTACAAGCAGCAGGACGGCGGCTGTCGCTATTCGGCGCGCGACCTGGCCGTAGTGCGTGCTCAGCAGACGGGCGTGCCGGTGGTGCTCGGCTCGGCGACACCCGCGCTCGAGACGCTGCTCAACGTGCAAATGCAGCGCTATGTGGAGCTGCGGTTGCCGCGGCGCGAGCAGCAGGCCGCCGCACCGCTGCTGAAGCTGATCGATCTGCGCGCACATGCTCCGCGCCAGGGCCTGTCGCTGCCGGTCATCGAGTCCATGCGCCGCCACTTGAGTGCCGGCGGGCAGGCACTGGTGTTCATCAACCGGCGCGGCTATGCGCCCACGCTGCTGTGTACCGCGTGCGGCTGGCTCGCCACCTGCGCGCATTGTGACGCACGGCTGACGCTGCACCGCGCGCGTGCGCAGCTCATCTGCCACCACTGTGGCGCGACGCAACCGCTGCCGGAGCGTTGCATTCGCTGTGGTTACCAGGTCAAACCCGTGGGCCAGGGCACCGAGCGCGTCGAGAGCACGCTGCAGGAGTTGTTCCCGGATCACGCGCTGCTGCGACTGGATCGAGACACGGCATCAAGCCCAGGGCAACTCGATTCCATCCTCGGGCGCATCCGCCGCGGCGAGGCTCACATCCTCGTCGGCACTCAGATGATCACCAAGGGTCATCACTTCCCGGGCGTGCTGCTGGTGGTGGTGTTGAACGCCGATCAGGGTCTGTTCAGCACCGACTTTCGGGCGGCCGAGAGGCTGGCGCAAACGATCGTTCAGGTGGCCGGTCGAGCCGGTCGCGAGCAGGCCCAGGGCGAGGTGCTGCTGCAGACCGAGTACCCCGAGCATCCGCTGCTGCAGGCGCTGCTTCGCGGCGGCTACGACGCCTTCGCGGCGGATGCGCTGTTGGAGCGGCAAGCGGCCCGATGGCCTCCGTTTGGGCGCCTGGCGCTGCTGCGTGCCTCGTCGGTAGCACCGGACGGCGCGCTGCGATTCCTCGCTGCCGCGCGCGCGGCAGCCCCGCGGGCACCCGCGGCGCGGATTCTCGGCCCGGTCGCGGCCGCCCTGGCGCGGCGCGCTGACCGCTATTACGCGCAGTTGCTGATCGAGAGCGAAACGCGTGGACCGCTGCACCGCTTGATCGATGCCTGGCTGCCTGACATCGAAGCACTCGCACGCTCGCAGCGCGTGCGCTATGCACTCGATATCGATCCAATCGATATCGGGTAGACTCGCTCCGGCCCGCAGCGGCGTGCAGCCTGACCGGCCTGAATGGAGAAGCGCGCATCGTCGAGTTGAAGTCTGAGCTCACGCGCCTGATCGCGGAGGCGCTGCGGCGCCTGACGGGCAGCCTCCTCACCGCGCCGGTGGATGCCTCATGGATCAGCATCGAGCGGACCAAAGAGCGTAGCCACGGCGATTACAGCTGCAACATCGCGCTGCGGCTGGCGAAGGTCAGCGGGCAACGCCCGCGCGAGCTCGCCGCCGCCATCGTGGCGGCGCTGCCGCCGAATCCGTGGGTGGCGGCGGTGGAGGTCGCAGGCGCGGGCTTCATCAATTTCAAGCTGGTCGAGCGCGCCTATCACGAGATCGTGCGCCGCATCCACGCCGAGGGCGAGCGCTACGGCGAGAGCGAGTCGGGCCGCGGCGTCCGGGTGATCCTCGAGTTCGTCTCGGCCAATCCCACCGGTCCGCTGCACGTCGGTCACGGGCGCCAGGCCGCGTACGGGGCGACTCTCGGGAACCTGCTGCGAGCCACCGGCCACGAGCTGCAGCGCGAGTACTACATCAACGACGCCGGCCGGCAGGTGCACATCCTCGCGGTCAGCACCTGGGTGCGTTATCTGCAGCGCTGTGGCGAGAGCCTGCCGTTTCCGGCGAACGGCTACCAGGGCGATTACCTCGGCACGGTGGCGGCCACGTTGCTCGAGCAGCGCGGCACGACGTTGCGGCGCACCGCATCGCAGGTACTCACGGGTCTGCCGGCCGATGCGCCCGACGGCGACAAGGAGCAATACATCGATGCCTTGATCGCGCGCGCTCGTGCGCTGCTCGGCCGCGATTTCGAGCAGGTGCTCGAGTTCTCGTTGCAGGCGATGCTCGCCGACATCCGCTCCGACCTGGAAGACTTTGGCGTGCTGTTCGACCGCTGGTACTCGGAGCGCGAGCTGATCGCCAGCGGCGCGGTTGAACACGCGCTCGCGACCCTCGAGGCCCGAGGCTGCCTCTATCGCAAGGACGGAGCGTTGTGGTTCCGCGCCACGCAGTTCGGCGACGACGAGGATCGCGTGCTGGTGCGATCCAACGGGCAGCACACCTACTTCGCTCCCGACATCGCCTATCACCTGCAGAAGCGGGAGCGCGGCTTTGATCAGCTCATCAACGTGCTGGGCGCCGACCATCACGGCTACGTGGCGCGCCTGCGTGGAGCGTTGATCGCGATGGGGCAGCCGGGCGAGTGCCTGGAGGCATGCCTGATCCAGTTCGTGAGCCTGTACCGCGGCGGGCAGAAGGTGCCGATGGGCAAGCGCGAGGGCCAGTTCGTCACGCTGCGGCAGCTGCGTGAAGAAGTCGGCAACGACGCCTGCCGGCTGTTCTATCTGATGCGCAGCCACGAGCAGCATCTCGACTTCGATCTGGAGCTGGCCAAGTCGCGCAGCAACGAGAATCCGGTCTACTACATTCAGTACGCGCACGCGCGTGTCGCCAGCGTCGTCAAGCAGCTGGCAGCGCGTGCGCTGCACTACGATGCCGAGCTCGGACTGGCGAGCCTCGCGTACCTGGACAGCGACCAGGAGCAGGCGGCCATGCGCGAGTTGTCGCGGTTTCCCGAGGTAGTGGCACAAGCCGCAGCCGCACGCGCCCCGCACGCCCTGGTGCATTACCTGCGCGAGCTCGCCAACGGCTTTCACACCTGGTACAACGCCGCGACCATCCTGGTCGAGGAGCCGCCGCTGCGTAATGCCCGCCTGGTGCTGGCGCTCGCATTCCAGCAGGTGCTGCGCAATGGTCTGGCGCTGCTCGGCGTATCGGCGCCGGAAAGCATGTGAGCGCGCGGCGTCCGGGGGTGCGCGACTATAAGCGCCGCAGTCGCAGCGGGATGGCTATCGAGCCGGCGCGGCTGCGCGACTTCGGCGTGGGATTGTCACTCGGCCTGGTGATCGCCCTGGTGGTATTCATCAGCGACCACCGCACCGCGCAGATGTCAGCCGAGTCGCCGCCGACGCCGCCACGCCACGCCACCAGCCGCACCGCATCGAGTCCCGGCAACACCGCCGACACGACGGCCGCCGACGGCAGCGACGCTGCCGCCGCGGACTCGGCGGCGGCGGCTGGCCGCTATGATTTCTATCAGATGCTGCCCAAGTTCGAAGTGGTGGTGCCGGAGCGCGAGCACGGTACCCGCATAGCGCCCGCCGCTCCGGTGGAGCAGCCGGGAACCTACTTCCTGCAGGTAGGCTCGTACCGCGACGACGCAGTCGCCGAGCGCGTGCGCGCCCAGCTCGCCAAGCTCGCCATCGATGCGAGCGTGCAGCGCGTGGCGGTCGACTCGGACGTGTGGCACCGGGTACGCATCGGCCCGATTCGCGACCTGACGCAGCTCAACCGGTTACGACAGCGATTACAGGCGGCGGACCTCGACTCACTGGTTGTGCGGGTAGACGACTGAGAGACCCGCCATGCAGACAGGCTCACACTTAAGGAGTTCCAAAGATCCTCGGCGCGCTGATCTGAGTCGTCTGCCGCTCAATCCTCAGCACCATGACCAAACTCGATGCCGAGCGAGCGCAGCTTGCGATACAGGTGGGTGCGCTCCATGTCGACGCGCTTGGCGAGCAACCCTACCTTGCCGTTGCATAACAGCAGCTGCTGCTGCAGATAGGCGCGCTCGAACTGCTCGCGCGCCTCGCGCAACGGCAGGGCGAGCAAGTCCTGCTTGACCAGCGGCTCGTCAGCCGCCGTCTGCGCGGACAGCTCGCGCTCCACTTCCTCCAGGCCGATCTCCTCGGCGCCGTCGCTGAGCAACAGTCGCCGCGTCAGATTGCGCAACTCGCGCGCATTGTCCGGCCAGGGGTAATTGCGCAGGCGATTCTGGGCGGCGATGCCGAAGCGCCGGTAGCGCAGCCCCTCGCTCTCGGTGAGCAGATCCACGTAGTGACGCAGCAGCTCGGGAACGTCCTCGGCGTATTCGCGCAACGGCGGGATGCGCAGCACCAGCACCGAGAGCTGCGCATACAGATCGCGGCGAAACTGCTCCGAATCCACCCGCGCGAGGATCGTCGGCCGCGCCGAGGTGATCAGCCGCGCCTGCAGCGGCACCGCCTCACCGTTGCCACGCCGGGCCACCAGGCCGCTCTCGAGTATGCCGCTCAGCAGGCGCTGCGCTCCCAGCGGCAGATCCTCGAGGTCGCTCAGCAGCAGGGTGCCACCGCTCGCCTGCTCGAGCACGCCGGGTGAGGCCGGATCGGTACCGAGCAGGATCGCGGCCGCGCTGTCGTCATCGATGGTGCGCGCATCCAGAGTCACGAACGGGCCGGTCGCGTTGGCGCCCGAATGGTGCACGAAGCGGGCGATGACGCCCCGATCGCTGCCGCTCTCGCCGAGCAGCAGCAGCGGCGCGCTGTAGGCGGCGAAGCGCACGAGCTCGCTGCGCAGCTGCGTCATCGCACGGCTGCGTCCCACCGGGGCACCGCTCAGCGGCTGCCCGACTCCGATCAGCTTGCCACCGGCGCGACGCGCGCGCGCATCGAGCGCGCGCTCGACGGTCCGCAGCAGCTTGGCGAGCGACAGCGGCTTTTCGACGAAGTCGTAGGCACCGAGCCGCGTCGCCTCGACCGCGGTCTCGATGGTGCCGTGTCCCGACATCATCACCACCGGACACGACGGCGCGCTGTCAGACCACTCGCGCAACAACGTGATGCCGTCTGCGTCGGGCATCCAGATATCCAGCAGAATCAGCTCCGGCTGCTGGCGCGCGCGCGTGGCGCGCGCCTCCGCAGCGTCGGCGGCTACCTCGACGTCGTAGCCCTCCTCCGAAAGAATCTCCTGCAGCAGGGAGCGGATGTCAGCCTCATCATCCACGACCAGGATCTTGCCGCTGTTCATCGATGTTCTCCGCGCTGAAAAGCTCGCCGCTACCGTCCCCCTTTTGCACGCGGGTCCGGCCCGGCGTCAGGCGTGTTCTCTCCGCAATTCCATGCGCGCCTCGGCGCCGCCCAGCTCCGGCCGGCCGTGGGCACGCGTCGGCAGCCATACCTGTATCTTCGCCCCGCCGGAGGCGGGATTCTCCGCTTCGATGCGCCCGCCATGCTCATCCACGATGCGTTTGACGATAGCGAGCCCGAGCCCCGTGCCTCGCGGCTTGGCGGTGACATACGGATCAAACAAGCGGTCGAGAATCTCCTTGCGGAAGCCAGGACCATTGTCGCGTATACAGATTACCGCGGCCGGCACACCGGGTGCACTCTGCAGTCGCGTGCTGATCTCGACCGCGCCGCGCGGTACCCCATGCAGCGCCTCGATGGCGTTAGTGATGAGATTGGCGAGAATCTGGCGCACCCGGCCGCGATCGGCCTCGATCTCCGGGAGGCGCGGATCGAGCTCCAAGCGGATGCCGACCGAGGGGTCCTGCAGCCGGTAAAGCTCGGCCACTTCGGTGATGAGTTGATTCAGATTGAACTGCGCCAGCGTCATCTCCGGCGCGCGCGCGTAGTCGGAGAACGCGTTCACCATCTGCTTCATCGCATCGACCTGCTGCACGATGATATGCGTAGCACGCTCCAGGATCTGGGCCTCCTCCGCGTCCATCGAGCTGAGGAGCTTGCGCCGCAGGCGCTCGGCCGACAGCTGAATCGGGGTCAGCGGGTTCTTGATCTCGTGCGCCAGCCGCCGCGCCACCTCGCCCCAGGCGGCCTCACGCTGCGCGGCCAGCAGCGCCGTTATGTCATCGAACACGATCACGAAGCCGCCGCGCTCGCGATCCCCCGGCAGCGGCGTGCAGGTCCACAGCAGCACCCGCGCGCCGCTCTCTCCCGGCAGCGTGAGCTGCTCGCGCCACTCGCGTCGTCCCATGCTCAGGCGCTGGCGCAGCGCATCCGTAAAGGTCGCGAGCCGCAGGTTTCCGCCGGCGGCCTGCCCGAGATCGGTACCCGCGGCCGCTTCGAGCGATGCACCGAGAATAGTGCCGGCAGACTGATTGGCGCTGTGCACGCGCAGCTCCCGATCGGTCACGATTACGCCGGTCGACAGGCGCGAGAGGATGATCGACAGCCGCTCGCGCTCGCGCTCGACGGCCTGGCGGCTGCGCGCCGCCTCCTCGCTGGCTCGCCGCAGCCGCTTGGTCATGTCGTTGAAGGAGTGCACCAGAAAGCCCATCTCGTCGCGTGATGGCAGCGGCACACGGGTAGCAAAGTCTCCCTTGCCGACGGCGCGCGTGGCCACGATCAGATCCTGTACCGGACGTGTCAGCCGCTGCGCGAGGAAAATGGCGCCGTACGTCGCGGCGAGCAGCGTCAGCAGCACCACCAGCGTCAGAGTGAGACTGAAGCTGATCTTCAGCGGCTCACGCACCGCCGACAGATCCCCGTACTGTGAGGCGGTGCGCTCGACCGCCTCGGCCAGCGCCGACAGCTCCAGCGGCACCTGATAGTTGATGAGCACGTAGCTGCGCGGCGGGTAGCCCGGGACGCCGGCGACGATGGGCGCGGCGGTAGCAATCGTATAGCGGCCGTTCGCCAGCGGACTGAGGCTGACATAGGTGCGTCCGGTGGCGAGCTGCAGCGCGATCTCCGGCGGCGGCGGTCCCGGCTGCTGCACGATCGGCGGCGTGCTGCTGATGGCCACCGCGCGGCCGTCGCTGTAGACGATGATCTGCTGCGCCTCGGTCGCACGGCGCTCCTCGTCCAGGCGCAGCACCACCGCCGACCCCGACAGGTTGCGCAGCGACTGCGCCAGGCTCTCGGTACGGCGCGCCTGCTCGCGCAGCCGCAGGTCGAGTGCCGCGCGCGCGAGCACTACCGCATCGTTCAATCCCTGCTTGATCTCCACGCGAAACCAGCTGTCGATGCCGCGGTTGATGAAGTCGAGCGAGAACAGATACACGATCACCAGCGGTGCGATGACCAGCGAGCCGAACATCAACACCGAGCGCATCGCCAGCCGCGAGCCGGGCACGTGATCGTGGAAATCGCGGTACAGTCGCCACAGCTTGCGCGCCAGCAGTGCCAGCAGCGCGAGCACCGCGCAGATGCTGAACAACAGGATCCACAGCTGCCAGCGCGAGAACAGCGCCGAGTTCTCCACGCTCAGCGCCAGCAACAGCAGCGCGCAGGCGCCGGCGCCTGCCGCCACGGTCGCCAGCACGCGCACGCCGAAGCGCCTTATAGCGTCAGCATCCATGTGTACCAGTCGCTGGTGCGATTCCAATCATTGCTCCAGAACACGAGCGCACGCAGCGCCGCGGGCATGCGGCCGCGCCTGACTCCGGCACGTACCGCCACCTGCCAGGGGCCGGGTCCGAGCTGTGATTGCACCAGGACCGGCAGATCGTCGATGTGCCCGAGCCGCTCGAGCGCCTCGTCAAGCGTCGCGAAACTCTCCTGCTCGGGCCCGGCCTCTTCCGCGACCCCGGGCTCCTCCCGGAGCACGTAGCGGCGGGTGACCGCGTGGTAGGTCAGCTCGCGACGCAAGCTGGTGTCGAGCAGCGTCGCATTGAACCAGAAGCGCCGCAGGCGATTGATGGCAATTTCCAGATCGAACACCAGCGTCACCCCATCCTGCAGCGCGCTGCGTATGCGGCCGTTGTTCGGGTACTGAACCTGCGCGTTGAGCTGCAGCACACCATGATCGAGCACTACGAACGCGGAGCTGATCTGAAAGTCACCATCGAGAGGACCGGCGCTGTGCGTCGTGAGCGGCGCCGTCAGGCACGCGAGCAGCGCCAGGGCGAGGGCGAGGGGCCGTAAGCTCATGTTACTGTCGCGCAAGCATAATAGAACCCGTCGGTCCCCGCCGCACTGCCGGGCAGCAGCTGTATTCCATAACCGCAGCGCCTGACGCTGGCGGCGAGCGCAGGCGGGAGCAGCTCGCTCACGGACAGCGGCCGCATTCGGGGCAGCTGCGCCAACACCGTCTCGAACACGCGCTCGTTCTCGGCCGGCAGCAGCGAGCAGGTCGAGTAGAGCAGCCGCCCGGCCGGCTTGAGCATCGACAGGCAGCGCGTCAACAGCTGCCGCTGCCGATCGGCGAGCGCAGTAATGTCCTCGGCGCGGCGCAGCAACTTGATGTCGGGATGACGCCGAATGACGCCGACCGCGGAGCAGGGCGCATCGAGCAAGATGCGATCAAACGGCCGCGCATCCCACCAGGCAGGCGGCTGCGTCAGGTCGGCGCAGACCAACCGCGCTTCGCGCCGCAGCCGCCGCAGGTTGTCCGCCACGCGGGCCAGGCGCGCCGCATCACTGTCCACCGCGGTGAGCTCGACACGGCCGGCGCTGGCCTCGAGCAGCGCACCGGTCTTGCCCCCGGGTGCGGCGCACGCATCGAGCACCCGCTCGCCGGGCTGCGGCTGCAGCAGCTGGGCAGCCAGCTGAGCGCCCGCATCCTGCACCGACACGCACCCCTCGGCGAAACCCGGCAGCTGATCGACCGCAAGCGGCCGCCCCAGCACGATCGCCGACGGGCACCAGGGCAACGGCACGCCGCGCAGCTCATGGCGGGCGAGCTCGGCGCGGTAAGCGGCAGGCGTGAGGCGGGTCAGATCGACCCGCAACGTCATCGGCGGCGGGGCGTTGTCGGCCTCGATCACCCCCGCCCAGTCATCCGGCCAACTCTCCTGCAGTGCCGACAGCAGCCAGGCCGGATGTGCGCTGGCTGCGACTGGATCGGCGGCCACTCGGCGCGCGAGCGCCGGGCGCTCACGCAAATAGCGGCGCAGGAGCGCGTTCATGAGCGCGGCCGCGCGCGGCTGGCGCAGTAGTCGCGCGGCGTCGACCGCTGAACTCACCGTCACCTCGGGCCGACCGCGGGAAAACTCGAGCTGATGCAGCCCTGCCACCAGCAGCCCCCGCAGCGCCGGTGCGAGCGGGCGGCCCGCCAGCAGAATCGCGGCCACGGCATCGAGTCGCAAATACCAGCGCAGCGTACCGAGCGTGACGGCACGAATCGCCGACTGCATCGCGGCCGCACGCGCCGCCGCCGCCGATCCTTCGGAACCACGCGCCTGGCCGCGCGGCGAGAGCGCCTCGTCCGCCGAGCGGCCCTGTAATGCGACCGCGCTGATCGCTCGCGCCGCCTCGGCGAGCACCAGCGCCGGGCGATGCGCCGTCGAGGAGCCGCGATCAGACGCCAAGACGCGACCCGAGCGGGTTGGCTGCGTTGGCAAATTCCCGGGCATTGATGACGCGCCGGCCCGCGAGCTGTAGCTGGTGCACTTCGAGTACGCCGGCGCCGCAGGCCACCCGCATACCCTGCTCAGCCAGC
>JASHTF010000350.1 GCA_030040715.1 Gammaproteobacteria bacterium | reverse complement strand
GCTCCTCTCAACGGCAGGTTGCTCCCGCAGGATACCGCCCAGATACAGATTGCTGATTGCCTGACTTTGCTCGTCAGAGCTGGAGAATTGGGCCGCCCGATCTGCAAAGCTCCTCAGGGCCAGCAGGTCCCATTCAGGCAGCATGCTCTCGGAAAAGACCGCATAGCCAGGCGGCGGCGCAATACTCTGGATCTCGAGTCCGACGCGTCGTGCCAGCGATTTCACCACCTTCTTTATGATGCGGCGCAGGTGACTCATAGCATGGCGTAGACGAGATATTCGTGCGCACCGATCGATCGCCCTTTGGACAGGTGTTTCCAGGCCGGCGGGATATCGGATCGATCGATCACGAAATCCTCGATAACGAGCGTCTCTATCTTGGAGCGGCCAAAAGTGGCTATGGCGTCCATGGTCGAACAGACGATCGGCTCCCCACGCAAATTGAAGGACGTATTGAGCAGGATCGGACAGTCGGTACGCCGGTAGAAATGCTCGAGCAGGTCGGCAAATCGCGGGTTGGTCGCCCGGGTCACGGTCTGCACCCGTGCCGAACCATCCACGTGCGTTATGGCCGGAAGTGGGATTGGCGAGATGACCTGGCACGTCTCCAGCATGAAGGGCGAGGGGTGATCCAACGAGAAGTGCTCGCGCGCATGCGATTCCAACACCGCCGGCGCAAACGGGCGAAAGTCCTCGCGTTGCTTGACCAGCGCATTGATTCGCTCCTTCATCTCCGGCCGCCGTGGATCGGCGAGAATGGATCTGGCGCCGAGTGCGCGCGGGCCAAATTCCATGCGGCCGTACACCCAGCCGATCACCTCGCCGGCGATGAGCTTGCCGACGACGTAGTCCAGCAAGCCCGCGGCGTCGCGGCGGTAATCTCGAAATTTCACCCCCGAGCTCTCCAGGAGAGCAGCAACGTCATTCACCGGGTTGAGCGGGCCGAGGTAGACATGCTGCAGCCGTTCCTGCGCCGGATGTGTCCCGGTGGATCTGACGTGGGCCACAGCCGCCGCGCCCAGGCAGGTGCCCGCGTCGCCGGCCGCAGGTTGGACAAATAGACGCTTGAACGGTCCTTCTCTCAAACACCGGCCATTGGCGACAACGTTGAGCGCGACTCCGCCTGCCATGCAGAGATTGTCGCTGGGAGCGCGACCATGCAGATAGCGAACTTTGGCCAGCAGAATCTCTTCCAGCACCAGCTGCGCGCTGCGGGCAACGTCCATATGAAACTGAGTAATCTGTGATCCCCGACTCCGCCCCGGCGCTCCGAGCAATTCGCACAGCGCTTCAGAAAACATCTTGTCTTCCTGCAGGAAGCCAAAATATTTGAAATTCAGACGGTACTCGCCCCCCGCCCCGTCCTCGATGAGCTGTCGAATTTGGCCCACGTATTTGGGCTGCCCGTAGGGCGCGAGGCCCATGACCTTGTATTCGCCCTCGTTGACCTCGAATCCCAGATAGCCCGTGAGCGCGCTATAAAACAGACCCAGGGAATTTGGGAAATCGACTTGGTCCAATCGCTCGATCTCCAGCCCCCGTGCCACGCTGTAGGTTGTGGTCGGCCACTCGCCGACGCCATCGACGGTGAATATTGCCGCCTCTTCGAATCCGGAAAAGTAGTACGCGCTCGCCGCATGTGAGAGGTGATGATCGACGATCTCTATCGGGCCCTCATAGCCAGTGAGCAGGCGAATTTCTTCTTCCGGTCGCGTCCATAGCGCTTTACTGAGAATTGAAGCGCGCCGTTGCTGCGTTATACCCGGGAGCATCCCCATCCATATTTGACGTCCCAATTTCGACCGCGGGTCCTCATAGAAGGCGACGCGGTCGATATCGGCTATGGTGCAGCCGGCATGATCGAGACAATATCGAAACGCTGCGCGAGGGAAGTTTTTGTCATTCTTCAAGCGCGAAAACCGTTCTTCTTGAGCGGCCGCAAGAATTCGGCCGTCCCGCATCAAGCAGCAGGCAGCATCGTGGTAGCCAGCGGATATGCCGATGATGTTCACGAATGCCAGGCGTTGCTATATCAAGTCTCGCCAAAGGCGACCAATAGCATACCCGGCAACCCGAGTATCTCCATCGGCCTCTTCAGTGTCCGCGGCGTCCGCGGCGCAGCGGCGAGCACCCTGGTACCGCAATCGGCGAGCAGCTTGACATAAGGGCTGAGCACTATCGTATCTCCCCCGCCCGCCCTCACTTCAACAATTCGCCAATCAGAGTCTGAGCGATCAGATCCCAGGTGTAATGCGCGCGAACGTGCGCCGGCCCGGCCTGCTCAGCCCGCCTGCGCCATGCGGGGTCCTCGATCGCTGCGATCATGAGGTCGCGTAGATGCTCGAGGTTTGGCTCGAGCCGCGCCGTGCTCTGGCCTTCGACCTCGACCGCGACCCGTGTGCTGTCGATCCTGCGCGCGAAATCCTCCGTCACGAAATCCTCTGTAGCCCCACCGCGGGTGCAGATGACCGGCAGGCCGGACGCCGCCGCTTCGAGTACCGGCAAGTTGAAGCCTTCGGCGCGGTAAGCAGAAATGTAGACGTCTGCGGCCTGGTAGAGCCTGGCCATGACCCGGTGCGGGAACGATCCGCCCAAATAGATCAGCCGATCGCGCACCCGCAGCTGCTCAGCGCCCGTCAGCTCGCCCATTCGGGCACGGACGAATCCCCTGGAGTTGTACAGCGAATCCGTTCCTTTGAGAACGAGGCGCGCCTCGGGATGCTGACGGCATACCTCAGCGAACGCTCGCAGCAAAACGTCGATCCCCTTGTTTCCCGTCATCGCGCCGATGGACAGGAACACGAACGCATCGGGCTCGACCGGGAGCTTGGCGCGGAATCTGGCGCGGACGAGCGGATCGACGCTCGCATGAAATGTTGCCGTATCGACGCCATGAGGAATAATGACGACTTGTTCAGTCTTGAAGCCGCAGTTGTAAAAGCCTTGCGCCGACCAACGCGACGGCGTCACGACGGTGATGCACTCGGGAGGGCTTTTGCGCCGCAACTGTTGATAGGTTCCCTCATCCGACAGTTGCTTTCGTTGCAGAGCCTGATTTTCCGACGTGCCAAATACGGCAGTCTTCCCGCAGCAGGACGCCGAGAAATCAAACGGGAAAGAGATTCTAAGCAGCGCATCGGCGTGCTCGCCTTCCGCTGCCGGCTCCAACGACCGCAGGATTTCCTCAGCCGTTTTGTCGAATAGTCCCGTCTGTAGCCGCCAGCCTGGATGGTGCAGCGGCATGTCTCTGATCTTCAGAGCCGTGCTTCCCAGCCGCGACAGCGAAAGCAACTGCCACTGGTTGACTACCGCGTAGGAATGGGGAAGGAACCGCCACCCCTCCACAATCAAGCTTTTCACAGGCTTACTGTAGGAAATCCAGCGTAGCCTCTCAAGGATAGGGTTCTTTGCTCAGATTGAACGCGATTGAGATCCGTGTCCCCTTGCCCTCATGCGGAAAGACCATATGCGGAACGTAGCTCGGGAACAGCACCATCAATCCGGGCTTCGGATGAATGTATACGCTGTCCCTGACCGCTTGCGGGAGGAAGGTGACGGCGCGCGCCTGGCAGGGGTCGAACAGATGCAGCAGCGCCACGGCGTCGGTCGGATCACCGGCATCAACGTAATAGGTCCCCGACCACGTCGATGCCGGATGCACATGCATTTTATTGAAGTCCCCGGCGCGATTCACGTTGGCCCAGGCATAAACCTTCCAATGCACTGGACACACCGGCTCCCCGGAGTCGGCGAACACGCGCCGCGTTGCCTCGTCCCCGAGCGCCCGCATGTGCGAGATGAGAAGCTCGCCCGCATCGCCACAGAACTCGAGCTCACCGACCTCGGAATGCCACCCGCCTCGATTCGATTTGCTGATTCCGGCGCTTTCGGAATGATGAGAAAGAATTCGTTCGCGCAACAACGCATTGAGTTCCGTCACGTCCTCCAGAACATGCGTGACGAGCGGGGTTGCGAATATATTGGTAAAGCGCGCCTGGGCGAGGCTCATCCAGTCATCGCTCGGCTAGCGAGCCATCGTACTGATCAATAGAGGCGTGGCGGCGCGGCAAATTCATCGGATTCCTGAGCGATAAGCTAGCACGTTTGTTCTGCGTCGAGGGGATGCCGACGGCCCTATCAGAGCTCCAGCCCGAGCAACTGCTCCGATGCCTGCGGAGATCCCGAAAAGGGGCGACCAAGGCGCGCTGGTGCGACTGGCCGTGGCGGCGATGAGCCCGAGCGGGTGGCGCACTTGTTATGACGGCCGCACGCGCAGAGGTGTCGGCTTTTTTTGCACTCCTTGAACCCCCATACCGCAAGTCATTGAATCTACAAGTTTTGTTTCTTGGCACAGAACATGCTTATAGATCTGCGTGGGAGCTTCCTGAGGGGTTTCACGATGGGGCTTCCGACTTTTCAGGGAAGGGCTTCCAAGAGTTTTTCACCCAAGGGGTACGATGACCATGGCTAACGACAACCAGAACCTGCCGCCAGAAGGGGCGTCTTCAGAGCCCGCGCAAAAGTCCAGGCGCGACTTCGTCAAGACGTCAGCTCAGGTCGCAGTGACCGCCCCAGCGGTGGCGGTGTTACTGAGCGGGGTCAGCACGTCGGCTCACGCTTCGCTCACCGCGTATCAGGCGTCACAGAGCCACATCCTGGACGACTTCACGTTCGGCAACAACCGTGAAGATATCGACGCGATCGAGACCGGCAGCAACTTCAACTTCGAAGATGGCAAGCCGCAGATGGACGATCACGTCTGATGACATAAGGCGCGACTGAGCACAGCTCGGTCGCACCTGTTTTCGAGGAGGGCAATGCCTGCGCCGGGTTAGAGCCAGGCATTGCCAATCCTCTATATTCAATACCGAGGGCGTTCCAAGTTGACGCCGGCGCCTGGTGGCCGGAAGTCAAGCGTGGGCGTTGAATTCAAGGCCGCTTCCCGCGCTCTGAGTTCGACGCTATCCTTCTTTTTGGAACCTCTCATTGGTCGAGCTCTCGGTAACCCGTGTCGTCTATCGCGCCGTCTATGAGGAACGCGGCTTCCACGCTTGCAGAGCTGGTCGCACCACTCTCAGAGCCAGAGTTCCTGGCGTTCTTGCGCGAGCGCAGGCTGGTACATTTGCGGTCCGCGAACAGCGGCTGCTATGCGCACTTAACGGGCTGGGAGGCGCTGAAACGGCTCATCGAGCAGGGCGAATACCCCCGTCGTCCGGACTATTTTCGTGTCGCCAAGGAATCCGTGCCGGCGCCGAGCGAGCGCTGGCGCGTCGACGGCAAGGTGGACACCATCCGGCTGGAACAGTGCCTCAGCGATGGTTTCAGCATCATCATCACCCATATCGAGCAGCACGTGCCAGCACTGGGCGCGCTCTGCCAGAGCCTCAGCGCGCAGCTGCTGGAGCCGACCTATATCGGCGCCATCGTCACCACCGGCGCCGAGGGTGCATTTCGGCTGCATTACGATTTCGAGGACCTCATCATCCTGCAGGTGGAGGGCACGAAGCGCTGGCAGCTTTTTGGCCCACCCGTCTCGAACCCGGTTCGAGGGATGGCCAAGCAAGCCGCGCCGAACGGTGCTCCCATGTTCGACGCGGTGCTCGAGCCCGGCGATTTACTGTTCGTGCCGGCGGGCCATTGGCATCACTGCCAGACCATTTCGGGTAGATCCATACACCTCGGGATTTTTCTCCTGCCGCCGACTGGTTGGCACGCCGCGAAGGCGCTCACCTCGGAGCTCCTTGCCGAGGAGCTGTTCCGTACCCCCTTGACCCGGATCGAGGACGCCACACAGCTCGCGGCGCTGGAGACAGAGGTCAAGAGGCGCCTGATCGAAAAGATCAGCGCCATGAGACTGTGCGAATTTCCTGCCGAGTGGAATCGGCTGCGACCTTTCTAGGGTGAGCCTTTAGTGCTCACCAGGTGATTCACTGGTATGCCGTGCTCCTTCCTCGATAATCTATCGCTTCAAACCTTGATCGCCCCGGTTCCCACGGCCGAATTCCGCGCGCATTACTGGGAGCAGAAACCGCTGGTCGTGCAACGTGCCAACCCGGACTATTACGGCGACCTGTTCACTTTGGACGATTTCGATGCGGCAATCACGCGAACGCCCGCATACGTCACCCTCGCCAATGCTGAAAGCAAGCGGAAGTTTGTCTCCTACAAGCCGGTGGTTGATGGCCTCGAGGCCGTTCTCGCCGATATGCGCGGTGGCGGAACACTGGTACTGGACCAACTGCACAACACCGATCCGAAGCTCTCATTGCTGACTAGAGCTCTGTCGCCGGAGCTCGGCTACCGATTTCAGACCAACCTCTACCTCACGCCGCCGCACGGGAAAGGCTTCACGCCGCATTGGGACAATCACGACGTCTTCATCCTGCAGGTGCTGGGATCGAAGCATTGGAAGCTGGAAAAAACGCGCCGTAAGCTTCCCGGGGTCCGCGAGAAGATGGGCGACGAGGGCCGGGAGCTGCGCGGCGAGCTCATCTCCTGCACCCTGCAGCGAGGTGACCTGATCTACATTCCGCGCGGATTCGTTCACGCCGCCGAATGCGGCGAGGAACCGTCCTTGCACATTACGTTCGGGGTGACCGCCTTCTTCTTCGAGGATCTGCTCGCGGTCACGATCAGAGCGGCGTGTCAACGGGATGAAACGCTGAGTATGGCACTGCCACCGGGCTTTATGCACGGCCCCGCCGACGGCCTGGTGCGGCAGCTGAAGGCGGCCCTCAGCGACATGTGCGACGATAAATTCCTGACTCAGGTGGTCGATCAATACCGCGATGAGCTGGTCAGGACCTTCCCCCTCGACACATCGGGTCAGGTACGGGACTTCTTTCGTCCGTGGCCGCTCACGCTGGATGACATCGTGGGCCCGCGGCGTGGTGCGGTCTATCGAATACACCCCGAGGCGGACTCGGTTCGGCTGAATTTCGGCGCCCGCTCCATCACCTTCCTGGCACTGTTCCGCGAAGCGCTGGAATTTGTGCTCACTACGCCGGCCTGCCAGGTCCGTGAGATCAAGGGCGATCTAGCCGACGAGGAACGCCTCGCCCTCGTCGAACGGCTGATCGAGGAAGGGCTGCTGGTGCGCAAGAGCGACGGCTTGGCGTGAGCACCAGCGCAGCTGCGGCCGAGCGCAGCGGCCTTCGCATTCGTGGCTATTCGACCGGAAACGGGCAGCGCGCCAGCCAGTCGGAGCCCATTCGTGTTGCCCAGGCGATGGCCGCATCGACTTCCCGGCCGAATCGATGGTCGATGTCGGCGAGGGCGACGCCCCGCGTCACCGCGTCGAAGTGAGCGGCGAGGTCCGGTCTCTTCGAATAATAGTTTATGGGACGAAAGGCAGCGAGCGCACTGCGGATGTCTTGGTCGCGCGTCAGCCCGAGAAATTCCACGGCCTCATGGAACGTGTCCCGCGGACGACTAATGAGCTCCTCGCTGCTCAGCGCCAGAATCCGGTCCGAGTCGCGGCGGGCCAGCAGAGTGCTGCAGAGAAAGCTGTTGAGAAGCCAGAGCGCGGCGCCCAGCTGAGCATCCGTCAACTGCTCTGGCACGAGCTCGTCGCGGAACGGTACCTGGCCCAACTGCAAGCGCAGCCCCCGGCCGCGGCTGCGGAGCCATTGGCGGCGATCTTCCGACTTCACCGTCGACAGCAGGAATACACGTAGCGGCGCGCAAACAAAGATGATCTTGGCCGCCGGGTCGCGGTCGAGAAAGCGGTTCGCAAGCCAATTCACCTGGTCGGGCGCCTTGACGAGCACGGCGGCATCGCCGGCATCGGCGCGCGCGAGCAACCTCAGCGCCGCGTTGAACCAACCGGTCCACTCGCTCGATTCCAGCGGCGACGCACCGTGGGTGTTTGCCAGCTTCGCGACCTGCGCCAGCAGTTTCGGCTCCTTGAGTACCAGGCAGTGCGG
>JASHTF010000349.1 GCA_030040715.1 Gammaproteobacteria bacterium | reverse complement strand
GCGGCGGCGGCGGCGGCGAGCGAGGAGACCAGCACGGCGGAGAGCGAGCTCGACGATGTGGCTGACACCGATGAGACCGCCGCTGCTCCCACGCCCATGACCAGCAAGCGGCGCAGCGGCCCCGGCCCCGCGCGACGGCCGCGCACCGCCGGCTGATCGAGCACGAGGACCGAGGACGAGGACCTGAGAGGATTTTTGCGGCATGAACGCGAGTGTGAATGTGACAGCGGACGCAGTGCGGCAGCTACGCGAGCGCACCGGCGCCGGCATGATGGAATGCAAGCGCGCATTGGTGGAGACGGGTGGTGACCTGGATGCCGCCGCCGAGCTGATGCGCAAGCAGGGTCTGGCCAAGGCGGACAAGAAGGCAGCCCGCATCGCGGCCGACGGCGTGATCGTGATCGAGCGCTCGGCGGATGGACGCGCCGCCGCCATGGTCGAGATCAACTGTGAGACCGACTTCGTCGCGCGCGAGCAGGACTTTCGCCGCTTCGCCACCGACGTCGTGCGCCTCGCGCTCGCGCACCGGCCGGTCAACCTCGAGGCACTGTTGGCCGCTGAGCTGGCCGCGGGCGAGAGCGTGGACCAGCGCCGCCGCGCGCTGGTGGCCAAGATCGGCGAGAACATCAGCCTGCGGCGCTGCGTGGTGCTCGAGACCTCCGGGGTTCTCGGCGCTTATGCCCACGGCACCCGCATCGGCGCTCTGGTGGCCCTCGAGGGCGGTGACGGCGAGCTCGCGCACGACCTGGCGATGCACATCGCCGCGAGCAATCCGCGCTACATCAGCCTCGCGGACGTTCCCGAGGAGGTGACCGCCAAGGAGCGCGAAATCCTGAGCGGGCAGGCGCAACAGGAGGCCGAGAAAAGCGGTAAGAGCGCCGCGATCGTCGCCAAGATGGTCGAGGGCCGGCTGCGCAAGACACTCAACGAGATCACACTGCTCGGCCAGCCGTTCGTGAAGGACCCCGATCGCACCGTCGAGAAGCTACTGCAGGCAGCGCGCGCGCGCGTGCTGCGCTTTGAGCGCTACGAGGTCGGAGCCGGCATCGACAAGAAGCAGGGTGATTTTGTCGCTGAGGTGATGGCGCAGGTCAGCGCCGCGACCAGCCGCTAGCGCTGCGCTCGACCTGCGCTCGATGCGTGCACGGCGCGCGCACGCTCCCGCGCAGGGCGCGCGGCCATGGCCTTGCGTGTGGTCCGTGGGGCCTTGCGCGGGTCGGGGCGCACGTAGGCCGCGCACATCAGACCAACAGGCGCACGATGGACCCGATGAACACAGCACGCTGGAGCCGCATCCTGGTCAAGCTCTCGGGGGAGGCCCTCCTGGGGGACGCCGACTATGGCATCGACCCGCTCGTGCTCAAGCGCATCGCGAGCGAGATCGGCGAGGTGCAGGCACTCGGGGTGCAGGTGGCCATCGTGATCGGCGGTGGTAATCTGTTCCGCGGCGCGGGTCTTGCGCGGGCCGGGATGGATCGCGTGACGGCCGACCAGATGGGCATGCTCGCCACCGTCATGAATGCTCTGGCATTGCAGGATGCGCTCGAGCGACTCGGACTCGCGGCTCGGGTCATGTCGGCGATCCGTATCAACGAGGTGTGCGAGGACTTCATCCGCCGCCGTGCCATCCGCCACCTGGAAAAGGGTCGCAGCGTCATCTTCGCCGCCGGCACCGGCAACCCGTTCTTCACCACCGACACCGCCGCCAGTCTGCGCGCCATCGAGATCGAAGCGCAGCTGCTGCTCAAGGCCACCAAGGTCAACGGCATCTTTTCCGCCGATCCGCTGCGCAATCCTGCCGCGCGCCACTACCCGCGGCTCACCTTCGATCAGGTGCTCGACCAGCGTCTCGACGTC
This sequence comes from Gammaproteobacteria bacterium, assembly GCA_030040715.1. Lineage (GTDB taxonomy): Bacteria > Pseudomonadota > Gammaproteobacteria > Steroidobacterales > Steroidobacteraceae > FEN-1191. Next base: position 2,457 of record JASHTF010000349.1, on the reverse strand, counting down.
ATGGATGCCACCGCGATCGTGATGTGCCGCGACTATCAGTTGCCGCTACGGGTCTTCGATCTTGGTATTCCTGGCAATCTGCTGCGAATCGTGCGCGGCGAGGATATCGGCACTCTCGTGAGTAACGAGGATGCCTCCTCGTCGGCCGTACCCGGCCCAAGAGCAGCGAGCGGTCGACGAGCGCCGAGCAAACCATAAGCGACAGCAAGCGAGGTCTCCCGTCATGGCGGACGAACTGAAAAAAGACGCGACCACGCGCATGCAGAAGTGCGTACAGGCACTGCAGGCGGAGCTCAAGAAGATGCGCACCGGACGCGCGCACCCGAGCCTGATCGAGCACCTGAAGGTCGACTACTATGGCAGCGAGGTGCCGCTGCAGCAGGTAGCGGCGATCAGCATCGAGGATGCGCGCACGCTCGTGGTCTCGCCCTGGGAAAAGAGCATGGTGGGGCCGATCGAGAAGGCAATCTACAAGTCCGAGCTCGGCCTCACCCCCAACACCGCCGGCACCGTCATTCGCATCCCGCTGCCACCGCTGACCGAGGAGCGGCGGCGCGACCTGACCAAGGTCCTGCGTCACGAGGCGGAAAACGCGCGCGTGAGCGTGCGTAACGTGCGGCGCGACGCGATCGCGGCTCTCAAGGAGCAGCTCAAGGCGAAGAAGATGTCACAGGACGAGGAGCGGCGCGCTCAGGACGAGGTTCAAAAGCTTACCGATCGCTTCATCGCCGAGATCGACCAGGTGCTGGCGGGCAAGGAAAAGGAAATTCTGCAAGTTTGAGCAGCGCTGCCAAACAAACGCCGTCGAGCTGCTCGCCGCGGCACGTCGCGATCGTCATGGATGGTAATGGCCGCTGGGCGCTGGCGCGCGGTACGCTGCGCGCCGACGGCCATCGCGCCGGTGTCGATGCCGTGCGTGTCATCGTGCGGGAGTGCGTGCGCCGCGAGATCGGCGCCCTCACGTTGTTTGCATTCAGCAGCGAGAATTGGCGACGGCCCCCCGACGAGGTCCTGGGGTTGATGTCGCTGTTCGTCGAGTCGCTCGAGGCCGAGATTCCGGAGTTGCAGAGCAATGGCGTGCGGTTGCGCTTCATCGGCGAGCGTGCCGAGCTGGATGCGCGACTGCGTGCCTCGATGGCGAGCTCCGAGCAGCTCACCGCGGCCAACGCTCGCCTGGCGCTGCAGGTCGCGCTCAGCTACGGCGGACGCGGCGATATCCTCGGTGCGGCACGGCGCCTGGCGCTGCAGGTCGAGCGTCATCAGCTGACGGCCGCGCAGATCGACGAGGATACGTTTGCCGCGGCGCTGGCGCTCGCGGGGCTGCCCGACCCGGACCTGTTCATCCGCACCGGAGGCGAGCAGCGCCTGAGCAATTTCCTGCTGTGGAACCTCGCCTATACGGAGCTGTACTTCACCGAATGCCTGTGGCCTGATTTTGATGCCCACGCGTTCGACGCTGCTCTGCAGCATTATGCGACGCGCCAGCGGCGCTTCGGTCTGACCGCCGAGCAGATCGAGTTCGCCAGCGTTGCGGACGCCTGATCCTGCAGCGTCGATGCGCACGCGCGTGCTGACGGCGCTCGGCCTGGCGGTGCTGCTGATTGCGGTGCTGTTCTCTGGCTCGGCTCCGGTGACTACGGCGATCCTCGGTGCCGTCCTGCTGATCGGCGTCTGGGAGTGGTCGGCGTTTCTGGCGGTAGGGCTGCCGTGGCGGCTGCTGTATGTCGGGCTGCTGGCGGTGCTGGGGCTGGTCGGTCTGCGCTACAGCCTCGATCGGGCAGCCTTCGTCGTGGCGATGCAGGTGGCGGTGGCCTGGTGGCTTGCGGCCCTGGTGTGGGTTGCGCGCGCTCCGACACAGGTCGGGCGGCCCACGGCGGCGGTGGCAGGCATCCTCACGCTGCTGCCGACCTGGATCGCGCTGGTGCGAATCGATGTGAGCTTCCGCTTCGGTGCCCAATGGACGCTGTTCATTCTGGCGCTGGCATTCGCCGCCGACACCGGCGCCTTCTTTGCCGGCCGCGTCTTCGGTAGGACCGCGCTCGCGCCCCGCGTGTCGCCGAACAAAACCTGGGAGGGGGTGCTTGGAGGTATGCTGTTGGCCCTGGCGATCGCCGCTGCCGGTGCGGCCTGGTTCCGGGAGCCTGTGGGACCGTTTCTGGCACTATGCCTGGCGGCGGCGGGCTTCTCGGTGGTAGGAGATTTGACGGAAAGCATGCTCAAGCGCCATGTGCATCTGAAGGATAGCGGCCGGCTGTTTCCCGGCCACGGCGGCGTGCTGGACCGCATCGACAGCGTCACGGCGGCCACGCCGGTGATGGCGCTGGGGCTCGTGTGGCTCGGCGCGGGCTGAGGCCTGCGGCGGCGGCGGCGAACGGGAGGTCCGCACCATGATCAAGGAGCGGGGATCATGATCAGCGTTGCGGTGCTCGGATCGACCGGGTCTGTCGGGCGCAATAC
>JASHTF010000348.1 GCA_030040715.1 Gammaproteobacteria bacterium | reverse complement strand
TTGGGTTGGTGTCGGGCGCGGATGATAGGTCTCAATCACGGATGCCGACACCGCGGCTCATCAGTATCACGGCGAGCACGAACAGAGCGATCGCGAGCGCCGTCATCATCGCGAAGGCGGCGAGCACGCTGACGTCCGACACCCCGAGGAAGCCATAGCGGAACGCGTTGACCATGTAGAGGATGGGATTCACCAGCGAGATGCGATGCGCCCAGGTCGGCAGGATCGCGATCGAATAGAACGTGCCGCCGAAATAGGTGAGCGGCGTCAGAATGAAGGTCGGAATGATGTTCATCTGCTCGAAGTTACGAGCGAACAGCGCATTGATCAGCCCGGCGAGCGCGAAGGCGGTGGAAGTCAGCAGGGCCGCGGCCAGAATCACGACCAGGTGATGCACCGGCAGACGCGCAAAGATCAGCGACACAGCGGTGACCACCAGTGCCACCAGCGCGCCGCGCACGATGCCGCCCGCGGTATAGCCGGCGACGATCAACCAGTTCGGCAGCGGCGATACCAGCAGCTCCTCGACGTGCTTACCGAACTTCGCGCCGAAGAACGACGACACCACGTTGCCATAGGAGTTGATGATGACCTGCATCATGATCAGGCCGGGTGCCAGATACTGCAGGTAGTTGAAGCCCGCGAGCCCGCCCATGCGCCGGCCGATGAGGTTACCGAAGATGACCAGATACAAAGTCGCCGTCATCGCCGAAGGCACCAGCGTCTGGCCCCAGATGCGCATGATGCGGCCGTATTCGCGGATCACGATGGTACGAAAGCCGATCCACTCGATCGCCGCCAGCGACACGCCGGCGGGCTCGGGCGCGCCGGCGCGGGCAGCACCGCCGTCGCTCGCCCGTGTCGGCGGCGCCGTCGGCTCGGTCTGCGCCACCGGCTTGGTTGGTGCCTGCGCCGGGCGTTGACTGGGATTAAGCATCCGCGCTCCGCTGTTCGACCAATCGCACGAACACCTCCTCGAGCCGGTTAACCTTGTTGCGCATGCTCAGTACATTGATGCCGAGCGCCGACAGCCGCGCGAACAGCTCGTTGAGGTTCTGCTCCTTGGAGACGTCGACTTCGAGCGTGTGAGCGTCGACGTGCCGCAGCGTGAACTGTGGCACCGCCGGCGCCTGCGTCAGCGGTTCGCGCGTGTCGAGCACGAAGGTCTCGATGCGCAGCTGTCGCAGCAGGCTGTCCACCCGGTCGCGCGCGATGATGTCGCCCTTGTCGATGATGGCGATGTTGCGGCACAGACTCTCGGCTTCCTCCAGATAGTGCGTCGTGAGGATGATGGTCGTCCCCTGCGCATTGATCTCGCGCAGGAACTCCCACATGCTGCGGCGGATCTCGATATCGACGCCCGCCGTGGGCTCATCGAGGATCAGCAACCGCGGCTCGTGCATCAGCGCGCGCGCGATCATCAACCGGCGTTTCATCCCGCCCGATAGCCCGCGTGCGGTGCCGTTGCGCTTGTCCCACAGCTGCAGCTGCCTGAGGTACACCTCGGCACGCCGCCGCGCCTCCGGGCGCGGCACGCCATAGAAGCCGGCCTGATTCACGACGATCGTCAGGGGCGTCTCGAATTGATTGAAGTTGATCTCTTGCGGCACGACGCCGATGCAGGACTTGGCCCGCTCCAGCTCGCGATCAATATCGTAGCCGAACACGCTGGCGCTGCCGCTGGTCTTGGTCACCAGTGAGGTCACGATACCGATCAAGGTGGTCTTGCCGGCGCCGTTCGGGCCGAGCAGCGCAAAGAAATCACCGCGCTCGACCTCCAGATCGATGCCGCGCAGCGCGTGCACGCCGTTGTCGTAGGTCTTGGTCAGCGCGTGGACCGATAGCGCCAGCATGCTTGCAGCCCTGGGCACCCGATACGGATGCGGATCGACGTCCACGTTAGCACGAACCGGCCTGCGCGCCGCTCGCAGCCACCGAAGGTGGCTGCGTCATGTCGTCGCAGCCAGGACGGCGGCCAGCCTGGCGACGGCGCCCTCGAGCTGAGACTCGCTGCTGCTGCCGTAACCGAGGATCAAGCCGCGGCGTGGTGGGGTCTGCAGACAGCAGTACGACAGCGGCCCAACGGCGATGTCGAATCCGGCCAGTCGTCGGCTGATGGCGCCATCGTCGAGCGCCGGCGGCAGCAGGGCCACCAGATGCAGACCCGCCTCGGCGTTGACGATCTCGAACCGCTCACCGATCTGCATCCGTAGTGCCCGCACCAGGGCGGCACAGCGCTGCTTGTAGAGCATGCGCATGCGGCCGATATGGCGCGCGAAGTGGCCCTCGCGCAGGAAGTCGGCCAGTGCGGCCTGCAGCAGCGTCGACGGAAACAGATCCGCGGCGTCACGGGCCGCACGGAACGGGGCTACCAGATCCCGGGGCAACACCAGATAGCCGACCCGCAGGGCAGGGAACAGCACCTTGCTGAAGGTGCCGACGTAGATGACGCGCTCGTCGGTGTCCAGACCCTGCAGTGAGGCGATCGGGCGGCCGGCGAAGCGGTACTCGCTGTCATAGTCGTCCTCGATGATCCAGCTGCCGGCGCGCGTCGCCGCGGCGAGCAGTTGGGTGCGGCGCGCGGCGTTCATGATCGCCCCCATCGGGTACTGGTGTGAGGGCGTGACGTAGACCGCGCGCGGATGCGCCTCGCGCCGCAGACCTTCCTCGATGTCGAGTCCGTGTTGATCAACCGGGACCGGCACCAACCGTGCACCCGCGACCGTGAACGCCCGCTGAGCGCCGGGGTAGCCGGGTTCCTCCATCCAGATCGCATCCCCGGGGTCCAGCAGCACGCGCGCACACAACTGCAGGGCCTGCTGCGCTCCGGCCGTGATCATGATCTGCGAGGCGTCGCAGCGTGCGGCGCGCACCGCGCCGAGATGGCCCGCGAGCGCATCGCGCAGCGGCCGGTGGCCCATCGGATCACCGTACGCCATCAACGCTGGGCTCGCGTGGCGCGCGTGCCGCCGGAGCAGCGCCGACCAGGTCGCGTGCGGAAAGCGATCGAGCGCGGGGATGCAGGCGCGGAAGGCGCCGACGCTCTGCGGCTGCGAATCCTGTGGCATCGCCAGCAGCGTTCGGCTGCGTGTGGAGATCGCGCGCGGCGCGCGTTGCGTGCCGTGGCCGCCCCTGGTGGTATCGATCGCGTCCAGCACGTCATCCGGAATCACGGCGGCGATGCGCGTGCCGGCACCCACGACGCTCTCGAGATAGCCCTCGGCCTGCAACTGCTCGAAGGCGGTCATGACCGTGGTGCGCGAGATGCCCAGCTCGACGGCGAGCGCGCGCGAGGACGGCACGCCCTGGCCGGGCCGCAGCCGCCCATCCGTGATCGCGCCGCGCAACCAGTCACAGATCTGCCGGTGTGCCGGCTCGCCCTGCAGCTGCAGATGGATCGGGGGCAGGAGACCAGAGCGCGGGCGGGTCATATCGGCGGCAAGTGGTCGGTCGATCAAGCCTGAAGTGGCTATTGAGACCGATCAGCGCGAAATCTTCAATCGTCGGCAGCGAACGGGCATCGCGCGGTGCGTCGGAGGTAGAGCGTGGCTTGCGGCTACGGGTCGGCAGTTCGATGGGTGCTGGCGAGCGCCGTGGCCGTGCTGGCCGGCGGCTGGGCGGCGGCGCAGGATGGCGCCGGCGAGTCCGCGTCGCGCCAGTCGCTCGAGGATGCCTGGTGGACCGGACCATTGCTCGCGGCAAATGCCAGCACGCTGCCGCCCGGTCATCTCTATCTTGAGCCGTATCTGTTCGATAGCCTGCCGTATGCACATTTCGATGCCGCCGGGCACGCGCACGCGACCCCGCACGCCAATGAGTTCGGCTCGCTGAGCTATGTCAACTACGGCTTGGCCGACAGGCTCACCGTCGGGCTGATTCCTCGCTTCGACTACGATTATCCCGCGGTCGGACCGAGCAGCAGCGGCATCGGCCTCGGCGATCTCACGCTGCAAGGGCAGTATCGGTTGACGCTGTTTCATCCGGGCAGCGCAGTGCCGACGCTCTCCATCAATGTCCAGCAAACGCTGCCGACCGGGCGATTCGATCACCTGCAGCGCGCGAGCGACGGCTTCGGTGCCGGCGCCGATACCACCACCCTCTCGATGTTCTCGCAGAGCTACTTTTGGATGCCGAACGGACGCCTGGTGCGCGCACGCTTGAATCTCTCGTATGCGCTCTCGAGTCACGTCACGCTCGAGGATCAGAGCGTCTACGGTACGGCAGACGGCTTTCGGGGCACGGCCACGCCCGGGGACTCGATCTACGCCGATCTTGCCTTCGAGTACAGCCTCAGCCGCCGCTGGGTCGCCGCGCTCGATCTCTGGTACGAGCACGACGGCAGCACGACCGTCACCGGCGCCTACGCGGCGCGCCCGGACGCGGGCAGCGCGACGGCCTATGCCTTCTCCTCCGGCAGCGCGCGCGAGGACATCCTCGCGCCGGCGCTGGAATACAACTGGAGCGCACGCCTCGGGGTCATCGTCGGCGCGCGTGTGATCGTTGCCGGCCACAACGTCACCGCCACGGCCACGCCGGTCGCGGCGTTGAGCTACTTCCTATAATGCGAGGCCGCGCGGGGCGCGCGCGGCGGGGGGTGCGGGGCGCGATCGCACCTCTGTTCGAGTGCAGATCGATCGGCTCGCTAGCACCACCCGGCCTCCGCGCCGCACGGGGCGCACGCGGCCGCGAGCAGCTGCAGCCCGCGCAGCTGCACCGCGCGTAACTGCCGCGGTTGTCCGAGGCAGGCGGCGCGCAGCAGCTGCTGCCACACTCGCGGCTGCTGCTCCCAGCGGGGCGCCAGCGCGGCCGCGCTGCGCTCGGCGAGCAGCTCCAGATCCTGCAGACGGCTGCTGCCGAGTCGCTCCGCGACCGCCGCACTCATGCCGCACACCAGCCGCGCGCCGATCCGATTCGAGCGCGCCAGATGCCACCCGAGCATCAGTGCGCGGCGCAGCAGCGCGACCGCACCCGCTCCTTCGAAGTAGCCGCTCGCCGCCGGCGCATCCATGACTCCCTCGGCGAGCCGCTCCCAGCGGCCCGGCTGTGAGAACCCCACGTCCAGCAGCAGGTAAGGACAGGCGGCGAGTCGCTCCAGCGCCGCGCGATCGAGCCGTGTCCAGTCCTCGCGCAGCAGCGTCAGCAGCCGCGGCAGTCGTGGCCGATCGCTCGCCATCGCCGTCGCGCGCAGCGCCTCGAGCAGGTACTGATTCACCTCCGCGATCGGCGCCAGCAGCGCCGGGTCCCAGCCACCGGGCAGCGCCGGCTGTAGCTCTTCGACCATGGCTCATTCCTCCCCGATCCGAGCAGAAATCCGCCGCTGCAAGTGCGGTCCGACGCCACTGAATCTGCCATAATTGGGCCCGACGTTACTAGTAACATTTTTTCGCTGCCGGAGCATGTATGCGGATTCACGACGATCGCTATCACCGCGAGCGGCTGCGCTTTCATGTGGCGTTGCGCTTCATCCGGCTCGAGGCTCGCACCCACACGATCCGCTACTGGACCGGATTGACCGACGATCGCATCCGCAAGCTCTATCGCTCGTACCTGGTGGATTCGAAGGAGCGCCCCGTACCGCGCCATCGCGGCAAATCACCGCAGCGCGTCGCCACCTTTCTGCGCTCGGCGCAGCTGCGCGAGCAGACGGCCCTGCTCGCGAGCCTGTATCGCCTGCTCGGACTGCTGTCCGGCGGCCCGACGACCACCGCCACCGCTCTGCCGCCGACGCTGCGGCGCGCGGAGCAGCTGTGCCAGGCCTACGAGGTCTATCGCAGCCTCGCGGCCGAGCCCGCGCTCTCGTTCGAGCACGCCATTTTCCTGCTGAACGCGCTGACGCGGGCGGATGAGCTGGTGTGCAGCGCCTGTCGCGACTGCAGCGCCGTGGTGGTCATCGATCGCTGGTCGTTGCGTGCCGCGCGCTGCAGCCTGTGCGCGAGCGAGGCGGCCGCGACTGCCGCCGACCGCACACGCAGGCTTGCCGCTGGCCAGGGCGGTCTGCAAGACTTCCTCGCAGATGAGCGACCCAGCGAATGCGAACGCGGCTCGCGTCCGGCCGTACCTGCAGCTGCGCACTGAGCAGCGCACGCCGGCCGATTGGCTGCGCGCCGCGCGCGCGGATCCGCAGACGCGCGTCGTGGTGGCGCGCGGCACCACGCATCTGATCCGCTACCAGCCGCAGGCACAGATCGTATTTGTCTCCCTGGAGCAGCCGGCGATCGCTGCGCTCGACGAGTCACGGCTGCTGCTGCTCGGCTGGTTTGAGGGACAGCGCTGCGTGCTCGCGGACCTGCCGGCGGAGCTGGCTCTCGAGCTGCCGGGCACCCGCTTCGAGGAGCTGCGACCGCTGCTGGCGCAGCTGCGCGAGGAAGAAATGCGGCTGCTCTGCCACGCGCAGGCGCTGCTGGTGTGGCGCTCGCGACACCGCTTCTGCGGGGTGTGCGGGTCACCGACCGCCCCGCGCAGCGCCGGTCACGTGCTCTCGTGCACCTCGCCGAGCTGCGCAGCTGAGTTCTTCCCGCGCATCGATCCGGCGATCATCGTGCTGGTCACCTCAGGCAGCAAGGCGTTGCTGGGACGCCAGCAGTCGTGGCCGCCCGGCCGCTATTCGACACTGGCGGGGTTCGTCGAGGCCGGAGAGACCCTCGAGGAGGCGGTCGCGCGTGAAGTCGAGGAAGAGACCGGAGTGCAGCTCGAGGCGGTACATTACTTTGCCTCCCAGCCCTGGCCGTTTCCGGCGTCTCTGATGCTCGGGTTCCATGCCCAGGCGTCGCAGACGCCGGTGCGGCTCGACGGGGAGCTCGAGGACGCGCGCTGGTTCGACCGCACAGAGCTGCAATCGACCTCGGGGCCGACCCTGCCGCAACCGCATACCATCGCGCGCCGCCTGATCGATCACTGGCTCGGCACGCAAGCGGCCTGAAGCGCCGCACCGACGTCGGGTCGGCGGCCCGGCGCTCCCGCCCTGCCGTGCGCAAGGTCTGCGGCTTGAACTATCGGCGCCGGCTCCTGCGCCCGCCGCCGCGTCGGCCGCGCGAGCTCGCTCGACCGCGTCGCGCGACCCTCTTGCCCGATCGGGCCGCGG
>JASHTF010000347.1 GCA_030040715.1 Gammaproteobacteria bacterium | reverse complement strand
TGGTGCAGAAGACCATTGGTCCCTGCCGCATGGCGCTCAAGGATGCCGGGCTCGACACCAAGGACGTCGCCGAGGTGATCCTGGTAGGCGGTCAGACGCGCATGCCGCTGGTGCAGAAATACGTGCGTGACTTCTTCGGCAAGGAGCCGCGTAAGGATGTCAATCCGGACGAGGCGGTGGCCGTCGGAGCGGCGATTCAGGCGGGTGTGCTCGCCGGTGAGGTCAAGGACGTGCTGCTACTCGATGTGACGCCGCTGTCGCTCGGCATCGAGACGCTCGGTGGCGTCATGACCAAGTTGATCGAGAAGAACACCACCATCCCGACGAAGGCCACGAATGTGTTCTCGACCGCCGACGATAACCAGACTGCCGTCACGATCCACGTGCTGCAGGGTGAGCGCGAGCGCGCCGCGGACAACAAGTCGCTCGGCAAGTTCGACCTGACGGATATCCCACCGGCGCCGCGCGGCATGCCGCAGGTCGAAGTGACGTTCGACATCGATGCCAACGGCATCCTGAATGTGTCGGCCAAGGACAAGGCGACCGGCAAGGAGCAGCGTATCGTCATTCGCGCCTCCAGTGGCCTGAACGAGAACGAGATCAAGCGTATGGTCAAGGATGCGGAGGCGCATGCGGCCGAGGATCGCAAGTTCCGCGAGCTGGTCGAGGTGCGCAACCGCGGCGATGCGATGGCACACGCGGTCGAGAAGGCGCTGAAGGATCTGGGCGAGAAGGTCAGCTCCGAAGAGCGGGCCAAGGCGGAGGCGGCGCTGAGTGACCTGCGCACGGCGCTCAAGTCCGACGACAAGGAGGCGATAGAGAAGAAGACCGAAGCGCTGGGGCAGGCCTCCGCGAATATCGCGCAGCGTGCCTATGCGCAGAGCAGTGCGGGTGCGGGCGCGGGTGCGGGCGAGGGAGCGGCAGCCGGCGGCGGGAACGCCGGGGCCGACGCGCAGCAGTCCAAGCCAGAGGATAATGTGGTCGATGCCGAGTTCGAGGAAGTCCGCGACAAGAGCCGGCGCGCCTCCTGAGGAGCTCTGTGAGGGTGCGGCGCCCGCTCGGCGGGCGGCCGCACGATGCGCGCGCGAGTGCACTGCAGGTGCACGCGCGCGTTTTCTTATGCGCGTGCAATCTCTGATGGCGAGGCGTCAGAGTCAGGGCACGGGAGGATGACCGCATAGCAACGAGCAATCGATTCCAACTACAAGTAGGCACAGGGACCCATGGCCAAGCGTGACTACTACAAGGTGCTCGACGTCCCGCGTAACGCGGCCGAAGCCGAGATCAAGAAGGCCTACCGGCGTCTGGCCATGAAATACCACCCGGATCGCAATCCCAACGACCGCGAGGCCGAGGAGCACTTCAAGGAAGCCAAGGAGGCTTACGAGGTGCTGTCGGAGCCGGGTAAGCGCGCCGTCTACGACCAATACGGGCACGCGGGCGTAGAGGCGAGCCGTGCCGGCGCTGCGGGCGCCGGCGGCTTTCACGGCGCCGAGGCCTTCGGGGATATCTTCGGCGATGTGTTCGGAGACATTTTCGGCACCGGTCGCCGCAGCGCATCGCAGGCTTATCGAGGCGCGGATCTACGCTACGAGATTGCGTTGGATCTGTCGGAAGCCGTGTTCGGCCGCACGGTCGAGATCGACGTCAACAAGCTGGTCGAGTGCGAGGTCTGTCACGGCAGCGGCGCGGCGCGCGGCACCACCCCCAGCAGTTGCGACACCTGCGGCGGTACCGGGCAGGTGCGGGTCTCGCAGGGCTTCTTTACGCTGCAGCAGACCTGTCCGCACTGCCGCGGCACCGGTCGCATCGTCCGCAACCCCTGCGATCATTGCCTGGGACAGGGGCGCGTCCGGCGTAGCAAGAAGCTGCAGGTCAAGATCCCGGCGGGTGTCGATAGCGGCGATCGTGTGCGCCTCGCGGGCGAGGGTGAGGTAGGGCGCAACGGCGGCCCGCCGGGTGACCTGTACGTCGAGGTGCAGGTGCGTGAGCATCCGATCTTCGAGCGAGACGGCGCGCACCTGAGCTGCGAGGTGCCGATCAGCTTTGCGACCGCGGCACTCGGAGGCAGCGTCGAGGTGCCGACGCTCGACGGTCAGGTGGTGCTGAAGATTCCAGCTGAGACACAGTCGGGACGCGTGTTTCGGTTGCGCGATAAGGGAGTGAAGTCGGTGCGTGGCCATGCGCGCGGCGATCTGTTTTGCCGCGTCGTGGTCGAGACCCCGGTCAATCTGTCGCAGGAGCAACGCACGTTGCTGCACGAACTGGATGAGTCGCTGCAACGTGACGGCAACAAGCACGCGCCCCGCCAGAAGAGCTTCTTCGATGGCGTGAAGCGCTTCTTCTCGGGCAGCTCGTCCTGAGTGCGCGCGCTTCCATGAGCGCATGCGCGTGATGACCGCGGCGGCGAGCGCGATGCAGCGCGACAGCGTGCCGCGCGCGGCCACCCGCTTGGTGCTGGTGGGGGCGAGCGGCCGGATGGGCACGCAGATCGTGCGCGCGCTCGGCGAGTTCCCGCAGCTCCGGCTTACCGGAGCGGTGGCCTCAGAGCACAGCGCCGCGCTCGGCCGTGACGCGGGCTTGCACGCGGGTGCGAGCGCGAGCGGAGTGAGGATTACTGCGGCGTTGCCGCCGCTGCTCGCCGCGGCTGATCTGGTGCTCGACTTCTCCAGCGGCGGCGCGGTCGCCGCCAGTGTGGCCGCGTGCCTGGGCGCGCGCGTGCCGCTGCTCATCGGCACGACCGGACTGCCGCCGGAGCTCGAGGGGCCGCTCGCTGCGGCCAGCCGCGTCATCGCATTGCTGGTCGCAGCCAACACCAGCCTGGGGATGACGCTGCTGCTCGAGCTGGTACGTCGGGCTGCTCAGGCCCTGCCACTGTCGTACGACGTCGAGGTCGTCGAGACACATCACCGCGCCAAGCGCGACGCGCCCTCGGGCAGCGCGCTCGCACTCGGCGCCGCGGCGGCGCTCGCGCGCGGGTCGACGCTGGCCGAGCAGGCCTGCTGCGCACGCCCGCGCACCGGCACTGGGCGGCGCGAGGGCCAGATCGGCTTTGCGAGCGTGCGTGGCGGCGACGTGATCGGAGAGCACCAGGTGCTGTTTCTCGGGGAGGGGGAGCGGCTGCTCCTGAGCCATTCGGCCACCGATCGGGGAGTGTTCGCGCGCGGCGCGCTGCAAGCCGGAGAGTGGCTGGCGCGGCAGTCCCCAGGGCGTTACGGCATGGAAGATTTAGTATTCAAAATCAACAATATATAGATACTTAATTTAGTATTTTGTGAGCTATCGAATGCTGTCCCTGGATTTGACGAAATTTGCTCGCAAACAACCGAATTTTGCATGGACACCGGCGGTGGGGGTCTTTAAACTTTCAGCCGTAATCCGGTATCGGGTTAGTCCGCACAAGGCGGGAGGATGTTCCAAAAGAACTCCTCCCGCTTTGTGCATCTGCGCTTCGCGATCATGCTCGAGGCGCCGAGGTGGTAGCGCCGCAAGGGAGCGCGGCGATCGACGTGGGGAGTAAGGATGCGGTGACAGCTCCGGCGCTCTTGGCTCTGGGTGATGGTTCGATCTTTCGAGGCCAATCTATTGGAGCTGTCGGCAATACCACGGGTGAAGTGGTCTTCAATACCGCGATCACCGGCTATCAAGAGATCCTCACCGATCCTTCCTACGCGCGTCAGATCGTGACGCTGACCTATCCGCACATCGGCAACACCGGCGTTACCCCGGAGGACATGGAGTCGCCGCAGATCTACGCGGCGGGGCTGGTAATTCGCGAGCCCACACTGGTGACCAGCAGTTGGCGCGCGGCCGGCAGTCTGAGCGATTTTCTGCGACGCGCACGCATCGCGGCCATCGCGGGCATCGATACGCGGCGCCTCACCCGGTTGCTGCGCGAGAAGGGTGCTCAATCTGGCTGCATCATGACCGGCGAGCGCATCGATGAGGCGGCGGCGATCTATGCCGCGCGCGCCTTCCCGGGGCTGAAGGGCATGGATCTCGCCAAGGTGGTCACGACGCGCATGCCCTACCAGTGGAATGAGGGCAGCATCGAGCGTCAGCCCCCGCCGGTACTGCGCGCGGTCCAGCGGCTGCACGTGGTGGCCTACGACTATGGTATCAAGCGCAACATTCTGCGCATGCTGGCCGATCAAGGCTGCCGCATGACCGTCGTGCCCGCGACCTTGAGCGCTCAGGATGCGCTCGCGCTCAAACCCGATGGCATCTTCCTGTCGAACGGACCCGGCGATCCCGAGCCGTGCGACTACGCCATCAAGGCCATCGAAGAGCTGCTGACCACCGACATTCCGATCTTCGGCATCTGCCTCGGCCATCAACTGCTGGGACTGGCGAGCGGAGCGCGCACCGTGAAGATGAAGTTCGGCCACCACGGCGCCAATCATCCGGTGCAGGAGCTCGCGACCGGGCGGGTCTACATCACCAGCCAGAATCACGGCTTCGCGGTCGACGAGGCCTCGCTGCCCGCGAACGTCGTGCCCACGCACCGCTCGCTGTTCGATGGCAGCCTGCAGGGCATGGCGCGCACCGATCGGGTCGCCTTCAGCTTCCAGGGCCATCCGGAGGCCAGTCCCGGCCCGCACGATCTGCGGCCGCTGTTTGAGACCTTCGTGCAGGCGATCGTGCGGCGATTGCAGGATCAGCTGCGGGCGCTGCGCAGCGGCATGCGCCGCACGGCTGCGGAAGGCTAGTCTGTGGTCCGATGCCCAAGCGTACCGATCTCAACAGCATCCTGATCATCGGCGCCGGTCCGATCGTGATCGGCCAGGCGTGCGAGTTCGATTATTCCGGAGCGCAAGCCTGCAAGGCCCTGCGGCAGGAGGGCTATCGCGTCGTGCTGGTGAACTCCAATCCCGCGACGATCATGACCGACCCGGAGAGCGCCGACGCGATCTACATCGAGCCGGTGAACTGGCGCACCGTCGCGCGCATCATCGAGCGCGAGCGACCCAATGCGTTGCTGCCGACCATGGGGGGACAGACGGCTCTGAACACCGCGCTCGATCTGGTGCGTGAGGGCGTGCTGCGCCAATACGGGGTGGAGCTGATCGCCGCCTCACGCGAAGCCATCGATATGGCCGAGGATCGTGAGCTGTTTCGCAACGCCATGCGTGACATCGGACTCGAAGTGCCTCAGTCGCAGCTGGTGCGCACCGCCGACGAGGCGCTCGCCGTCCAGGGGAGCATCGGCTTTCCGATCGTGCTGCGGCCCTCATTCACGCTCGGTGGCAGCGGCGGCGGCATCGCCTACAACCGCGAGGAATTCGAGGCCGCCGTGCAGCGCGGCCTGGACGCTTCACCGACGCGCGAGCTACTGCTCGAGGAGTCGGTCATCGGCTGGAAGGAATTCGAGATGGAGGTGGTGCGCGATCGGGCCGACAACTGCATCATCATCTGCTCGATCGAGAACGTCGATCCGATGGGGGTACACACCGGCGATTCGATCACGGTCGCCCCGGCACAGACCCTCACCGACAAGGAATACCAGCGTATGCGCGACGCCGCGATCGCGGTGCTGCGCAAGATCGGCATCGAATGCGGCGGGTCGAACGTGCAATTCGCGCTCAATCCGAACGACGGCCGCATGCTGGTCATCGAGATGAACCCGCGCGTGTCGCGTTCCTCGGCGCTCGCCTCCAAGGCCACCGGCTTCCCGATCGCCAAAGTGGCCGCGAAGCTCGCCGTCGGCTACACGCTCGATGAGCTCAAGAACGAGATCACCGGCGGTGCCACGCCGGCCGCGTTCGAGCCGACGATCGATTACGTGGTCACGAAGATTCCGCGCTTCACCTTCGAGAAGTTCCCGGCGGCCAACGACCGGCTGACGACGCAGATGAAATCGGTGGGCGAGGTCATGGCGATCGGGCGCTCGTTTCAGGAATCGCTGCAGAAGGCACTGCGCGGTCTCGAGACCGGACTTGACGGGCTCGATCCGCTGCTGTCGCTGCCGCTGACCGCGGACAGCGACCGGCAGTTGCGCTACGAGCTGCGCTCGCCGGGCGCGAGTCGCGTGCTCTACGTCGCCGATGCCCTGCGCGCGGGCTTCAGCGTCGAGCAGGTCGCCGAGTTGACGTCGATCGATCCGTGGTTCCTGGCGCAGATCGCCGATCTGGTCAGCACCGAGGCGCGCGTGCGGCGCGAGGGCGAAAGCGCGCTCGGCATCGAGCGGCTGCGCGCTCTCAAGCGCAAGGGCTTCTCGGATCGACGTCTCGCGAACCTGACACGCTCGAGTGAGGCGGTGATCCGCGGCAAGCGCCAGGAATTCGGCATCATGCCGGTGTACAAGCGCGTCGACACCTGTGCCGCCGAGTTCGCTACCTCGACCGCATACCTGTACTCGACCTATGAGGAGGAGTGCGAGGCGGCGCCGACGCACCGGCGCAAGATCATGATCCTCGGTGGCGGACCGAACCGCATCGGCCAGGGGATCGAGTTTGATTACTGCTGCGTGCATGCGGCCCTCGCGCTGCGTGCCGACGGCTTCGAGACCATCATGGTCAACTGCAATCCGGAGACCGTCTCGACCGACTACGACACCTCTGACCGGCTGTACTTCGAGCCGCTGACGCTCGAGGACGTGCTGGCGGTCATCGCCAAGGAGCGCCCCGAGGGAGTGATCGTGCAGTTTGGCGGGCAGACTCCGCTTAAGCTATCGCGCGCGCTCGAGGCTGCCGGGGCACCGATCATCGGCACCTCGGCCGACTCGATCGACATCGCCGAGGATCGCGAGCGCTTTCAGCAGCTGGTGCGGCGCCTCGGGCTCAAGCAGCCGGCCAACGCGACCGCGCGCAATGAGGAGCAAGCGGTGTTGCTGGCGCGCGAAGTCGGCTATCCGCTGGTGGTGCGCCCCTCGTACGTACTCGGCGGCCGCGCCATGGAGATCGTGTTCACCGAAGAGGACCTGCGCGCCTACATGGAACGCGCGGTACAGGTATCGAACGACAGCCCGGTGCTGCTCGACCGATTTCTCGATGTCGCCATCGAGGTCGATGTCGATGCCGTGTGCGACGGCCAGGAGGTGCTGATCGGCGGCATCATGGAGCACGTGGAGCAGGCCGGAGTGCATTCCGGCGACTCGAGCTGCTCGTTGCCGCCCAACAGCCTGTCGAGCGAGCTGCAGGAGGAGCTGCGGACGCAGACCCGCAAACTCGCGCGCGCGCTCAACGTCATCGGTCTGATGAACGTGCAGTTTGCCATTCAGGGCGGCACGGTGTACGTGCTCGAGGTCAACCCGCGTGCCTCGCGCACGGTGCCGTTCGTGTCCAAGGCGACCGGCGTGCCGCTGGCGAAGATCGCCGCGCAGGTGATGACGGGGCGCAAGCTCGCCGAGCTTAAGGCGCTGGACGCGCGCGTGCCGAAGTATTATTCGGTGAAGGAGGCGGTGTTCCCGTTCGTGAAGTTTCCCGAGGCTGATCCGATTCTCGGCCCAGAGATGAAGTCCACGGGAGAGGTGATGGGAACCGGCCGCACCTTCGGAGAAGCCTACGCTAAATCGCAGACCGCCTCGGGCGTGGTGCTGCCGCGGCAGGGCTGCTGTCTGATCAGCGTGCGTGACCGCGACAAGGAGGGCGCGCTGGTGCTCGCGCGGCGGTTGATCGCGCACGGCTTCAACATCGTCGCCACGAGCGGCACGGCCGCGGGGCTCAAGGCCGCGGGTATCGAATGTCGACAGGTTAACAAAGTGAGAGAGGGGCGCCCGCATATCGTCGACATGATCAAGAATGACGAGATCGATCTGATCGTGAATACCACCGAGGGCAAACAGGCCATCCTCGAGTCCAATTCCATTCGCCGCGAAGCCGTCCACCGCCGCGTGACCTACTACACCACCCTGGCGGCAGCGCTCGCGACCTGCGAGGCGCTCGATCACCTGGATGAGGTCGACGTCAACTGCCTGCAGGATCTGCATCGAGAAGTCGGCACGTGACGCGCTCGCCGATGACCGCACGCGGCGCCGAGCTGCTGCGCACTGAGCTGCGTCGCCTGCGCGCCGAGGAGCGGCCGCGCATCATCCGGGCGATCGCCGAGGCTCGTGGGCACGGTGACCTGTCGGAGAACGCGGAGTTTCACGCTGCGCGCGAGCAGCAGGGTTTCATCGAGGGACGCATCAAGGAGATCGAGGCGAGGCTCGCGAACGCGGAGATCATCGATGTCGGGCAGCTGCCGCTCAGCAACCGGGTGGTATTCGGCGCCACCGTCGAGCTCGCCGACGTCGACGGCGGTAAGGCCGTGACCTACCAGATCGTCGGCGAGGACGAGGCCGATATCAGCGCCGGGCGGATCTCGATCCGCTCGCCGATCGCGCGCGCCCTGATTGGTAAGAGCCAGGGTGAGGTGGTCGACGTGAGCGCGCCCGGCAAGACGCGCTGCTACGAGATCGTATCGGTGCGCTACGTCTAGACGCTCCAAAAGCAGCGGCCGCTGGCTGCACGAACACTTCAGCGATCCCTACGTCAAGCGCGCCCACGAGCAGGGCGCGCGCTCGCGCGCGCTGTTCAAGCTCGAGGAGATCGATCAGCGCGAGCGACTGCTGCGGCCGGGCCAGGTGGTGCTCGACCTCGGAGCGGCCCCCGGGGCCTGGAGTCAGTACGCACGGCGCCGCGTCGGCGCCGGCGGCAGGGTGCTCGCCAGCGACGTGCTGACGATGGTGGCCATCCCGGGGGTGGAATTCTTACAAGGGGATCTGCGCGAGCCGGCCGTGCTCGCGGGACTGCAGCAGGCGCTCGGGAGCAGCGGGGCAGACGTGCTGCTGTCCGACATGGCGCCGAATCTCAGCGGGATCGCCGAGGTCGACGCACCGCGAGCGATGCACCTGGCCGAGCTGGCCCTGGAGCTGGCACAGGCCGCCTTGAAACCGGGGGGCGCCGCCC
Source organism: Gammaproteobacteria bacterium (assembly GCA_030040715.1). Lineage (GTDB taxonomy): Bacteria > Pseudomonadota > Gammaproteobacteria > Steroidobacterales > Steroidobacteraceae > FEN-1191. The sequence continues at coordinate 6,976 of JASHTF010000347.1, read as the reverse complement.
TGATCAAAGTGCTGCAGGGGTCCGGCTTCGAGGAACTGCTGGCGTTGGCACGGCGGCGCTTCGATCGTGTCAAGATTTTGAAGCCGCGCGCCTCCCGTGCGCGCAGCCCGGAAACGTACTTGCTGGCCTCCGGCAAGCGGATGGTGTAGCGTCGAGTTATGGAAAGGATGACCGTGGCTGGATGCCGGAATCTGGAGGAAAATCCAAGGTTTTCGACCGCCAGGCGGCTCCGGCGGGTACCCTTATGCGGCGGGCACTGGTAGCCGGCGGGCGCGAGGGTCCGGCACGCTACCGCCCCGCGGTGCTTGAACCCGGCGCTCCTTCCGGGCGGCCCGACGTTACGGCGCGATACCACACCACAGGGCGATGAAGGCAAGACGAGTGCGATGAAGTTGAATGATCTGACGAAAAACATCCTGCTGTGGGTGGTCATCGTGCTGGTGATGCTGGCCGTGTTCAGCCGCTACATGCCCAGCGGCCCGCAGCGCGAGCAGCTGGCCTATTCGACCTTCTATCAGGATGTCACGGAAGGCAAGGTCGACAGTGTGGTCTTTCAGGGCGACACCATTCGTGGGGTGTTGAAGGACAAGACCCAGTTCGAGGTAAACAACCCCGAGACCAACTACGGGCCATTGATCGGCGAGCTGCTGAAGTCGCACACGACGATCAACTCCGAGCCCCCCAAGCAACCGAATTTCCTCTCGCAGCTGTTCTTGCAGCTCGCTCCAGCGCTGGTGCTGCTGGTGGTGTTCGTGTATTTGCTGCGGCAGATGCAAGGGGCCGCCGGAGGCCGCGGCGCGATGTCCTTTGGCAAGAGCCGCGCGCGGCTGCTCGGTGAGGATCAGGTCAACGTGACGTTCGCCGATGTCGCGGGCGTCGATGAGGCCAAACAGGAAGTCGGCGAGATCGTCGACTTCCTCAAAGATCCGGGCAAATTCCAGAAGCTCGGCGGCAAGATTCCCAAGGGCGTGCTCATGGTGGGCTCGCCCGGCACCGGCAAGACGCTGCTCGCGCGAGCCATCGCGGGCGAGGCCAAGGTGCCGTTCTTCACCATCTCGGGGTCCGATTTCGTCGAGATGTTCGTCGGCGTCGGTGCCTCGCGCGTGCGCGACATGTTCGAGCAGGCGAAGAAGCATGCGCCCTGCATCATCTTCATCGACGAGATCGATGCGGTGGGACGCCACCGCGGCGCCGGTCTCGGCGGCGGCCACGACGAGCGCGAGCAGACGCTGAATCAGCTGCTGGTGGAGATGGACGGCTTCGAGGGCAATGAGGGCATCATCGTCATCGCCGCGACCAATCGGCCGGACGTGCTCGATCCGGCGCTGCTGCGTCCGGGCCGCTTCGACCGTCAGGTGGTCGTCCCGCTGCCGGACGTGCGTGGGCGCGAGCAGATCCTGCGCGTGCACATGCGCCGCGTTCCTCTGTCCGAGGACGTCAAGCCGGCGGTGATCGCGCGTGGCACCCCGGGCTTCTCCGGCGCCGACCTCGCCAATCTGGTGAACGAAGCGGCGCTGTTCGCCGCACGCGCCAATCAGCGCCTGGTCAGCATGGAGCAGTTCGAGCGCGCCAAGGACAAGATCATGATGGGCGCGGAGCGGCGCTCGATGGTGATGACGGATGCCGAGAAGCGCATGACCGCCTATCACGAGGCGGGACACGCGATCGTCGGCGTCTCTGTGCCCGAACACGATCCGGTCTACAAGGTCACCATCATTCCGCGCGGGCGTGCGCTGGGCGTGACGCAGTTCCTGCCCGAGCAGGATCGCTATTCGATGAGCAAGCGCCGTTTGGAGAGCTCGATTGCGACCTTGTTCGGCGGCCGCATCGCCGAGGAGCTGATCTTCGGCGTCGATGCGGTGACGACCGGCGCCGCCAACGATATCGAGCGCGCTACCGAGCTGGCCCGCAACATGGTCACCAAGTGGGGTCTGTCGGATCGGCTCGGACCGCTGACGTATTCCGAGGAGTCGGGAGAGGTGTTTCTCGGCCGCAGCGTCACGCAGCACAAGCAGGTCTCCGACGAGACCGCACACGCGATCGACGAAGAGGTGCGCCGCCTGATCGAGGGCAACTACAAGCAGGCGCGCGGCATCCTCGAGAGCAATCTCGACAAGCTGCACGTCATGGCCGATGCGCTCATCAAATACGAGACCATCACCGAGGAGCAGATCAAGGACATCATGGCCGGGCGTGCGCCGCGGCCGCCCGATGGCTGGGACGATTCGGCCAGCAGCAGCGGTCCGGACAAGCCGGCGGCGCTGCCGGTCGGTGGTCCCGCCGAAGCTCCGATCGCGCGGCCTGCGGGCCAGCACTGACCGCGGGCGAGTAGCGAGCGCCATCCCGCAGGCGCCAGGTCTCGGGCGGCCTGATGGCCTGCAGGTCCCTGTCCTCGCCGTCGGCCGAGCGATCTGAGGCTGCGATGTATTTGCAATGCACGGCGCGGCAACTGGCGCTCGAGCGCCCGGCGCTGATGGGCGTCATCAACCTCACCCCGGACTCATTCTCCGATGGCGGACGACTGGCGACGCCGCTGGCGGCCCTGGAGGCGGCTGAGCGCATGGTCGAGGAGGGTGCAGCGATCATCGACATCGGCGGCGTGTCGACGCGGCCGGGGGCCGCTCCGGTGGGCACCGAGGAGGAGCTGCACCGGGTGCTACCGGTGGTCGAGCGCGCGGCGACGCACCTGCGGGCGATCATCTCTGTCGACACCTCCGATCCCGAGGTCATGCGGCGCGCCGAGGCGAGCGGAGCACACATGATCAACGACGTGCGCGCGCTGCGGGTTGCCGGTGCGCTCGAGGCGGTGGCGGGCAGCCGCATGGCGGTGTGCCTCATGCACATGCGTGGGGAGCCTCCGACGATGCAGCGCGATCCGGTTTACCATGACGTCGTCGCTGAGGTGCGCGACTATCTGGCGGGCCGCATGGAGGCCTGCTTTGCCGCCGGCATCGACGCCGACCGGCTGTGCATCGACCCGGGCTTCGGTTTCGGCAAACTGCTGCGGCACAATATTGAGCTGCTACGCCGCCTGGATGAGCTCGCCGGGCTCGGGCCGCCGCTGCTCGTGGGCTTGTCGCGCAAATCCATGGCGGCGGCCTTGGCCGGCGCCGAGGAGGCGCTCCATGGCGAGGTGCGCCCGCCCTCCGAGCGGCTGGCCGGGAGCCTGGCACTGGCGACGATCGCCGTGCTGCGCGGCGCGCGCATCGTGCGCACGCACGATGTCGCCGCGACCATGGATGCGGTGCGCGTCGCCGCGGCGATAATGGAGTGAGCAGCCGGAGGCGATCCCACGAGCCGCTTGCGGGAGGCAAAGGGTGGCAAGAGTCTATTTCGGGACTGACGGGATTCGTGGACGCGTAGGGTGCGATCCGATGACCGTCGATTTTGCGCTGCGGCTCGCGAGCGCGGCCGCACGCGTGCTCGCGCACGACGGCGGCATGGTATTGATCGGCAAGGACACGCGCTTATCCGGTTATATGTTCGAATCGGCGCTCGAGGCCGGCTTCGTCGCGAGCGGCGTCGACGTGCTGCTCGCCGGGCCGCTGCCGACGCCGGCGATCGCGTACATGACGCGTCATCTCGCCTGTAACTTCGGTGTGGTCATCAGCGCTTCGCACAATCCCTACGAGGACAACGGCATCAAGTTCTTCGACCGCCAGGGGCTGAAGCTGTCGGAGGAAGTCGAGGAGCGTATCGAGAAGGTGCTGGCGCTCGGGCCGCTGACGCGCACGTCGCGCGAGCTCGGACGAGCGCGCCGTCTCGATACCGAGCGGCTCGCCTACCAGCAGTTTTGCTCGAGTCTGCTGCCCGCGGGGATGAATCTGTCCGAACTTAAGCTCGTGATTGACTGCGCCAATGGGGCGGCCTATAAGGTCGCGCCGCGCATCCTGGCGGATCTCGAAGCGGAGATCGTACCGATCGGCTGTTCGCCCAACGGGCGCAATATCAACGACGGCTGCGGCTCGACGCGGCCGGAGCTGCTGCAACTGACGGTGCCCGGGGTGCGCGCGCAGGCCGGTATCGCGCTCGACGGTGACGGCGATCGGGTGGTCATGGTGGATCATCTGGGCCGGCTGGTCGACGGCGACCAGCTGTTATACGTGATCGCGGCTGAGGCCCAGGTCGCGGGGACTCTACGGGGGCCAGTGGTCGGGACCGTGATGAGCAATTTCGGGCTCGAGCTGGCGCTGCGGCGGCTCGGCGTCGAGTTTCGACGCGCGCCGGTGGGCGATCGGCACGTGCTCGCGCAGCTGATCGAATACGGCGGTGTGCTCGGTGGCGAGACCTCGGGCCACATCCTCAGCCTCGACCGTACCACGACCGGCGATGGCCTGGTAACGGCGCTGCAGGTACTGCGCATCATCAAGCAGACCGGCCGTCCGCTCGCCGAGCTCGCCGCTGGAATGGAGAAACTTCCGCAGGTACTGCTCAACGTGCAGGTGGCGCAGCGATTCGATCCCGACGCGGTCCCGGCGATCTCGGCGGCGGTGCGGCGGATCGAGGCGCATCTGGCGGGCGAAGGACGCATCGTGCTGCGGGCCTCGGGAACCGAACCCGTGATCCGCGTCATGGTCGAAGGCCGGGACGAATCGGAAGTGCGTGGCTGTGCCGATGAGCTGGCGCAGGTGGTCAGGAGTGCGGCTCCTGCCTAGCGCGGCTCGCTACGTCGCCTCGGCGTAGGCGGCGAGGAGAGCGATATGCGACGCAAGCTGGTAGCCGGCAATTGGAAGATGCACGGCTCACGCCTCGACAATGGCCCGCTGGTGGAAGCAATTCTGGGCGCACCGACGCACGCGAACGTCGAGTGCCTGATCTGTCCCCCGTTCGTCTATCTCGCGGAGATTGCGCGCGAGCTGCGCGGCTCCACGGTCAGGCTCGGCGCACAGAACCTGAGCGCGGAAGCGCAGGGCCCCTACACCGGCGAGATCTCGGCCGCGATGCTGCGGGACGTCGGCTGCGACTATGTCATCGTCGGGCACTCCGAACGCCGCACTCTGTTCGGTGAGGACGACCTGCTGGTGGCGCGCAAATTTGCCGCTGCGCAGGCGCGCGGGCTGACGCCGATCCTGTGCGTCGGCGAGCAACTATCCGAACGCGAGGCCGACCGCACCCACGAGGTGATCGCGCGCCAGCTCGATGCGGTGCTGGACTTGACCGGTATTGCGAGCCTCGCGCGCGCCGTGATCGCCTATGAGCCCGTGTGGGCCATCGGCACCGGGCATACCGCCTCTCCGGCGCAGGCCCAGGACGTGCATGCATTCATCAGGCAACGATTGGCGCATCGGGATGCTAAAATCGCCGCGAGCTTGCAGATCCTGTACGGCGGCAGTGTCAAGAAAGGCAACGTCCGCGATCTGTTTGCGCAAAGTGACGTCGACGGCGGTCTGATCGGCGGGGCGTCGCTGAAATCCGAGGAATTTTTGAGCATCATGGCCGCCGCGCGTGGCTGATGAGCCGAGCACCCGCTCTCGAGAGCCCGAGTATCCGATGTTGCATGCATTATTGATGATTGTGCATTTCTTCTGCGCCGCGGGAATCGTGGCCCTGGTATTGCTTCAACGTGGCAAGGGCGCTGAGGCCGGTGCCGGCTTCGGCGCTGGCGCGTCGGGCACCGTGTTCGGGGCGCGCGGCGCCACGACCGCGCTGTCGCGCGCCACGGCGGTGCTCGCGGGCGTCTTCATGTTGACGAGCCTGGCGTTGGCTTATGTCGGCTCGCGCTCGAGCCCCGCTTCCAACAGCGTGCTCGAGCGGTTGTCGCACCAGAATCCGCCGGCCGCGCCCGCACACATGCCGCCGGGAGCGCTGCCGGGACCGGTGCCGTTCGGCGCGCCGGCGGGGGCCGGCCAGACACCGCCGTCCGCAGCGCCGTCCTCGGCTCCGGCTGCTCCCTCCACCGGGCCTGCCGGGACTGGTAGCAGCGCACCGAGCGGCAGCAGCACGGGGGTTCCTGCCCACGCGCCGGCCGGTGCACCCCAGGGAGCGCCGCCGCGCTAGGCGCGCGGGCGCCCGATCGTTTAGCGACGGAACTGTGACCGCGATGATGCGCCGAGAGTCGCGCGTGCCGACGTGGTGGAATTGGTAGACACACTAGCTTGAGGGGCTAGCGCCGTAAGGTGTGGGAGTTCGAATCTCCCCGTCGGCACCACAATTTTCCGTATCAGCTGTTACAATAATCATACGGGGCGGAGAAGTCGCGCAGTCGACTTCCGCCCCTTTTGATGATAGCTGTCCGTGCCGCGTGAGCGACGTGCGGCAGTGTGAACGGTACGGGGAATGCTCGGTAACTACCTGCCAATCCTCATCTTCTTGGCCATAGCGACGGTGCTGGCGGTGGTGCTGCTGACGCTCGGCACGCTGCTCGGGCGGTTGAGCGCGCGGCATCCGGACGATCCCGACAAGCGCTCGGCGTATGAGTGCGGTTTCGAGGCGTTCGAGGACACGCGCATGAAGTTCGACGTGCGCTATTACCTGGTGGCTATCCTGTTCATCATCTTCGATCTCGAGACCGCCTTCCTGATTCCGTGGGCGGTGGTGCTGCTGCGCGTCGGGACCGTTGGTCTGGTCGCCATGGGAATCTTCCTGTTCATTCTCGTGGTTGGCTTCGCCTACGAGTGGAAGAAGGGGGCGCTCGAGTGGGACTAGCGGCCCTCGATACCGAAGGCTTTGCGCAGCGGGGCTTTCTGACCACGCAGATCGATCAGCTGGTGAGCTGGGCGCGCACCGGCTCGCTGTGGCCGATGACCTTCGGGCTCGCCTGCTGCGCGGTCGAAATGATGCACGCCGGTGCCTCGCGCTATGACCTCGATCGCTTCGGCGTGGTGTTTCGCCCCAGTCCGCGGCAATCGGACGTGATGATCGTGGCCGGCACGTTGGTGAACAAGATGGCGCCGGCGCTGCGCAAGGTGTATGACCAGATGCCCGAGCCGCGCTGGGTCATCTCCATGGGCTCGTGCGCCAACGGCGGTGGCTACTA
>JASHTF010000346.1 GCA_030040715.1 Gammaproteobacteria bacterium | reverse complement strand
ACTCAGTGTTGGGCCAATGTTCGCAGGTCCACTACATATGCGCGTGCCCGGCGCTGGTTCTCTTTCACTAGAGGGTCAATCGCCAGCGTCGCCGATCATCCTGCCCGATGTTGGATTGTTACTGCAGTCGCAGGTCATCCAACTCGGCGCTAAGACGACCGAGGGCGAGCTGGTCGAACTCGTCGCCATCCCTTGGTTTCAGATCGTCGCAGAGTTGATTAAGAACCCGACGCTCGCGCACCAAATATCGCCCCGGATGTGGGAGGAGATCGTTGCAGGCGCCTACGAGCGAGCGAAATTTGATGAGGTGATTCTGACACCCCGTAGTGGCGACCTCGGGCGCGATGTCATCGCCATTAAGCGCGGACTTGGAACCATCCGCGTTATTGACCAAGTGAAAGCCTTCGGTCCTAGCCACCTCGTGACGGCGGACGACGTCCGCGCGCTGTTCGGCGTGCTCGAGATGGACAACGCAGCGATGGGCTTCTTAACAACGACCTCAGATTTTGCGCCGCGCCTGAAGGAAGACAAACTGATCAAGCCTTGGATCGGCAATAAGCTCGGGCTGATCAATGGTGTTGAGCTGATTGCTCGGCTGCAAGTTCTAGCCAAGAGGTAACCCAGCGCATGGCCTAAATGACGTGCTGGTCGATGCACCAGTATGTGACCAAAATCTCATTAAATTCAAATGGTTGTCTAGTTCGGCGTAGTCGGGTGTAGCATGCCTCCTAACACACCCGCCACGCTTAGCCCTGCCATTGGCAGGTGATGCGCATAACTGGCGGGTTTTTCTTGCCTGAAAACAGATGAAATATGGCAAACCCGCGCTCACCTTTGAGCGGCAGCGGGATCTTCTCACGGGCCGCGGACTTCAGGTTGACGATCCCGCCCGGTGCCTCCGTTGGCTCAAGCATCACGGTTACTATCGATTAAGCGGCTACTTTGTTCCGTTTAAGGCCGGAACGACGGACCGGTTTCGAGGAGGTGCCACTTTCGATCAGATCGCTGGCCTCTATATCTTTGACCGCAAACTGCGACTCATAGTCCTCGATGCCATAGAACGCATTGAGATATCCCTTCGGACCGCGCTCACATATGAAATCGCCCACAAATACGGGCCTTTTGGGCATACCGATCCGAGGAATTTTGCTCCCGGGTTTAAGCACACTGAATTCATGAATGCGGTTCTGGAGGCAGAGCGCAGTTCCAGGGAGACATTCTTAATTCATTTCCGCGGCAAATACACCAGCGAACGGCATCTGCCGCTCTGGATGGCGTCGGAGTTGCTGTCATTTGGGAGTATCTCTCGGCTCTTTAAGGCATGCCATCCGGATATCAAGCGCAGCATTTCCAGGCGCTTCATCGTCCCCGATCGGGTACTAATAAATTGGTTTCATGTGTTGAGCTACGTTCGCAATGTATGCGCTCACCACAGCCGCCTCTGGAACAGGGAGCTGGCCATCACACCGATGCTGCCAAAGCCGAGCGCCGCTTGGCCGTATAGGGTGCCGAGAGCGGATCGACTATATGCGGTGCTGGTGATCCTAAGACACTGTCTGCTTCAAACTCATCCACATTGCCAATGGCGTAGCCGACTACTCGCGCTCTTTGATGCTCACAACGCGATCGACTTGGCAGCGATGGGAATGCCGAGCGACTGGCGCGCACAGCCAGCGTGGATGTGAGGTCCGGGCTGCAGATATACAGCTTGCTGCGCCGCGGACTACTGGATGGACTCGACGAATCCACGCAAACGCGCCCGATATCCGGCTGTCGCTGCCGGTCCGCAGCGATCAGGCTAGCGCAATGGACTCCCTGTACTACGGCGCCAGACTCACGGTGTACCGCGCCATCCTCGCGCGCTTTCCGCCGGGGCCGGAGCGCGAGGGAAACAGCCGATTTTTGCCTTCCCCGGTCTCGCAGAGTACAAATAGGAGAGTCCATATCCAGGGAGCAGGCTAATGTGGAAGAAACTCTCGATTCTTGCGGTCGCACTTAGTCTCGTCGCGCCGCCCATCGCGTTCGCCGATAACAAGCCCGGGAAGCCAGCGAAGCCGCAACCGACGATCACGAAGGTACAGAAGAAACCGCAGAAGCCCAATTCTCAAGGCACTGTCACTGGGAAGGTGAGCCCCGGCTTCGATATGCCCACTAACAGCGCACCACCTAGATAAGGCGGTGCGCAATCCGTGCTGCCTGGTGTGAGCAGCACAAACGAAAACGCCGCCCCGAAGGCAGGCGGCGCTGTCGTGGGCTATTGGCGCCCTGACTATGTCTGCGGTCGCTTGAACTTCTCGAGCAGCTGCGTCACATCACGCTGCACGTTCAGCGGCATTTCCAGGTCGGGGCTGTCATTCTCAGTGCTGCTCGGGCGCCTCCTGAAGCCGCGCACAATGTCGTCCCTACGGTTGAACCAACGGTGGTACGCCTTAAGGGCTTCCAGAGCCAAAGCAGCCCCGGGTAACCGGAGCGTCGCCGCCATCGGCTTGACGCGTAGCACCTTGCAGTAGCGGGCTGGCTGGCCGTCTGGCTGTCCGTCCTTGAGACGCCAATATCGAGTGACGGTCACGCGGTCGCCATCTTGATCCTTCAAGCGCTTACCGGTTGGCTGCAGCCATTCCTGCAACATCAGACCAGCCGCAATCAAATCGTCTGGCCACCCCAAGTACTCAACTGCCGAGGAGCCGGGTCGGCACCAGTAAACCGTCACACCCGATGGCAGAGTGACGAAATGGTCTGGCCGCTTGGCATCGTGCCGCGCCAGGAGTTCATCGCGAGAGACGCTCATGACTGTACCTCCTGCCGCTTGCCCTCGAGCATGCGTCTGAACTCCTCGATCCCGGCCCTGAGCTTCGCCCGCACCTTGGAGTCAGGCACGTAGCCGGCTAGGTACCGGCGATCGCGTGTCACGCTCGTGAAGGCGTACGGCGAGTGACGGCCGCCTCGGTAGCGGCCCTGACGGCGGTTCATAAGCGCACCTGCCTTGGTCCGAACAGTTCCTCGCGTGCGCGATTGACCTCAGCGAGCGCGGCGTAGAGCGATCCCACCAGCGTGCCCGGATAGGTATCGCCGATATCGATGCCATCGCATGCGACGGTGAGCAGATCCAGGATGGCGCGAGCCTGCGACAGCGCGATGTCGGCCCCATCGAGGTCGCAGGGGATGCGCGCGCCGATGACTGGATAGCCGGCGCGGTCAAGTGCGGCGTGGGCCTCGGCGAGCGTGACGCTACGGGCGTTCATGGCTGCCGCTCCTGCGGTCGAGTGTTGTCGACCGCCAGCCGCACAACGTGGGCCACCTCCTGCGCCTTGGCCGGGGCATACAGCACCACCTGGTCGAGATCGGTCCCGCAGACGTGCTGCAGCATCTTGTGTGCAACCACCAGCGTCTCGGAGATTTCGTCCGCATAGTCGCACTCGGTGTCGGCGGCCGCGATCGCGCAGGCGATCAGGGCATTAGCCCGCTGTATCGTGGTGCGCACCTCGCTGATACGTTGCTCGATGAGAACACGGTCAAGTGTCGCCGCTGGGGCTGATGTATCTTGAACAGTAGCCATGTCGTCACTCCTTTTCAGTGATGGTGGGGTCAGCCGCCGGCCGTGTCTGACACACGGTCGTGCGGCGCTTTGCGCATGGCGGAATTCCAGGCCTCGAAATAGGGGACGGTCGGGGTTCTCGCGCCATGGCATCTCGCCCGCGGTTTCGCGGGAAGAATCCGTATAGGCGTCCGTACGAACGGACAAGAAACAGAGTAAATGCGCGTAAGCGCTTGATTTAATTGGTGGGCGGTACTGGGATCGAACCAGTGACCCCTGCCGTGTGAAAGCAGTGCTCTACCGCTGAGCTAACCGCCCATGGTGCCTGCAGCCGAACGCGCCGAAAGCCCTGTGGCGCGTGCCGCTGCGTAGCCACGACGTACGGGAAACCTTTCCAGCACGCCGTATAGGAATCTTAAGCGGCGGGCCATGGTGAATCAATTGCGGCACACGTTACTATGGCCGCTAATGAACGTCGTCACTCGCTTCGCCCCCAGCCCTACCGGCATGCTGCACATTGGCAGCGTCCGCACCGCGCTGTTCTCGTGGCTGTACGCGCGTCACCATCGCGGCAAGTTCATCCTGCGCATCGAGGATACCGACCGCGAGCGCTCCACCGAGGACGCCGTGCGCGTCATTCTCGATGGCATGCAATGGCTCGGTCTCGACGCCGACGAGGGCCCCTACTACCAGACCCAGCGCTTCGATCGTTACCGCGCCGTGCTCGCGCAGATGCTCGCCGCGGGCAACGCCTACCGCTGCTACTGCAGCAAGGAGCAGCTCGAGGCCATGCGCACGGCCCAGCTCGCGCGCAAGGAGAAGCCGCGCTATGACGGTCGCTGTCGCCTGCGCACCGAGCCGCGGCCGGACGTCGCGCCGGTCATTCGTTACAAAAATCCGCTCGACGGCGAGGTCCTGGTCGACGATCAGGTCCACGGTCGCGTGCTGTTCCAGAACTCCGAGCTCGACGACCTGATCATTGCGCGCTCGGACGGCACGCCGACTTACAACTTCTGTGTCGTCGTCGATGACATGGACATGGGTGTCACCCACGTGATCCGTGGAGATGATCACCTGAACAACACCCCGCGGCAGATCAACATGCTGCGTTCGCTCGGCGCCAGCCTGCCGGTGTACGCGCATCTGCCGATGATTCTCGGTGCCGATGGCGCCAAGCTCTCCAAGCGTCATGGCGCTGTCAGCGTGCTGCAGTACCAGCAAGAGGGGTACCTGCCGGATGCGCTGCTGAACTACCTGGTGCGCCTCGGCTGGTCGCACGGTGATCAGGAGCTGTTCACGCGCGAGCAGATGATCGCGGCTTTCGACATCAAGGACGTCAACAAATCCGCCTCCGCCTTCAACCCCGAGAAATTGCTGTGGCTGAACCAGCAGCACATCATGCGCGCGCCGCCGAGCACCCTGGCCGCTGGACTCGCGCAGTCGCTCGACCCGCTCAAGATCATCGTGGCGCCCGAGGATCGACCGCTGCTCGAGGGTGTCGCGCAGGCGCAGCGGGAGCGCGCCCGCACCTTCAAGGAGATGGCGCAGAACAGCGAGTACTTCTTCCGCGACTTCGACGACTACGACGACAAGGCCGCGAGCAAAAATTTGACCTCGGAGACGCTGCCCTACCTGTCGACACTCCAGCAGGGCCTGGGGAGTCTGACGGACTGGAACGCCGCTGCCGTGGATGAAGTGATCAAGTTGGTGGCGAGCGCGAGTGGCGTGGGGCTCGGCAAGGTCGCACAGCCGCTGCGCGTCGCGGTCACCGGCGGCGCCGTCTCGCCGCCGATCGACGTTACGGTGACGCTACTCGGCCGCCAGCGCACGCTCGCACGCCTGAGCCGCGCCCGTTCCTACGCCGCCTCCCGGCCCGCTGCGCCTGCGACCCCGGCCGTAGCCCGCCGCCCACCGGCCGGCGGTTGACAGAACCGCGAGCGGTGCGTAACGTCCCGATCCCTCTCCGTGGGGCTATAGCTCAGCTGGGAGAGCGCTTGCATGGCATGCAAGAGGTCGGCGGTTCGATCCCGCCTAGCTCCACCAAGCACTTACAGAGTCTAGCGCGACCGAGGAGCAGCCGCGGTATATCACGCGTCATGTTTTGGTCGTGGCGTGCGGCGGTCGCGCACCAGCCTGGGCCCCCTTTGGCGCGGCTCGATTGTACCCGTTCCAGCCGTTCGCGACCGGCGGGAAGTTGAAATCTGACACAGACTCTGGAGGTGCCTGCGGTTCAACCGGCCAGCTGCATCCAAGGATCTGTCGGATCGCTCGTAGCTAGAGACGGGCGTGTGATTAACAGCACGGCAACCACAAATGACAGAGAAGATCACGTACCAAGCGAGCTGTCACTGCGGCTCTGTACGCTTCCGATTCAGGAGCGAAATAATTACGAAGGGCTGTAGGTGCAACTGTTCCATCTGCATCCGCAAGGGCATCGTAAGTTCCGCTTCGTACCTTCCTTTAGAGAATATCGAACGAGTCGAAGGGATGTCTTCCTTGGCCCTCTACCAGTTCGGTGATAGAGACGTGAACCACTATTTCTGCCGGACGTGCGGTATCTGCCCCTTCACTACCGTGGCTTCGGTTCCGCCAGACTACGTCGGACCGGCTAGACCAGGTTACTACCGAATAAACCTGGGATGCGTCGAGGACCTCAATGTCTACGGTTTGGAAATCGAGGTCATCGACGGCCGTTCGCTGTGATCCTTAGGCGCTTACCGAGGACCGCCCGCGACCCGTAGTGCGACGTTCGCGACTGACCGCTATAGCGAACGCCGACGCCAACCAGGGGCGCCATCTCAGCACACCCCCACCGGGTCTTCATCCTCGCGATTACACGGGCCCCTTTCAGCGTGGGTAGGCTTGCCGACGACCTTGCGACGCGACAAAGCGAACAGCCGTTTCGACAGTGTCGTCAGCTCTCTCTCGACCGCCTCGCTGTGTCGTACCCGATGGCCTTGCATCAGGCGATCCACTTTTTTTCGAAGCTCCGGATAAAGCGTCCAGTCAACGTCAAAGCGTTTTTTTCCAAAGTAGCGAAAGTCCAGGCTGATGATCACCTGGGTATGCTCCCGCCGTCGGCCTAGATCCCGATCAATGTCCGCTGGACTGTGGAACGAGTTGCGGATCTGAATCCATTCACCGAACCGAAAACGGTAGATGCAATCCGGGCGACGCTGGTAGCGCGAATCGCGGTAATACTGTCCATCCTGTAGGCATTGGGTAACCCGTGCAATGTAGACGACACCATTGCGGCGATGGATATTGTTGGCGGCGAGGCCAATCACAATATCGCCATTCTGGACGGTGGCGCGCAGCATTGGCTTACAAATGGCGAGGCTCAGCATCCCCTGTCGCACGCAGGGGGCGCCGCCGGCGTCGACCTTTACTTTGTAGTAGTAGAAAGCCATCACCCATCCTCTTGCGCTATGACCCCTGAGCAGCCATCGGCCACTGTCTGCTCTGGGGAGACACAGTTATGGGCAACTGGCTGATGGAATTAACCACGCTCGATTCGCAAGCCTACGTCGCCTTTGGCGACAGCGCGACCCCTAAAAAACAACAGCGACACTAGGGCACACACTATGAACGCGCACGGAAATGACAATCGTGCGTACGGCCACACTCTGGAGTAGAACTGCCAATCACTCCACGGAAACGCGAGCAAATTAGGCCCCGGAAAGAGAAAATACAGCCCCCACTTGGAACGGCAACGGTGCCATAAGCCGATATTTTCGCATGGACCGTAAAAAGACTATATTCAGTCCGACACGGAGGAGCGATGCGCTATTCGCGCCAAATCAAGCCGATCAGTTATCTGAAGGCAAACGCCGCCGAGGTGCTCCAACAGCTCGAGGAGCATCGTAAGCCCCTGATCATCACCCAGAATGGTGAGGCCAAGGCGGTGATTCAAGACGTCGCCACGTACGAGGAGACGCAGGAGACCCTCGCGCTGCTGAAGATCCTTGCTCTCGGTAGCCGGCAAGTGGAAGCAGGTCAGGTAACGCCGGTCGGCGAAGTAGTGCGGCGGCTGCGCGCCAAGGCGCCCACCTCTTGATGACCTACGAGGTGGCGCTGACGAAGGATGCAGAGCGCGATCTCGAGGACATCTATCGCTATATCGCCGAGCACGATTCCCCTGCCAGCGCCGATCACGTTCTCGACCGACTGCTCCAAGCCACGGACAGTCTTCAGTCGTCTCCCGATCGGGGTTCCTCTCCAAGGGAGCTGCTTTCCCTCGGAATTTCCGAATACCGCCAGGTGTTTTTCAAGCCGTATCGATTGATCTTCCGCGTGCACGCACAACGAATGGTCATCTATGTTATTGCCGACAGCCGCCGCGATATGCAGTCGCTGCTCGCGCGCAGACTACTCGGCAATTAGCGACCCACTACAGCCAGTGACCGATGACCGCTATGCGGTAATCCAATGATAATGCCTCGCGGCGTCGGCTTTTAGGTACGCGCCGACGAGGCCGATTTTGGTATGTTGCCCCGGGGAGGACAACGATCGCGGCGCGCGGCTGGCAGGTGCATGATCGTGCGCAGACGAGCGAGGCGGGCGGTGGGGGCGGTGAGTAGCATATTCTGCCGGGGCATTTGTGCGTGGCTGAGCATCGCCTTGGCGGGGTCCTGCTGGGCCCAAGCCTCGGCACCCCTGAGGAGCGTTCCCGGGTGGGATATCGTGAAGGCCCCGACAGGCAGCTGCATGGCGCATCGTGCTGGCGCGCAAGTGGATACGATCATGGTGACCAATCGGGACGGCAAGCTGATCTTGATGGCTGGTCGGCACGATTCGAACATGCCGACCGGCCCTCGAACTGTGACGCTGGAGATCGATGAGCATCGCTGGGAGGCCGTGGCGGCGACGTCATTTAATAGTCTGATATTAGTGTTAGTGAACGATCCAGCGATGCTGGAGCAGCTACGTCACGCGCAGCGACTAATCTGGGTCCTACCACTACAGCGCGTAGCAGCAGATCTGCCGCGTCTCGGCCAGGCGATCGATTCCATCATGGTGCCGGGCTGCGGGGGATAAATAGTCCTTGCGCCGGTTCAATCGTTCAATCTAACTTTAACGGGAGCAGATCTGATGGGGGCCCCGAAGGCAACTCGTGGGCGATACATCTGAGCGCTACCGATGCTCGCGACCTCACCCTCCGTTCGCGAATGATGGGTTTACGGCGGTGAAAATACAGGAAGCCGGCGGAGTCTCATACATATCAGGCTGCCCAGGAGCGCCAGGCTGGCGAGCGCGCATAAGCCAGCGACATCACTACCTGTTATGGTCCGGAGGGCACCGAAAATGCTGGGACCGAAAAAGCCGCCGGTCGATCCAATTGCAAGCAACAGCGCGATTGCGGGAGCGGCTGAAGTTCCTTTGAGAAGTTTGGTGGGTAAGCACCAGAAGGACGTTATCACCAACGAATTGGATAATTGGACGAGGATAATGCCGATAAGGCACACGGGAGAATGCCGAAAGACGGCAACACCTGCGCAGCCAATCGTTGCTAGAACCAAACCGAGCGCCGTCAACGCGCAACGATCATCAGTGCGATCTGAGATCTTTGCAGAAAGTGGGAATGCGATCGCAGCCAACAGCGCTATGGCGCCCGTGATTAAGGCGGTTATGCTGTCGCTGGTATGTAGCGCATCGCGGATGATTATTGGCGTCCAAAAGGTGATCGCGAGAACAACGGTGTAAAAGGCAAAGAACGGCAAGGAGAGAGTCCAGACTGTTCCATGCCTAAGTGCACGCAGTGGCGACATACCTGGCATCGTCGTGTGCCTGCGCTCCATTTCAGTGCAACCCGCTAACCAGTCACGTTGTTCCTGAGACAGCCATCTTGCCTGGTCCGGGCGCTCGGTGAGGAATCTGAGGAGGATTACTCCGAGCAGCACCGATGGAAGTCCTTCCATCAAAAACAGCCACTGCCAGCCTGCAAGGCCGCCAATACCGTTGAGGTTCAGCAGCGCACCTCCTACGGGTCCGCCTACAGCCTGGGAAAGCGGTATCGAGACGGTGAAGGCAGAGATCGCACGAGCTCTATAGGCCTCTGGGAACCAATAGCTAAGGTAATAAAAAACGCCAGGAGCGATTCCGGCCTCCGCGACGCCTAGCAAGAACCTGACGACATAGAACTGCAGCGGCGTCCGCACCAGCATTGTTCCACAGGCCAATAGTCCGCAGAAGATCGTGATTTGAGCAATCCAACGGCGGGGGCCAATGCGCAGAAGGATGAAGTTGCTCGGGACCGCGAAGGCTGCGAAGCCGATGAAAAAGATTCCGGCTCCGACTCCAAAGGTGGCCGAGCTGAACATGAGGGCGCCGTTCATCTCCAGAGCAGCGATGCCGACGTTAACTCGGTCGAGATAGATAAACACATAGAGCAGGAAAAGAATCGGTAGGAGTCGCAGGCTTATTTGCCGAATAACGAGTGACTCCGCGGCGCTGATGCGGCGGACATGGTCTGAATTTAAATCAGCGGCCTCCATGCTTCTCGAGGGAGTCTCGTTCAATGCCGCACGCGCTCCGTGCCAGCGGGTGCATCTTCGATGAGGTTACCTATTGTCGGTCGTACACTCGAACATCTTGCAGTCTTTGACCAGCACCATTTATAAGTGTCCGTGTTTGCGTCATCACTTTCCCGTCGCTCGAGATGATATTCGTCGCATGTCCGACGACCTTACCCGCGCGCATCCACGTGATGCGAGTCTCCCGACTGCTAACGCGGGTGACCTCATGCGTGTCGATATCGGTTGTGCCGTTCATGGCATACGGTTTGCCGTTCTCCCTGTAGATCGAGGTTTCAGTGTACGAGCTGCCGTCGGCTGTCTCTACTTGAATGGTCTCTCGGATACCGACGGCCTTCGCTTCATACGTGCGCGTTTCACTTTTGGGCGCCGGACCGGGGTTGTACCTCGACTTGGCTAGATTGAGGGCCCAAGTTCCGATAGTTGGACTGGTCGGAGCCTGTGCCACCGCCGTCACCGAAGCTGTCAAAGCAACGGTCGCTAGTGTCGCCGTCCATGATCTCATAAGCCCCCTCCCCGCGCGCCAACCCAAAGCCACTTGCAGTTTAGGAAACTGATCTGGTCTTGCGGCCTTTTGTTTTCCATTCTACCGCCGGGGCTGAACGGCGGCTAAGTGGCGGCCAATCGGGTATTGCCAGCGGCCCAGGTCGTGGCCGACCAGCGACCGATGGACTGGGACCCGAAGCGAATTCAACCTACCGACCCTTCTCTGCCACTCACGAACGGCGGGGGGAGTCAGACAAGCCGTTGTTCGACGGCTTGGTCCAGGTGCGGAGCTTCAGCTCCCCTGCTACGTCCAAGAAGCAGGGCTGGCTCCAAAATTTCGATCTGCTACTTTAACGCCGATCTGATCAGGGCCGTGGACAATGGCCAGGCGACTAAGAGACTATTCGGCCCGGTTTCAGCTACAGTGCGGCACGTCTGAATCTTTCGGCTTCAGATCCGGCAGCGTCGCGCACCATTGATGGAAAATTTCATCGGTGTGCACAAAACGCAGATGGACGTAGGCCGTCTCACCCTCAGCGCTCTTGGGCACGAATGCCAGGATCCGAGGATTCGTACTCGGCAGTCGAACGACTCCGGCAATCTCCGCGCGAGAGAGGAGGATTCTGCTTGAGCGCATTTTGAAGATACTGACGACGGTGATGGCATCATCCGCCAGGATCACCCGATAGACCCACGCATACAGAAACGCGTACACAGCGCCAATGGCGAGGAGGAAATTCCCCAGCACAAACTTGGAGGAAGGCCCATAGCCGGGCAGTGGCGGCACCGCAAAGGCCGCATAGCCCAGGAGCAAGCCGGCTAGCATGAGCGCCGCCCGCCAGCGCCACCACGGACGATAGACGTGGTCATTCATCAGCTACAGAGTAGCGCCGTGCCGGACCCTTCAGGTGACGATCTTCACAGAATTACGTGCGCCCCACAGGAGCGGTCCACTGCAGGGTCGGCGATGCCGGCGCAATGGTTCCGACGCTCGAAGCCGATCAACTCCTCCCGATCCCTGCTACGATTCCGAACGCGTTATCGGGTCAATGGCCGAGCTTCGAGAGCAACTGAGGCATCGCGGACCGGGAGTCACTGACCACGAATCGGAGCCTTAACTTGAAACAGACGATTTTCCGCTGCCTGTCTTTTCTAGTTCTTGCTTTCCCGCTGATTCCAGCGGCTGCGCAGACTCCTAGTCACTATCTTTTCGTCTGGGCGATGGAAGCGAAGCACCCCCTTATGTCCATGCCAATGTCCGAGAGCCTTGCTGGGTGGCGGCAGGAGCAGCTGAGCCAGGGCATGGGGAAGGACTTCCTCGCGGTCTTTGACGTCGACCCGGGCACGTCGTTCGGCAAACTCGTCACGATGCTTCCCGTCGGAGACGCGCTGATGGCTCATCATACGAATTATTCTGAGCCTCCGAACAATATGCTCTACGCGAACGACTGGCTCGCCAACCGCACTTACGTGTTCGATTTGCGTGATCCCCAACACCCGCGGCTCGTCCGGAAATTCGGTAGCGTTGGCCGTTACAGCTATCCTCATTCCTTTGTCTATCTTTCTAATGGCAATACGCTGGCGACGTTTCAGTATTCCGGTGGATACAACCATGCTCCCGGCGGACTGGTGGAGTTCGACCCACAGGGCCGAGTAGTACGCGTCGCCTCTGCGGCAGTGCCAGGACACGCCGATATTCGCCCCTATAGCTTGACAGTCGTCGAAAGTCTCGATCGAGTTGTCACCGGCAGTGCCGATATGATGGGAGCTCAGGAAAGCCACGTCGCGCAGGTGTGGAGACTGTCAGATCTCAAGCTCATCAAGACGATGCTGCTTCCGCGGCCTCAGGAGCTGATTGAAGACACGCCAGCTAATTCTAACGAGCCCCGCGTGCTAGGGGATGGTAAAACCGTCGTGGTTCCGACGTTCAAGTGCGGTCTCTTCCTGGTACAGCATCTGACGAGCAGCGACCCCGTGCTGCAACACATCTACGACTTCGGGTACCGCATCTGCCAAGTGCCGGTGGTCGCCGGTGACTTTCTGATTCAGCCGATGCAAAGCGGTCACGCGATCGTGAGTCTCGACATGCACGATCCAGAACACCCGCAGGAAGTCAGCCGCATTCTTCTGCCGCCGAATGAATATCCACACTGGCTGGGGCTCGAACCGGGTGGTGATCGCCTGGCCATCACCGGCTATGGTGCGCTCTCGAGCCATCTTCGGTTTGCGACGATCAACCGGCGCACTGGAATGTTGACACTTGAGCCGGCGTTTATCGACTTCACGCGTGCGTGGCCGGATGGATGGGACGGGAGTGCCGTTCCGCATGGCGCGGTCTTTAGCAATCCCTAGGACGCAGTCGGGCATGATCACCGTGCACCTGGCTGCAAAAAATTGGCGCTACCGGAAAAAATCGACGCCTAGGACTCGATTACAGCGGCGATCTCGATAGACCCCTGGTTCGGCCGGCAGATCGTGGCGACATCCGCGACCGGCCGCTTCGGTGCACCCAAATCTGTCGCCGATACCGCGGGTAACGGCTGCTTCTACGAGTACACGGTGCAGGAGTCATCGGTCAAGGCAAGTACAAACGTTGACTGGTATACCCCTGCGCTCGCACCGTCCATATCCGAGAACGCCGTAGAAATGCATTAGGCCCGGCGGGTACGCAGCGGCACTTTCGACCCGGAGTTGCCTCTCACGAGCGTCCGCTACTCGTCAGGCTGATGATGCCATCGAATGTGCAGTCGCCCGGTGCGGTTGCGCTAATGGCATATAAATGCCATAAGATATGCCACGAGAACTACCATTGATGCTGCTGGTCGCATTGTCGTGCCAAAAGCAATGCGCGAGGCGCTTGACCTGAAGCCGGGACAGACTCTCGAGATCCGCGCTGGAGACGGGCGGCTTGAGATCGAAGCCGCGGCAACGCCGATGGCTCTGCAAAGGCGGGGAAAGGGTGTGGTGGCGGTCCCAGACACGGAGCTCCCGAAACTCACCTCCGCAGAGGTGCGCGAGACGCTCGAGCGCATCCGCCGATGAAAGCCGTCGATACCAGCGTGGTTGTCGCTGCATTCGCATCGTGGCACGAGCACCATGAGCAGGCGCGCACAGCGTTAGATGACGGCGCTCGCCTGATCGACCGCTGCGCCCTTGAAACCTATTCCGTGCTCACGCGCCTTCCGCCACCACATCGCAGCGCCAGTGAGGTGGTTCGTGATTTTCTTCGGTTGCGCTTCACTGAGCCATACATGCGCCTTGATGCTCGTGCCTACCGGGAATTTGTTCTCGACTTGCCAGAACGAGGCGTAACGGGCGGGGCCATCTACGATGCTGTCGTTGGCGCCACGGCCGTAGTGCATTCGGCGGAGTTGCTCAGCTGCGATCGTAGGGCGGTACCGACGTACGAAGAGCTCGGTGTTCGAGTTGTCCTGCTGGATTGAACGTTTGAACGCCAGTTTCTAGAATTGGCCGACAGGCGACCTGGGGTCTCCGCAAACGCGCAAAGCCCGCAGTCGACCCCGTGAAGCTGCCGGTTGCGACAGGCAGCTTTAGGGCAGGCAAAATCAAGAAGCGCCGGGCGTTGTCGTGTTCTACTAAGATCCCAGGGGGCGGTGATGTACAAGCTCTACGGCTGGTGGCGTTCCCTCGCAGCCTATCGCGTGCGAGTTGCGTTGAATCTAAAGCGCGTGCCTTACGATGAGGAGATGATCGATCTGATGGCCGGCGATCAGCTCAAGCCAAACTTCATGTCCCTCAATCCACAACGCGCCATACCAGTCCTGGTGATCGATGACGACCCGCCGCTTACGCAGTCCCTCGCAATTCTAGAATATCTAGAGGAGTCGTACCCTCAGCCACCCCTGTTGCCAGCGGAACCGCGAAGCCGGGCGCGCGTCCGGTCGCTAGCGCTGTTATTCGTCGCGGACCATCACCCTCTTATCACTCCACGCGTGACGCGACGATTGGCTGATGAGTTCGGTGCCAATGATGGTGCGACGGCAGCCTGGACTCGGTATTGGCTTCGGCAGAGTCTCGAACAGGCCGAAGCGCGGCTCGTTTCGGACAAGGCCACAGGCACCTTCTGTCAGGGCGATGCTCCTTCCATCGCGGACATATGCTTGACGAGCCAACTGCTGGGAGCC
>JASHTF010000345.1 GCA_030040715.1 Gammaproteobacteria bacterium | reverse complement strand
GGCCTTCGAACTGGTTTTGCGGAGTTTTGCCTTACTGTTCTTGCCGCTTGCTCCGATCAGGGCGCGACGGAGCCACGCCGATAGTTTCATTGCCGGCCTCATCCGCACGCAGTGGCCGGATTTCGGCGCGGTCAACGAGGCCATCAGCGAGCGCTTTGGAATCGATTTCAAGC
This sequence comes from Gammaproteobacteria bacterium, assembly GCA_030040715.1. Lineage (GTDB taxonomy): Bacteria > Pseudomonadota > Gammaproteobacteria > Steroidobacterales > Steroidobacteraceae > FEN-1191. The sequence continues at coordinate 11,580 of JASHTF010000345.1, read as the reverse complement.
GCAGCTGGGCGCTGGGATTCGTTCGCCGCGCAGCCGTACCCATGATTTGCGCAACCGCGCTGCTGTGCTGGCTGCTGACCGGAGTGACGGCGCTCGGCATGAGCGAGCGCGCCGTGTATGAGGCATTCGGCAGGCCGCGTGCCGTGCTCAAGCCCGGTCTACACGTGCATTTGCCGTGGCCCTTTGGTGTATTGAGACCGGTCGAATACGGCGTGGTTCATGAAATCCCGATCGTCTTTTCCGCCAACGGAGATACGGTTCTTGAGGCCAATCCACCGCGGACCGATGGGTCCTCCATCGAGGGCGCACCGCCCGCGAGCGACGATCGATTGTGGACCGCGGATCACCCGTCGGAAGCCAGCTATCTCGTCGCGAGCGTTGCGGGTGCGCGGCAAAGTTTCGAGGTCGTGAATATTGATCTGCGCATCATCTATCGCATTGGTCTTTCGGACGCGGCGGCGCGCGATATCGTCTACAACGTCAGCTCGCCCGATAGTGCGATCCGGGCGGCGGCCGGGCAGATGCTGGCGCGTTACTTTGCGCGCTTTACGATCGACGATGTGCTCGGCCAAAACCGCGAGGCGTTCATCCGCGGCTTCGAAACCGAACTGCAGGCACGACTGAGTTCTCTGGACACGGGGATTGAAGTTGAGACGGTCGTCGTAGAAGCCATTCATCCACCGTCTGGAGCAGCCGCATCCTATCAGGGGGTGCAGGCCGCAGTCATTCGAGCCCAGGCGGCGATCGCGACCGCCAAGGCCGAGGCGATCGGGCAGATCGGCAGTGCGCAGCAGGTAGCGATTCAAACACGCGAGGACGCTGCGGCGGGCGCCGTGGAGCGCGTGGACCAGGCAAAGGCGGCACTCGCGCTTTTTGCCGGTGATCACCAGGCCCACGTCGTAGGCGGTGATGCGTTTCTGTTCGAGCGGCGGCTCGAGCATCTGGATAAGGGATTGGGAGGGATGCCGCTCGTCATCATCGACCACAGAATTACCCGCGACGATGCGCTCACGCTCGATGTGAGACCGCTCGCCGGCAAACCCGATTACGTTCCTCCAGCAGAACCTTGAAGGTGCAAATAGTCATGCTGCACGATCACCACCACCATAACCATGAACAGCCGCATTCCGACCAGGAGCCAGCGCCCCTGTGGCGCAATCGCCGTGTCGTCGTGGCAGCGGTCATCGTCGCTGTTTTGGTGCTATCGGCCTGTCTGGTTCAGATCAGCCCTGGCGAGGCGGTCGTCATCACTCGGTTCGGAAATCCGGTCAGGGTGCTCACCACGCCGGGACTCGCGTTCAAGCTGCCCGCGCCGATAGACAACACGGTGGTCGTCGATCTGCGCCTGCGTACCACCTCGAGCGGACTGCACGACGTCGGAACTCGGGATGGGCTGCGCGTCCTGGTGCAGGCCTATATCGCCTGGCAGGTGCCGCCCGACGCCGACCACGTGCGTCAGTTTCTCCGCGCGGTTCGCAACGATCCCGCCATTGCAGCAGAGCAGCTGCGCAGCTTCATGGGATCTGCGCTGGAGATCACGGCCAGCAGCTTCAATCTATCCGATCTGGTGAACACCCAGCCGAGCCGGATTCGGCTCGACCAATTTGAGAGTTCGCTGCTGGACCGGACCAATACGCAGGCCCAGAGCGTCTATGGCATCAGCGTGCGCCAGGTAGGGCTGGAGCGCTTGACGCTCCCGGCTGAGACCCTGACGGCGACCATCGATCGCATGCGAGCGGAACGCGATACGGTCGCCGCGCAGCAGTCCGCCGAGGGTCAGCGTGCCGCGGCGCAAATTGAGTCGGATGCCGATCGCGACTCGCGTGAAGAGATCGCACAGGCCAAATCCGACGCGGCAGACACGGAGGCGAAATCGCGAATCGCCGCGGCACAGATCTACAAGCAGGCCTACACCAGCGATCCGCAGCTCTACATGCTGCTGCGCTCGCTTGATTCGCTGGACGCGCTGGTGGGCAGCAACACCAGTCTCATCTTGCGTACCGACGCCGCCCCATTTCGTGCTCTCGTCGAGGGCCCGAGCTTCGCGCCCGTGCAGCTTACCGGACACAAGCAATGATCGACACTGCCGCCGACATACGCGAGGCGGGGCCGCTCGGCCAGTCCGTAGCGCACGCGTTCCGCTTTCTCTCTATTGCCGCGTGTGTGATCGCGGTCGGATGGTGTTTCTCCAACATCCACCAGATACCACCGGACAGTCAGGCCGTGACGATACGTTTTGGATCGGTGTCGCGCGTTCACGGTCCGGGACTGTTGATCGCATGGCCGAGGCCGATCGCGACGGTCGTGATCCTCCCGGCCAGGGATAGACAGATGCCCCTGCCGATTGCCACCTTCATGGAGAGCCAGGTTCCAGGGGCAGACGCGGCACAGGGGTTTGACTTGAGCGCCGATCCGCGTCTCAACAGCGGCTTTCTGCTGACCGGTGATTCAGCCGTCGTACATCTTGAGGCACAGCTCTTTTATCAGATCGCCGATCCCGTGGCTTATATGATTGCGGCTCAGCATGTCGCGCCGGCACTGCAGCGCCTTTTCATCGCGAGCGCGGTGACAGTGCTCGGCAGCCGCGATCTGGACTCAATCTTGGTCGCGCGCCCCGAGATCGCGTCCCGTGCCGACGAAGCATCGCGCCGCGAGCAATTGCGCGGTGATCTGCTGAACGCCGTCAACGAACGTCTGAGCCAGTTGGCACGAGCAGGCGCGGGTCTCGGCATCGTCGTGAGCAGGGTGGATCTGGTACCGTCAATTCCGGCGGGCGCGAAAGCGGCATTCGATAATGTTCTAGTTGTTGCCCAGAGCGCGCAAACACAAGTCGCCAGTGCGCGCACGAGTGCGCAGATGTTGATGCAGGAGGCCAACCGCCAGCGGGACCGCACGTTCACGGATGCGGCAGCAGCTGCGAACGAGCGCACTTCTGATGCCAAGGTGCACACGGCTTCGATCGCCGCGGTCGCTGCGCAGGCCGAGGGTATGTCACGAGGCATGCAGATATCGCGCCTCTATTACGATCGCGTCGGTTCGCTCTTGAAGAGGGCGGCCCGTGTCGAGGCGGTGGATCGGACGGGCGCGGCACATCTGCTACTGCCGGGATCGTTGCGATGAGCTTCGCCGCCCCACTGCCCGGTGAGCTTGCGCTTCTCAACGTGTCGGAGAAGCGCAGGCTCGGATCACGCCTGGTGCTGTCGATGTCCGCGGCCGGCTGTCTCATAGTGTCCGTCGGTTTGAAATACCTGCAACCTTCTCAGAGCGATGTCGCCGAGCTGGTTGCGGGCATTGCGGCTGTGCTCGTGGGAGTTCCAGCAGTCGCGGCCGCATGGCGCAGCCTGCGCTTTCCGGACCTGCACGGCATCACCGATCAGTTGATCGCATTGGCCTTTATCGCCGCATGGGTGACGGGAGATCTGATCACGGCAACCTTGCTGCCGTTGATCATGATGATCGGACACATCCTCGAGGAACGCTCGCTGCTCGGATCGCACGAAGCCATTCACGCCTTGATGAAATTGACCGAGACGAGTGCTCGACGCTTGCGCGACGACGACGGGGGAATCGAGGAGGTCCCGGCCGCGCACCTGCGAGCGGGTGATCTCGTGGAGGTGCGCTCCGGCGATCGCATTCCAGGCGACGGGGTGATCGAGACCGGCACCTCCAGCGTCGATACGGCTTCAATCACGGGCGAGTCCGTTCCGATAGATGTCGGTCCCGGCGCGAATGTGTTCAGCGGATCGATCAACCTCGACGGTCTGCTGACCGTACGCATCGTTCGTGTCGGGGAGCAGACGACTCTAGGCCGCGTTATCGCTCTGATGCAGGAGGCGGAACGCACTAAGCCTGCCGTGACGCGGCTGCTGGAGCAACACGCGGGGCGATACATCAGCTTCGTATTACTGCTGGCGGTATCACTCTGGTTTCTGACCGGAAGCAGCATGGTGATGCTCGCCGTGCTGGTGGCTTCCTGTCCCTGCGCGCTCGTTATGGCGGCGCCGGCCACCTCCATCGCAGCGATCGCCGTTGCGGGCCGGCATGGAATTCTTGTCAAGGGCGCCGCATTCCTGGAGCAACTGGCTTCCGTCGATTCGGCCATGTTCGATAAGACGGGAACACTGACGCTGGGCCAGCTGCGCCTAACCGGTCTGATTTTGGCTTCCGGCGCCGACAAGGACTATGTCAGCAGATTGGCGGGCAGCTTGGGTGCAGCGAGTAGCCACCCGGTCAGCCGCGCGCTGAGCGTGGCGGTTTCGCCCGAGGAACGTCTGCCCCTGACAGATATCCGGGAAACACGGGGCCTTGGTGTCACGGCACTGCTCGGGACCGAAAAAGTAGCGCTCGGCCGTGCGGAACTGTTCCGCAGCCTGGGAATTGCGGTATCGCCGCCGGCGCACCAGGGACCGGTCGCCGGCGTCTCCAGGGGCGCGGACTTTCTCGGTTGGCTGCTGCTGGCGGACGAGATTCGACCGGAGGCGAAGGATGCCATCACCGAGCTGAGGCAGCTCGGCCTCAAAAGGCAGGTCATGATCACGGGGGATCGCGCCTACGAGGCGCGGCGTGTCGGCGAGGAGCTCGACCTGCAGGACGTGCGGTCCGGAGCCTTGCCTGCGGAGAAGATGGATTTTGTGCTGGCGGAGATAGGCAATGGCCATCGTCCGATGGTCGTAGGCGATGGCATCAACGATGCGCTGGCACTGAAGGTGGGCGCGATCGGCATCGCCCTGGGCGCGCAGGGTACTGACGTAGCCTTGGCATCCGCGGACGTCGTCCTCATGGGCAATGATCTGCGCAGGCTGGGCACGTGCATCCGGCTCAGTCGCAGGTGCCGGACTACCATCGTCGTCAATGTCGGCGTCGGCCTCGGCTGGACGGTGCTGCTCGTCATTGCAGCTGCCGCGAACGTGCTCGGTCCGAGTGGAGCGCTCATGGCCGCTATCCTGCACAATGCCGGCACCATCGCGGTAATGGGAAATGCGGGACGACTGCTGAAGTTTCAAGACCGGCCGCGCGAACAGTAACGGGAGAGAGCATGCATCCTTTCGTGGTACTGCCTATCGCACTGGCGACCTGCGCGGCGACGATGATCGGTGGGTTGTTCGCCATCTCGATGCGTGACCGCTTGCACCTCGTGCTGGGGTTCAGCGCGGGTGCAGTCATCGGTGTGGTGTTCTTCGATCTCATGCCGGAATCCATCGAGACCGCCCGCCTCATCAGCCCTCGGGACCTGCTTGGCATCGCGGCGCTGGCCTTTTTCGTCTACGTTCTGCTCGACCGGCTGGTCGTGCTTCACGAGCATGACCAACCCCCTCAGCATCGCGAGCGCCGGGGTTGGCTCGGAGCGGCGAGCCTGTCCCTGCACAGTCTGATGGATGGGTTCGCAATCGGAGTGGCATTCCAGGCCGGTCGGACGGTCGGCTTCGTGGTCGCAGCCGCGGTGCTAGTGCACGACTTCTCCGATGGCCTCAACACCGTCAACGTCGTGGTGAAGAACGGGGCGGGAAACAAGACGGCACTTAGGTGGCTCGCGGTGGACGCGTTGGCTCCCGTTCTGGGCGCGTCCGCGAGTCTGCTCGTGGTGATGCCACCCAACGTGGTCGCCATATTCCTCGCCATCTTCTCCGGATTCTTCTTCTATATAGGCGCGAGCGATCTCCTGCCGGAGAGTCACCACGCTCATCCACGGCTTCTGACAACGCTTTCGACTCTCGCGGGCGCTCTGTGCCTGTTTGTCGTGACTCGTGCGGTCGGTTGACGCGCAGGGCAAGCTGCCACATCGAATCAAGTCGCCAACGCGGGCGTTCTTCGACGACGACCCGGTCTCGCACTACGTGCCGCCGCGATCCGTCCGGAATGGCGTCGTTGAGCATTGTGCTTCGTTGCCGCGGTCTCCGATTCGTGCTTCAGACGCTCGATAAGCCAGCGTCCGGCAAGTCCAGGCGGCGCATCGGTGCGATATACCGCGCGCATGGAGACCACAAAGCCGTTGGGTGCATCTTCGGGGACAATCTTCACGAGAGTCCCTCGTGTCAGATCTGGCTGGACCAGCTCCGCGGGCATGCCGCCCCATCCGAGTCCCGCGCGCAGAAATGCGTGCTTCGCGCCCAGGTCAGCCAGTCGCCATGTTCTCGTCGAGTAGACTCCGAGCTCCTGTCCTTTGGACAGAGTAGAGCGGTCGGTGAGCACCAGCTGAATATGCTTGGCGAGCTCGCTGGCGGGAATCGGACGGCTGTACGCAGCCAGCGGGTGCCGGGGCGAAGTGACGTGAATCAACGGTACTTTGAGAATTGGCTCCTGGGTCAAAACCGGTGGAGCCAACGCGATCTCGCCTGAGAGTCCGATGGTGCAGCGTCCATCCAGGGTGGCTTGCATGACCGCCCCCAAAGTCTCCGCATAGAGTCGCAGTGGTGTGAGCGGAAACGCTGCATGAAACGCCGTGACAGCCGCCGTCAGCGTGGCCATCGGGAACATGACGTCCACGGCAACTGAAAGCTCGGATTCAAGGCCACCCGCCAAGTGCTTGGCGTGCGCCTTGAGCCGATCGACGTCGCCAGCCACCGTGCGTGCGTGTGCGAGCAGCACCTGTCCCTGCGGCGTGAGCACCGGTCGGCGGCGCGCACGATCGAACAACTTCACCCCCAACTGGCCCTCCAGGTTGGCCAGCGTCTGACTGACGACAGACTGAGCGCGTCTGAGCTTGCGTCCAGCAGCGGAAAAGCTGCCCTCGTCGGCGGCCGCAATGAATGTGCGCAGTTGGTCGAGCGTGATGGCATCCAGCATGAGTATCCATCCAGACGATGATTAGCATCTAAAAATATAGTCTAGCACTATAGATGTGACGATCCTACCATCGCCCCATCGGCTCAAGTGAGCCGCGAGAGGTGCTGGGAGACGTGTATGGTCGGTGAGCTCGACGATCGCGCGCTCGATCAACTGTTCCGGGGCGCACGGACCAGCCGCGCTTGGAGCGCTCGACCGGTATCCGAGGAGCAATTGCGACAGCTCTATGAGCTGGTAAAGCTTGGACCGATCTCGGCCAACTGCTGTCCCGCGCGCTTCCTGTGGGTACGCACCGCCGAAGGCAAGGCGCGCCTGGCTGCCCTGGCCGGGGAGGGCAACCGCGCGCGCATACTCGCCGCCCCGGTCACCGTCATCGTCGGCTACGACCTCGACTTTGCCGAGCAAATGCCAAAGTTGCTGCCGGGACCGTCGGGTCTGACTTATCGGGATCGCTTTCGCGCCGATGCGCAGCTGGCGGCGACCACGGCGTTCCGCAACGGCAGCCTACAGGGTGGATACCTGATCCTGGCCGCGCGCGCACTCGGGCTCGACTGTGGCCCGATGTCCGGCTTCGACAATGCCGCGGTCGATGCCGAGTTCTTCGCAGGCACGCGCATCAAGTCGAACTTCATCTGCGGCATCGGTTACAGCTCCGGTGAGAATCGTCCGCCGCGCAGTCCCCGCCTCGAGTTTGACGAGGCCGGCCGCTTTGCCTGACGGCTTCACCTTCGATTGCAAATATTTCAAATATCTGATGAGACAGTCACGGCCGAGTCGTTACCTTTAGCCAACACCAAGGGAGTCCGCGATGAATACGTCCTCAACCGCCACAGCCGACAGCCGTGTATGGATCGAGCAGCGTCACGGTAGCTTCGTGAGTCTGGTCGAACTTGCAGGCCGGGTGCTGATTGCAACGCCGTTCCTGCTCTCGGGGCTCGGAAAGCTGGGTGCCTACGGTGCCACCGCCGGCTACATGTCCGCAGTCGGTGTCCCCGGGCTGTTACTGCCGATCGTCATCGCCACGGAGGTTCTCGGCGCGCTTGCCATCATCCTCGGTTGGAAGACCCGCGTGGTCGCTTTCCTGCTGGCCGGGTTTTGCTTGCTGACTGCGCTCATCTTTCATCGGAACTTCGCAGATCAGATGCAGATGATCAATTTTCTCAAGAACGTGTCGATGTCAGGCGGATTTCTGTTTCTCGTGGCTTACGGCGCGGGTCGCCTGAGCATCGACCAACGTTCGTGAGCCGCTATCCAGGCAGCGACGCGTATGTTCGGGTCAGAACCGCTGGGCCTGGAATGCGTCGCAAGCCGCGGGCGGCGTCTGCGCCGTGCTCCGGCGGGCGAGAGTCTTGGACTCGGAAGAATGCATCAGAGAAGGCAAGCGGTGGCAATTAGGGGTTGAATCGGCCTCGATGCCAAGCTTTTCGGGGTAAAGAATCGGCGGCGGTGACAGCGCTCGGCGCCGCTGCCGCGACGATCAAATTCTGCTCGCGTCACTGCCAGCCATGACGCGAGCAGTGGATCAGCCGCTGCAAAGCAGCAGGGGTTGAGTGTGTCCGGCCGGTGATGCGAAACTTCGCCCTGCGCCTGCCCAGCATAGGCGCCGCCGCCACACTGGGAGCCCCCACCCGAACATGAGCGTACCGAGCAGATCGGATTGGAGCCAACGCGGGACGTTGCACGCGGGCCGTGCGCCGCTGGTCGCTGTCGCTGCTGTGGCGCTGTGCGCCGCGTGCGGCGCGGGCTCGAAGCCGTCGCCCCGCCCGCCGGAAGTCGAAGTCGCCAACGTTCTTCAGCAGGACGTCAAGCTCTATGGGGAGTGGGTCGCAACGCTCGACGGCTTCGTCAACGCGCAGATCCAGCCGCAGGTCACGGGCTATCTGATCAGGCAGGACTATCGCGAGGGCTCGTTCGTGCACAAGGGCGACGTGCTGTTCGAGATCGATCCACGCCCGTTTCAGGCGGTACTGGATCTGGCGCGTGCGCAGCTGGCGCAGGCGCAGGCGCAGCTCGGCAATGCCGATCTCAATTTGAAGCGCGACATCCCCGAGGCACAGGTCAGCGCGATTCCACGCAGCCAGCTGGACACCGACACCCAGACGCAGGCCGGGGCCAGCGCCGGTGTCAAAGCCGCCCAGGCTGCCGTCGAGCAGGCCGAGCTCAATGTCGGATTCACCAAGGTGCGCTCGCTGATCAGCGGCATCGCCGGGATCGCCCAGGTGCAGGTCGGCAATCTGGTGACTTTAACCACCGTACTGACCGGAGTGTCTCAGGTCGATCCCATCAAGGTGTATTTCCCCATCACGGGCGACGAGTACCTGCGCATCGCCGATCAGATCCCCAACACGGTGGATCTGCTCTCGGGCAAGCAAAGCTTGCCGCTGCAGCTCATTCTTTCGAACGGCAGCACCTACCCACAGCCCGGGCGGGTGCTGTTCGCTGACCGCCAGGTCGATGCGACGACCGGAACAATTCGCATCGCCTCCGCCTTTCCCAATCCCGGCAATATCCTGCGTCCAGGACAGTACGGCCGCGTGCGCGCCGTGACACAGATCCGCAAGGGCGCACTGCTGGTTCCGCAGCGCGCCATCACCGAACTTCAGGGCACCTACCAGTTGGCGGTGGTCGGGCCCGACAACCGCGTCAGCATCCGCACGGTGCAGACCGGGCCGCGCGTCGGCACCAATTGGATCATCGATCAGGGCCTGAACGCGGGCGAGCGCGTGGTTGCCGAGGGCATCGGCCGGATCCGCAACGGCAGCCTCGTCACGCCCGTGTCCTTTCATGCCTCGAGCGCGGATCCGAGCCCGGATCCCAGCGCGGCTCCGTAAGGATGTCGCGATTCTTTATCAATCGACCGATCGTCGCGATGGTGATCGCGATCCTGACGGTCGTCATCGGTGCAATCGCGATCTTTCGCCTTCCGGTCGCGCAGTTCCCGAACATCGTGCCGCCGGAGACCCGGCTCCAGGCGACCTTCGTCGGTGCCGACGCCCAGACGCTCGCGCAATCGGTAGCCACTCCGATCGAAGAGCAGATGAGCGGCGTCGACAACATGAACTATATGTATTCGGTGAACGCCACCGCTAACGGTCAGACGACGATGATCGTCGATTTCGCGGTCGGTACGGATCCGAATAACGACCTGATCCTGAGCCAGATCCGCGAGACACAGGCGGCGCCGCTGCTGCCCGCGAGCGTCAATCAGTACGGCGTCACCGTGCAGAAGGCGACCACCGCGCCGATGATGCTGGTTGCGCTCGATTCTCCGCACGGCACCTATGACGCCTCCTTTCTGGCCAACTATGCATATATCAACATGGTCGACCAGATCGAGCGGCTCTCGGGGGTCGCCAATGTACAGGTCTTTGGCGCCGGCCAGTATGCGATGCGCATCTGGCTCAAGCCCGACGTGCTCGCAAAGCTCGGCATCACCGCCTCAGACGTCATCAACGCGGTGGAAGCGCAGAACACGGTTAACCCGGCCGGCCTGATCGGCGGGCCGCCGGCACCGCCCGGTCAGGAGTTCACCTACTCGCTGCAGGCGCAGGGGCGGCTGATCACCACCGAGCAGTTTGGCGACATCATCGTGCGCGAAAACCCCGATGGCGGCATAGTGCACGTGCGTGACGTGGCGCGCATCGAGCTCGGCGCACAGAGCTACACGCTCATGGGACGCTTGAACGGTCGGCCCAGCGCCATCATGGCCATCTACCAGCTGCCAGGCTCGAACGCCGTCCAGGATGCCAAATCGGTGCGCGCGCTCGTGGCCGAGCTCAAGAACCGCTTTCCGAACGATGTCGACTACGCCATATCGCTCGATCAGACCAGGGCGGTCACCGAGGGTATCCGCGAGATCCTGATCACGCTCAGCATTGCGCTGCTGCTCGTGATCGTCGTGGTGTACGTGTTCCTGCAGGGCTGGCGGACCACGCTGATTCCGCTGCTGGCGGTGCCGGTGTCACTGGTCGGCACCTTCATCCTGTTTCCGGTATTCGGCTTCTCGATCAACACCCTGTCGATGTTTGCGCTGGTGCTTGCGATCGGCCTCGTGGTCGACGACGCGATCATTGTGGTCGAGGCAGTGGAACGGCACATCGAGGCGGGCAAGACGCCGAAACAGGCTGCGATCGATGCGATGGAGGAGATGTCGGCGCCCGTAATCGGTATCGCACTGGTGCTCTCGGCGGTGTTCGTGCCGACGGCCTTTATTCCGGGCATCACGGGCAGGCTCTACCAGCAGTTCGCGGCCACGATCGCCACCGCGGTGGTCATCTCGGCCTTCAATGCGCTGAGCCTGAGCCCTGCCATGTCCGCTCTGCTGCTGCGTCCCAAGAGCAAGCCGCACGGGCCGATGCGTCGCTTGTTCGGCCGCTTCAACCGTCTGTTCGCGTCCGCGACCGAGCACTACATCCGCGGCAGCACGGTGCTGATCCACAAATGCGTGGTGGCGGTCGTGGCGCTACTGCTGTTTGGCCTGGCGGCGGTGTTCTTCGGGCATGAGCTGCCGTCGGGCTTCCTCCCCGATGAGGATCAGGGCTACGCCTTTGTCAACCTGCAGTTGCCGCTCGCCGCCTCGATCCAGCGCACCGATCAGGCCGCGCGGGAAGTCGAGGCGATCCTGGAGAGCACGCCAATGGCTGTCCTTCATTTCCCGCCACGTGTTCAGTTACAGACTAACTAAATTGATCCCAAAGGATCGACACTTTCAGATCTCTGCTCAGTCTCGATCCGCAGAAGGCTTCGAGGTCGGACGGTTCACAACAGTTGCAGGCAAATCTCGCCTGATCCGAGATG
>JASHTF010000344.1 GCA_030040715.1 Gammaproteobacteria bacterium | reverse complement strand
GGTGCTCAAGGGCGAGCGCGACCGCCGCAGCATCGTCGAGGTGGTAGCGGGCGGTAACCCGCGCTTCTTTCTCGGCACCGACAGCGCCCCGCACGCTCGCCACAGCAAGGAGAGCGCCTGTGGCTGCGCGGGTATCTTCTCGGCGCACGCCGCGATCGAGCTGTACGCGGAGCTGTTCGAGGCCGAGGGCATACTGTCGCGCTTGCCGGCGTTCGCGTCTGAGTTCGGCCCGGACTTCTACCGTTTGGCGCGCAATAGCGAGCAGATCACGCTGGTCAAGGAAGCCTGGAGCGTGCCGTCCGCGTATGCCTTCGGCGAGGCGGAGCTCGTGCCGCTGCGCGCCGGTGAGACGATCAGCTGGCGCCTCGCCAGCGAGCCGGCCTGAGCCACCCGTAGTCGAGCGAGCCGGTCGCGCGCGAGGCGCCCTGCGGACTCAAGTCGCGGCAGTAACGGCGCCGGCGTCAACGAGCAACTGCTGCAGCTCGCCGTTGCGATACATGCCGAGCGCGATGTCGCAGCCCCCGATCAGCTCGCCCTTCACGTACAGCTGCGGATAGGTGGGCCAGTTGGAGAACTGCTTGAGCGCCTCGCGCAGCTCCGGGTCCTCGAAAATATTCACGTAATGAAACTGCGCCCCGAGCCGCTGCAACACGGCGACGGTCTGCGCGGAAAAGCCGCACTGCGGTTGCTCCGGAGTGCCCTTCATGAACAGCACCACGGGGGCGCTGGCCAGCTCCTGGCGAATGCGATCGTTGACGTCCATTGGCCTACCTGGTTCGAACTGTGCTGCCATGCGTTGAATTATGGTGGCGGTGGGCCTATTCTTCAAATCGTCCCGCCACACCGGCAGTTACGAGCGGCGCAGTCAGAACAAGAAATCTGGGGAGTGCTCATGAACCCTTTGAACTCTGTCAGAGGCTCCATCATCACGGGCGTGATCCTGGCTCTCATCGTAGCGATCGGCATTCAGCAGGCCTGGGCCGAGCTCGGGCTCGCCGTCTGGATTCACATCCTCGCCGGGGTCATGTGGATTGGGCTGCTGTGGTACTTCAATGTCGTGCAGACCCCCGCGCTGGCTGTGGCAGCCGCCGATAAGGGCGGTCCGGGCGGCGCCGGCATCAGCAAGTACGTCGCGCCGCGGGCGCTGGCGTGGTTCCGCTGGTCCGCGGTGCTCACCTGGCTGACCGGAGTGTGGTATCTGACACGCTACGGGGCTTTCGGCAGCGCCGTGACGCTCGGGCACGGGTTCCAGGATCACTATGGGCTGGTGATCGGGATCGGCGGCTGGCTCGGGACCATCATGGCATTCAATGTCTGGGTGTTCATCTGGCCGAACCAGAAGAAGATACTCGGAATCGTGACCGCCACGGACGAGGAGAAAGCCAAGGCACGCAAGGTTGCCGGCCTCGCCTCACGGGTGAACTTCGTGCTGTCGATTCCGATGCTGCTGTGCATGGGTGCGAGCAACCACCCACTGCCGTTCTAGCGTCCCGGGAGCGCGCGCACGGTTGCGCCGGCGGCCTAGTCGGCGCCGGCGGCGGCGGCAGCAGCAGTGCTGCCGCCGGGACGCGGTACCAGCCACAGCAGCGCCAGTGATGCCAGCGTGATCACGCCGGAGATCCAGAAGTAGTCGAGCGCAGACAGCAGGTAGGACTGCCCGACGAGCCCGCGCGACAGCACCGCCTCCGCCGCCGCGGGGTTGCTCACCCCCAGCGACTGCAGGCCGTGCAACGCCTGCTGCAGGCTCGGGCTGAGCATGCTCGAGCTCTCGGCGAGTCGCGTCTGATGCAGCGCCGCGCGGCGTACCCACATCGTCGTCGTGATCGAGGTCGCAAACGCGCTCGCGACGATGCGCAGGAAGCTCGACAGACCCGAGGCGGCGGCCACGCGAGTGTGCGGTAGCCCATCGAGCAGGATCGCCACCATCGCAACGAAGAAGGTCGCCATGCCGATACCCATGACCAGCTGCGGCAACAGGAACACGGCGAAGCTCGCCTGAGCGGTAAATTCCGCGCGCATGAAGTACGAGGCGGCATAGGCGAGGAATCCGACCGTCGCGATCAAGCGGGTGTCGATCTTGCCGATCAGTCTGCCGACCACGGGTGAGATCAGCACGGCCACGAGACCCGCGGGTGAGGCTACCAGGCCCGCCCAGGTGGCGGTGTAACCGAGCTGCGTCTGCAGCCACAACGGCATCAGCACGATGTTGCCGAAGAACACCGCATAGCCGAGGCAGTAGGCGACGGTGCCGAGAGTGAAAGTGCGCTTGAGAAACAGCGTCAGGTCGACGATCGGGTGCGTCTCGGTGGTCTCCCAGATCAACCAGGATACAAAACCGAGCGCCGCGATGATCATGAGGGTCACGATCACCGTGGAGTTGAACCAATCGAGATCCATGCCCTTGTCGAGCGCAATCTGCAGCGCCCCAACCCACACCACCAGCAGGCTCAGGCCGACGGTGTCGATCGGCAACCGCCGTGTCGGTGTATCGCGCCGCCCGAGATAGCGGACGCAGATCAGGGCGGAGACGATTCCGACCGGCACGTTGATGTAGAAGATCCAGGGCCAGCTCCAATTGTCGGAGATGTAGCCCCCGAGGATCGGCCCCATGATCGGCGCCACCAGCGTCGTCATCGACCAGATCGCCAGCGCCGTGCCGCGCCGTTGCGGCGGAAAGATGCTCAGCAGCAGCGCCTGCGATCCCGGAATCATCGGCCCCGAGACCGCACCCTGCAGCACCCGGAACACCACCAGCGAGGACAGACTCCAGGCCAGCCCGCACAGGAACGATGCCGCCGTGAACGCCAGCACTGAGACCACGAAGGTGCGCACGACGCCGTAGCGCTGCACCAACCAGCCGGTCAGCGGCACGGCGATGCCGTTGGCGACGGCGAAGGAAGTGATGACCCAGGTGCCCTCATCCGGCGACACCGCCAGATTTCCGGCGATGGTCGGGATGGCGACGTTAGCGATGCTCGAGTCGAGCACCTGCATGAAGGTGCCGAGCGCGAGCGCGATCGCGACGATTGCCCGGACGGAGCCGGTCAGCTCGGACGAAATCTGATCGGCATCGGCCACGCCGCAGCTCTCATCGCGCGGCCGGATCGCGACGCGCGACCGCCGTGGCGGGAGCGTGCCCCGCGTTTTCGGCCACGATCGCATGGATGCGGGCCTCGAGCGCCGGATCATCGCCGTCGCTCGCCAGCTCCGGCACCGTCGCGGTCAGGCTCTGATCGGACATCAGCGGCCCGGAGGTATCGTGCACGTCGACGCGCACATTCATCGACAGCCCAACGCGCAGCGGATGCGCTTGCAGCTGCGATGGGTCGAGTGCAATGCGCACCGGGACGCGCTGCACGATCTTGATCCAGTTGCCCGTGGCGTTCTGCGGCGGCAGCAACGCAAAGGCGCTGCCGCTGCCGGCCGCGAGCCCCGCGAGTTTGCCCTGAAATACGACCTCGCTGCCGTACAGATCCGCTACCAAGGTCACCGGCTGACCGACGCGCATGTCGCGCAGCTGCACTTCCTTGAAGTTCGCGTCCACCCAGACGCCCTGCAACGGCACCACCACCATCAGCGGCGCACCCGGGGCGATGCGCTGACCGACCTGTACCACGCGCTGATCAACGATCCCGTCCACGGGTGAGCGCAGCTGCGTGCGTCGCAGCGCCAGCGCGGCATCGCGCACACTCGCCTCGGCGTTGAGTACCTGCGGATGATTCTCGATCGTGGTGCCCTGGATCTGAGCCTCGGTGGCATTGAGCTGCTCGCGCGCGGCGTCGAGCGCGGCGCGTGCTACCGCGACCGCATCGCGCGCGTGGGCCAGCTCCTCGCCCGAGACCGCCCCGTCGCTGAGCAGATTCTCACGCCGCTCGAGATCAGCCTGCGCGCGGGACAGATCCGATTGGCGCTGAGCGATCTGTGCTCGCAGCGCGTCGCGCTGCGCGAACAGGCCGCGCACGTCACGCACCGCACGCGCGAGCTGCGCTTCGCTCGACGCGAGTGCGACCTGCGCATCCGCGGGATCGAGGACCGCCAGCAGTTGACCGCGCTTGACCGCCTGAGTGTTATCGACATACACGGCCAGCACCGTCCCCGGTACCTGACTGGTGATCTGCACCAGGTGGGCGCTGACGTAGGCGTCGTCAGTGCTCTCGAAGTCGCGGTTCACCAACGCCCAGTGCACCGTCCAGGCCGCCGCTGCGGCCAGCACGGCGCATCCCAGCGCGAGAAAGGCGAGCTTGCGCACCCGCAGGCGGCCATTGGCCGGCGGGGCACTATTGGCCGGCGGGGCACTATTGGGCGGCGGGGGTTGGTTCATGTTTTACCTCGCGTGAACATCGCTCTCGAGACGGAGACTGCGGCCGTCCCCGCCCAGGAGCTGGGCGGTGGTCGCCGTCCCTACCCCATCCGGTTGGAAGCTGCCGCCGACGGCGAGCAGCAGCGTCACCTGCGCCGCCGCCTGCTCGCTCTGCAGCTCGACGGTCTGCCGACGTGCATTCAGCACCTCGGTGTCCGCATTGAGCACCGACAGATAGCTCGCCAGGCCGGCGCGATAACGTTCCTCATCGAGCCGGTAGGCTTCCTCGGCGTCGTCGACCCACTGACGCTGCTGCATCAGCTCGCGGTCGAGCGCGGCGATCAGCGTGAGTTGGTCGGCCACCTCGCGTACGGCGCCGAGCACGACGTCGTCGTAGCTCGCCGTGGCCTCATCGAGACCCGCCTCTGCGCCGCGATACTGCGCGCGCAGCCGCCCGCCGTCGAACAGCGGCAGCGATAGCGCCGGGCCAGCGCCGTAGCCGAACGAGCTCGCCGACAGCAGATCCCTGAGACTGATTGAGGCGAAGCCCACCAGCGCGGTCAGATTGACGCTCGGATAGAAGGCCACGCGCGCGGCGTGCAGCTGCGAATCCGCGGCGCTGACGCGCGCGCGCGCGGCAATCACATCCGGGCGGCGCGCCAGCAGATTGATCGGCAGCGCCCCCGGCACCTGCAGCGCCAGTGGCAAGGTCAGTCGCGGCCGGCCGACCGTGGCGTAGGCATCCGCGCCGCGGGCCGTCAGCGCCGCGAGCTGATGTCGCAACAGCTCCTGCGCGGACTGCTCCTGCAGCAGAGCCAGATGCGTCTGCGGCACCTCGCCTTCCGCTTCCCGCAGCTCGACGCGGGTGTCGAGCCCGGCCGCGACGCGCCGACGCGTGATCTCGACGATACGGGCGCGCTGCGCCTCGGCCTGCGCGTCGACGTCCGCCAGCGCATAACTGCGGTAGAGCGCGATGTAGGTCTGGGTGACGGCGCCGGCGAGCAGCAGCCGCGCGGACTGCACGTCGAGGTCCGCCGCCTGCGCGAGCCCGCGGGCGGCGGCGACCGCGTCGCGCTGCCGGCCCCAGAGATCCAGATCCCACGACAACCGCGTGCCGAGATTGCCAAGCCAGACGCTCTGGCCACCGAGCAGATACGGGCCAAAGCCGGGCGGCACCTTCAGTCGCGTCTCGCCCGCGCTGACACGGGCCTGCGGCAACTGAGCGGCGTGCAGCGCCTGAACCTGCGCCTGCGCGGCCCGCAGCCGCGCCCCGGTCTGCGCGAGCGTCGGGTTGTCGCGTAGCGCCCGCTCGATCAGATCGTCGAGCTGTGCATCATCGAGCGAGCGCCACCAGGTGTCGGCCGCGGGAGCAACCGCCGCGCCGCGCAACCCGAGCTGCGCGCTGC
>JASHTF010000343.1 GCA_030040715.1 Gammaproteobacteria bacterium | reverse complement strand
ATGGCGGTCGCACGGGTACGCTCCGCGGCGCTCAGGAAGCGATTGCGCGAGCTCACCGCCAGCCCGTCGCTGGCCCGCACGGTCGGCCCACCGATGATCTCGATCGGCAGCGCCAGATCGGCCGTCATGCGTCGGACCACCAGCAGTTGCTGAAAATCCTTCTCGCCGAACACCGCCACATCCGGCGCGACGATCATGAACAGCTTCGCCACCACCGTCGCCACCGCCTCGAAGTGACCGGGGCGAAATTGCCCGTCGAGCATCTCGGACAACCCGCGCACCTGCACTCGGGTCGCCTGATCGCCGCCCTGTGGATAGATTTGCGCCACCGCGGGCACAAACAACAGATCGCAGCCTGCCTCGTTCAGCAACCGCTCGTCCTCGGCCGGCGTGCGCGGATAGTTGGCGTAGTCCTCGCTGGGACCGAACTGCAGCGGGTTCACGAACACGCTCGCGACGACGCGCTCAGCGCGATAGCGCGCGGCAGCGAGCAGACTCATGTGGCCCGCGTGCAGATTGCCCATGGTGGGCACGAAGCTCACACGCAAGCCCTCGGCGCGCCACTGACGCACCCGCGCCCGCACCTCCGCGATTGTTGCCGCTGTCTGCACGGCGCTGATCGAGCTCAGAAGCAATGCTCGGGTGCGGGATACTCGCCCGATTTGACCGCCTGCACGTAGCGCTCGACGGCCGCCTGCGGCACGGCCGTCTCCAGCGCGAAATTGCGCACGAAGCGCGGCTTGCGTCCGAGCGTGATACCGAGCATGTCGTACACCACCAGAATCTGTCCGTCGGTGCTCGGACCGGCACCGATGCCGATGACCGGAACCTTCACCGCTTCGGTGATTCGTTGGCCGAGCGATGCGGGTATGCACTCGAGCAAGATCAGGTCCGCACCCGCAGCCTCGAGCGCGAGCGCGCTCTCGAGCATGGTGCGCGCCGCCTGCTCCTCGCGTCCCTGCACCCGAAAGCCACCGGTCTTGTGGACCGACTGCGGCTTGAGCCCGAGATGCGCGCACACGGCGATATCGTGACGCGCCAGGTAGGCGATGGTCTCGGTCTGACCCTGACCGCTCTCGAGCTTGACCATGCGCGCCCCACCCTCTTGCATCAACCGCACGGAGTTGCTGAGCGCCAGCTGCGGCGAGGCATAGCTCATGAACGGCAGATCGGCGACCAGAAATGGCCGGCTGAGCCCGCGCGCGACGGCGGCGCAGTGATAGACCATGTGGTCCATGGTGACCGGTACCGTGGTGTCGTGACCCTGGATGACCATGCCGAGCGAATCGCCGACCAGCACCAGATCGACCCCCGAGGCATCCAGCAGCGCGGCGAAGCTGGCGTCATAGGCCGTCAGGCAGGCGATCTTCTCGCCCTGCTGCTTCATCTGACTGAGCGTGCTGAGCGTGACCGGAGGTCGGTCGGAATCGCGTTGTTGCAGTTGGGTATACATGGTTTTCAGCAGCAGCGCCCGGACCGCAGCATGCGGCAGCGACCCGTGCGAGGCAACTCGCTCACAGGGCAGCGTGTCGCAGCGGATTGTAGTAGAGCCGTCCACGCCGCATGCGTCGCAGCGCTCCCAGGAACTCCTCGTAGTCGGCGTCGCTGCCGGCCAGATCGATCGCGGCGGCGTTGACGATCAGCAGCGGTGTGACATCGTAATCGTGAAAGAAGCGCGCATAAGCATCGTTGAGCCGCTCGAGATAGCCACGGCTGATGAATTGCTCGTAGCGCACCCCGCGCCGCGCGATGCGCGCGGCCAGCACATCCACCCGCGCCTGCAGGTAGATCACCAGGTCCGGCCTGGGCACCTCGCCGGCAAGTCGCGCGTACACCTGCTCGTAGAGGCGAAACTCCTCCGGATCGAGCGTGACGCGCGCAAACAGCGGATCCTTGTCGATCAGATAATCGGCGATGCGCACGGGAGCGAACAGATCCTGCTGCTTGAGTGCGCTCAGCTGTTGCAAGCGCTGGAACAGAAAGTAGAGCTGCGCTGGCAGCGCGCCCGCCCTCGGGTTGCGATAGAAGCGCTCGAGAAACGGATTCTCTTCCGGCCGCTCGAGCACCTGCTCGGCGCCCAGAGTTGCCGCCAGCCGGGACGCCAGGGTCGTCTTGCCGACGCCGATGGGCCCCTCGATCGCTATGAAGCGATACGGAAGAGTCTCAACTACCATGCGGGAGTGGACGCTTATCCAGACGCCAGATGCCGGCGGTCGAGGCGCGCGCCGCCAGCTCGGACACACGTGCACTTCCAGGTATCAGTAGATCGGGCGCCACTTCCACCAGAGGATACAGAACGAAATTGCGCTGCACTATGGCGGGGTGAGGCACCTTCAGCTCCGGGCTGTCGATCCGCAGCTCCCCGAATACCAGCAGATCCAGATCGATCCGACGCGGACCGTGCGGCACCTGCGAGGGGGTACGGCCGAGCTGGATCTCGAGCGTACGCAGCGCCTGAAACAGCTGCTCGGGGGGCAGCTGAGTGAGCAACCCGGCCACGGCATTGACGAAGTCGGGCTGCTCGACCACGCCATGAGGCTTGGAGCCGTAAAGCGATGACTGGGACACGAGGCGGGTGCGCGTCAGCGAGGACAGCGCCTCCAGCGCGCGGCGCACCTGCAGCGCCGGCTGATCGAGGTTGCTGCCGATACCTACATAGACCGGCTGCCACAGCATTCAACGCGGCCTCATTCAATGCGGCCTCATTCAATACGGCCCCGCCGATCGCCGCCCACGCCGCCGCCGGCGGCGCGGACGGCTGCGTCCGGAGCGCTCGGCGCCGGCCTCACCCTCTGCACCAGCGCGCCGCTTGACCAGGGCATCGACCAGGTGCGCACGCTCGGCCGGGGTCGCAGCCTGTAGCCGCGTCCACCACTCGGCCATCTCTCTCGGTGCCAAGCCGATCTGCGCGCGCAACTGCAGCAGATCGAAGCCGGCACGAAAACGCGGCTGCTCGAGCAGGCGCAACACGCGTCGGCCGCGCGGATGCTCGAGCCGCGGCTGCAGCCCGTACATCTCGCGCACTCCGAGAGCGATACGCCGCGGGATGGTCACGCGCGCAGTCGCCTGGTGCAGCGCGTGCTCGCACGCCCCCGTGATCGCACTGACCTCGTGCCAGCGCTCGGGCGGCAGCGATTCGATCAACTCGACGATCGGGCCGTACAACAGCAGCGCGAACAGAAAGGTCGGTGCGACCGGCTTGCCGGCGAGCACGCGCGCATCAGTGTTGCCGAGCCCGAGGCGCAGCAGTCGCTCGACCGCCGCCCCGGGGTGAGCGCTGAGGTAGCGCTCGACGCTGGGAAACAGCTCCTCGAGCAGTGCGTACTGGCGCAACACCTCCAGGCTACGCTCGCCGTGACCGGTCAGAAACAGCTTCTGCGTCTCGTCGAACAGCCGCGCCGGCGGCACGGAGGCGAGCAGCCTCTTCAGCCGTGCGATCGGCGCCGCACTCGACGGCTCGAGAGTGAGGCCGAGCTTCGCTTCGAAGCGCGCCGCCCGCAGCATGCGCACCGGGTCCTCGCGGTAGCGCGTCTCGGGGTCGCCGATCAGGCGCAGACGGCGCGCGGCGATGTCCTCGGCGCCCCCGACGTAGTCCCATAGCGAGAAATCGGCGATGTTGTAATAGAGCGCGTTGACGGTGAAATCCCGCCGCCACACGTCCTCCTCGATGCTGCCGTAGAGGTTGTCGCGCAGCAGCCGGCCGTGCGGGTCGAGCACGCGCTCATGATCGACGCCGTCGGCGCCTGTGCCCGTCGGCAGCGCGGTGCCCCCTCCCGCCGCCTCGCTCGCCGCATCGGTCGCGCCCCCGCGCTCGCCGGCTTCCTCCGACGCCCGCCTGAGTGCCCGCTCCTGGTCGAACGCCGCCGCCGCGAGGCCACCCGCAGCTTCGTCGGCAGCGTCATCAGTATCGCCAGCCTCGCCTTCAGCGTCGGCAGCGGCCTCGGCCTCGGCGTCCTCGGCCAGCGCCTCGCTCCGCTCGAGCTCCTCCTCAGACATCGGCTCATCGCCTGCCGCCGGTGCGGTCGCGGCGCGAAAGGTAGCCACCTCGATCACCTCGCGCCCGAAATAGACATGCGCGAGCCGAAAGCGCCGCCCGATCAACCGGCAGTTGCGGAACAGCCTGCGCACCTCGTCCGGCAGCGCGCCGGTCGCGACATCGAAGTCCTTCGGATGGCGCCCGAGCATCAGGTCGCGCACGCAGCCCCCCACAAGGAAGGCCTGGAAGCCCGCGTCCTTCAGGCGATAGAGCACCCGCAGGGCGTTCGGAGAGATATCGGAGCGTGAGATGGTGTGGTCAGCGCGACTGATGATGCGGGGCGTCGTAACACCCGGCGCTACAGGGAAGCCGTCGTTCAAATCTGATCCTTCAATGAACCCGCGCTGGCCAGAATGTCCGTTGCGCTTGAGGGCGCGAACGGGACACCCAATAATAGCGCGCTTTTCCTCGCCTCCTGCGCAGCGCCGCTCCCTTCGTCTAGAGGCCTAGGACATCGCCCTCTCAAGGCGGTAACACGGGTTCGAATCCCGTAGGGAGCGCCAGCAAATCAAGAAGTTACCTTAACAATAGCCGGTCTAGTAGGTCTATAGGTCTAAGCTGGTCTAATTCAAAGCCCTCCGTAAAACCGCATACGGAGCCATTACAGCGGCCTACCACCCCGTGGTGGGCCTGCATGTACCTAGAGACGACGTCTTGGGCGCAGCCGCAGCTGCGCTGCTGGTAGTGCTG
>JASHTF010000342.1 GCA_030040715.1 Gammaproteobacteria bacterium | reverse complement strand
GCATCTGGCGCGATTACCAGCATGGGAGCGGCGCGATCGTCATCAATCGCAACGACTACATCGCGCTCACCGGGGATCACAGCGCCACCGAGGCCTCGATCTGGCAGCAACCTCGCGCCGACAGCGCGCAGACCGAGGCGGCGATTCGCGCCGCGCTCGGCGACACCCGCGGGCTCGAGATGCTCGCGAGCTCGGAGCTGCGCGAGCGCTCGCTGGAAGTGTTCGATCGTGTGTTCGCGATCACCTATGCGCTCGAGGCGGTTGCGGTGCTGATCGGCCTCGGCGGCATCAGCGTGGCGGCGAGCTCGGCGGCGCTGGCACGGCGCGCGCAGTTCGGCATGCTGCGCCACGTCGGCATGCTGCGCCGACAGGTGCTGGCGATGCTGGCCTGTGAGGGCATCGCGCTGAGTGCATTGGCGGCGCTGTACGGGCTGCTGCTCGGCGGTGCGCTCAGCCTGGTTTTGATCTACGTCATCAACCGCCGCTCGTTCCATTGGAGCATTGATCTGTCGGTGCCCTGGGGCGAGCTCGTGGCGCTGAGTGTGGCCGTGATCGCCGCGGCGGCGCTGACCGCCGTGTGGAGCGGGCGCGCCGCGATGAGTCAGGACGCGGTGCGCGCGGTGCGTGAGGACTGGTGAGCGCTCGTTGGCCGCCGCAGGAAATCGGGCGCCGTGGTTGCGGCAGGCGACGACTGCGGCTGCGGCTGCTGCTCCTGGTGCTCAGCACACCGTTGTCATGGGCCGCCGCCGCCCCCGCCTTTCCCCCGGTGCTACCCGGCGTGCCGCTCGAATTTCCCCGCGATGAGGGCAGCCACCCGCAGTTTCGGATCGAGTGGTGGTATGTCACCGGCTGGATCTACACCTTGCAGAAACGCGAGGCGCTGGGTTTTGAGCTCACGGTGTTTCGCGTGCGGCCCTCGATCGCGGCCGACAATCCGAGCGCCTTCGCTGCGCAGCAGATCCTGTTCGCTCACTGTGCGATTGCCGATCCCGGGCACGGCCGCCTGTGGCAGGCCCAGCGTATCCGCCGAGCCGGCTTTGGACTCGCGCAGGCGCACTCCGGCGATTTGCGCGTGTGGCTCGACGACTGGAGGCTCGAGCGCCTCGCAAATCCGAGCTCCGAGCTCTATCGGCTGCAGGCAAGCTCGCCGCAGTGCGGGCTCGATCTCACGCTGCAGGCGAGCGAGCCACCGCTGCTCAATGGCGCGGCCGGCTACAGTCGCAAGGGTCCGGAACCCGCATCCGCCAGCGAGTACTACAGCCAACCGCAGCTGCGCGTGAGCGGCACCATCAGTCGCGCAGGGGGCGCCGACCAGGTCAGCGGCGAGGCCTGGCTCGACCACGAGTGGGCCAGCGAATATCTGGATCCGCACGCGGTCGGCTGGGATTGGACCGGGATCAATCTCGGTGACGGCGGGGCGCTGATGGCGTTTGAGATCCGCGACCGGCGCGGCGCTCGCTACTGGGCAGCCGCTTCGCTGCGCGATGCCCGCGGTCAGCTGCAGCTGTTCAGTCCGGACGAGGTCGAGTTCACGCCGCTGAGGTGGTGGCGCTCGCCGCGCAGTGGCGCGCGCTACCCGATCGCCGAGCGCCTGCGCGTCGGCACGCGCGAGCTGGAACTCACGCCGCTGCTCGACGATCAGGAGTTCGACGCCCGGAGCACCGCCGGGGCGCTCTACTGGGAGGGAGCGGTTAGTGCGCGCGAGCGCGGGCAAGTGCGTGGGCGCGGCTATCTCGAGCTGACCGGGTACCAACGGCCGTTGGCGCTGCCGTAGGCGCTCAGGTCTGCACCGCCGCCAGGCCCGCCAGCCGAGCCGCGCTACGAGCGCGCGCGCGCGCGCCCGGAACGTGCGCATGCCACCAGCTCAGAATGCGTCGCTCGAGGCTCGCAGCGTCGAGGCCCGCGCTGACGAGACAGTCCTCGCGCGAGCCGTGTTCGACGAAGCGGTCCGGGATCCCGCAGTTGAGCACGGGGAGGTGCACGTCGGCTGCCAGCAGCGCCTCGTTGACGGCGCTGCCCGCGCCGCCCGCGACTACGTTCTCCTCCACCGTCACCAGCGCATCGTGACGGGCTGCGACCTCGAGCACCATCTGCGCGTCGAGCGGCTTGATGAAGCGCATGTTGATCAGCGTCATGTCATGCGCCTCGGCCAACATCCGACAGGCCGAGACCATCGATCCGAATGCGAGAATCGCGATCCCCTGTCCGGCGCGCCGCAGCTCGGCCTTGCCGATCGGATAGCAGCTCATCTGGCTCTCGATCTTGACGCCTGGACCGCAGCCGCGCGGATAGCGGACGGCGGCCGGTCGCCCGCTGCTGAGCGCCGTGTACAGCATCTGGCGGCACTCGTTCTCATCCGCCGGAGCCATCACCAGCATATTTGGGACGCATCGCTGGTAGGCCAGATCGAAGCTGCCCTGGTGGGTGGCCCCGTCGCCGCCGACCAGGCCGGCGCGATCGATCGCGAACACCACCGGCAGATTCTGCAGCGCCACGTCGTGAATCAGCTGATCGTAGGCACGCTGCAGAAAGGTCGAGTAGATCGCCACCACCGGCTTCAACCCATCACAGGCCATGCCGGCGGCCACCGTGACCGCGTGCTGCTCAGCGATCCCGACGTCGAAATAGCGCTCCGGAAAACGCCGCGAGTACTCCACCATGCCCGAGCCCTCGCGCATCGCGGGTGTGATGCCGACCACGCGCGGGTCGGCCTGCGCTACATCGCACAGCCACTGGCCGAAGATCTGCGAGTAGCTCGGACCGCTGCTCTTCTCCTTGTACACGGTACCCGTGGTCGGATCGAATGGACCGGGACCGTGCCAGGTGATCGGATCGGCCTCGGCCGGAGCGTAGCCCTTGCCCTTGGTGGTAACGACGTGCAACAGATGCGGTCCGCTGCGTTCGCGCAGGTTCTTGAGCGTGCGGATCAGCGCTCCCAGGTCGTGTCCGTCGATCGGTCCGACGTAATGCAGCCCCATGTCATCGAAGATCGTCTCGGGGCGCATGATGCCGAGCATGAACTGCTCGGAGCTGCGCGCCAGTACCAGCGCCGGGGGCACATGACGCAGCAGCCGCTTGCCACGCGCGCGCAGATCCGCGTAGCTCTTGCCCGACAGCAGGCGCGCCAGATAGTTGGAGAACGCGCCGATGGCCTCCGAGATCGACATGTCGTTGTCGTTCAGCACCACCAGCAGATCGTGATCCAACGAGCCGATATGATTCAGGGCCTCGAAGGCCATGCCTGCACTCATGGCTCCGTCGCCGATCACGGCGACCACGCGCCGCGGCGTGGCGGTGCGTGCCGCGGCGATCGCCATCCCCAGGGCGGCGCTGAGCGAGGTACTCGAGTGCCCCGCGCCAAAGGCATCGTAGGGACTCTCGTGGCGTGCGAGAAACGGGGCGAGTCCGCCCTTCTGCTTGATGCTCGAGAGCCGCTCGCGCCGGCCGGTGAGCACCTTGTGTGGATAGGCCTGGTGACCGACATCCCACACCACGCGATCGTGCGGCGTCTGATAAACGTAGTGCAGCGCTACCGCGAGCTCGACCGTGCCCAGGCCGGCGGCAAAGTGTCCGCCCTTCTGGCTGACCGCGTCGATCAGATAAGCGCGCAGCTCGCGCGCCACCGCCTCCAGCTGGCTCGGTGCCAGACGTCGCAGATCCGCGGGCGAATCGATCGCACGCAACAGCGGATAGGCCTCCATGGCTTGCATCGGAGTGGCCTCCTTCAGTTACGACGCATCAATAACCACGCCGAGATCAGATGCAGCGGCTCGGCCGCGGCTCCGAACGATGCCAGCGCGGTGCTGGCGCGCTCGTGCAGCGTGCGGATACGCTCGCGTGCCACACTGATACCCGCCACCGCTGGATAGGTCGGCCTGCCCTGACGCCGATCGGCGCCGACCGCCTTGCCGAGCGTGGCCACATCGCTGGTCTCATCGAGCACATCGTCCTGGATCTGGAACGCGAGCCCGATGGCCTGCGCATAGGTAGCAAGCGCGGCCTGCTGCTCACGGGGGAGCGTCGGCGCGCAGGCCGCAGCCATCAGCACACTGGCGCGAATCAGTGCACCGGTCTTGCGCTCGTGCATCGCCTCGAGCCCCGGCACATCGAGCGTACGTCCCTTGGCCGCCAGGTCGATCGCCTGACCACCGGCCATACCCGAGCTGCCACTGGCCTCGGCGAGCAGGCCGATCAATTGCACCCGAATGCCGCTGGCCGCCGGCAGCGCCGCATCGCGCGCCAGGATCTCGAACGCGAGTGGCTGCAGTGCATCGCCCACCAGCACGGCGGTGGCCTCATCGAATGCGCGATGGCAGGTCGGTCGACCGCGTCGCAGGTCATCGTCATCCATCGCCGGCAGATCATCGTGTACCAGCGAATAGGCATGAATCAGTTCGACGGCGCAGGCGGCGCCCTCGACCTCGTCCTCACTCAGCCCGATCGTCGCCGCGGTCGCGAACAGCAGTGCCGGTCGCACGCGCTTGCCGCTGCCGAGAACGCTGTAGCGCATGGCGGCGTGCAATCGGCGCGGTTCGACGTCGGCACTCGGCAGCCGTGCCGCCAGCGCCCGCTCCATGCGCGCCTGCCAGGACTTGAGCTTGAGGCTGAAAGCATCCCGCGCTTCCACATCACTGCTGGCGACGCGCGCTTCCACCGACGTCCTTCAGTTCATATCAGTCGTAGCTGCCGAGCGGGTACGTGCGGCGCGCTGCAGCGCCTGCGCGGAAATGCCCAGCTCCGCCGCCCCGGCGAGAGGAGCGGCGGCGTCCTCGCGCCGTCGCTCGTCGTACACGAATGGCACCTCGGGGGCCAGCGGCCCCTCGAGACGCGGCCCGTTCAGCGCCACGCGCAGTGCCTTCAGCGGGTGCTGCAGCATGTCCTCGATCGCGGTGCCCTCGAACCCACAGTGCGCCATGCAATTGTCGCAGCGCGGGTCGATGCCGACGCCGTAGCTCGTCCAGTCGGTCTCTTCCATCAGCTCGCGAAAGCTGCTCGCGTAGCCCGCGTCCGACCGCAGATAGCACGGGCGCTGCCAGCCGAAGATGTTGTAGGTCGGATTGCTCCACGGCGTGCACTGGTAGGTCTGGTTGCCGGCCAGGAAATCGAGGAACAGCGTCGACTGATTGAATCGCCATCGCCGCCCGCGCTCGACGCCACGCGCGAAGATGCCCCGAAACAGCCGCTTGCTGTCGGCACGCCCGAGGAACACGTCCTGGCGTGGCGCATGTGCGTAGTGATAGCCGGGCGAGATCGTGATCGCTTCTACGCCCAGATCGGTCGCAAAGTCGAAGAACTCCGCGACCTGGTCCGGATCCTCCTGCGAGAACAGGGTGCAGTTGATCGTGACACGAAAGCCGCGCTCGCGCAGCAGCCGAATGGCCGCGACCGCCTTGTCAAACACTCCCTGCTCACACACCGACTCGTCGTGGCGCTCGCGATTGCCGTCGAGATGGATCGAGAACGTCAGATACGGTGACGGCTGGTACTCATCGATGTGCCGTCGTAGCAGGATCGCGTTGGTGCACAGGTACACGAACTTCTTACGCTCGATGATGCCGCGCACGATCTGCGGCAACTCCTTGTGAATCAGCGGCTCGCCGCCGGGAATCGACACGATCGGAGCATCGCACTGATCAACCGCGGCGAGCGCATCGGCGACGCTCATGCGTCGCTGCAGGATCTCCTTCGGGTAGTCGATCTTGCCGCAGCCGGCGCAGGCGAGATTGCACTGGAACAGAGGCTCGAGCATCAGTACCAACGGATAGCGACGCTCGCCACGCAACCGCTGCGTGAGGATATAGCGGCCGACCCGATACTTCTGGATCAGGGGGATGCCCATGCGCGCGCGCCTCCGATCGCGAGAATGTCGTCCAGGTAATGCTCGCGGATGCGGGTCCACTCGAGCTTGAACCATGGCGAGAACGGCTCGTCCCCCTCGACGAGCTCGCGCTCCAGCTGCGGCACATCGACCCAACGCCAGGCAGCGATCTCTTCCCAGTTCGGGCGCAGCGGCATGACCGTGCGCCCGAAAAACACCGAGCACAGCTCGTGCTCAGCGGCGCCGTCATCGTACTGCGCCTGGTACTCGAACTTGAACAGGAACTCGAGCGGACAGGCCAACCCGAGCTCCTCCATGAGGCGCCGATGGATGGCGGCGCTCATACTCTCGCCCTGTCGCGGGTGGCTGCAACAGCTGTTGGACCAATACAGCGGCCACAGTCGCTTGCCCGCGCCGCGCTGCTGCAGCAGCAGCTGATCCTGATCATTGAAGATAAACAGCGAGAACGCCCGGTGCCGCGTACCAGCACCCGCGTGGCAGGCGTCCTTGTCCAGATGCCCGATCTCCCGATCGGTCTCGTCCACCAGAATCAGCTGCTCAGAGACGGCGGGAGACGCGCTCTGATGCTTTTTCTCGACATTGGTGCGCAACTCGGTCGTCAAGGCGGGGGTCTCCGTGTTATTCGATGCGGCCGAAGTCAGTGGCTGATGCCACCACCGCGCGACGCCTGATTACCATAACAGGGCCGCGGCACAGATAATACACAGTCAGGGCCTATTGGCTAGCACAATCGCTGCAATGCACGAAATAACCATTATCATGGGTCTGGCACTGACATCGCTTGGCGGACTTTACGCCATGATGGTGTCAGCGACCTTCTGGTGTCGCCGTAGGACTGTCTCTTGCATGCCACAACCGCTCCCGCCGGTGACCGTGCTGAAGGCGCTCTGCGGTGCCGAGCCCGAGCTGTATGAGCAGCTGCGCTCCTTTTGCTCGCAACGCTATCCGTGTTTTCAGCTGATCTTCGGGGTACGCGACGCGACCGATCCCGCACTCGGTGTGGTCGAGCGGCTGCAGCAGGAATTTCCAAACCTTGATGTCGCGCTCGTCGTAGACCCCGCCGTCCATGGTACCAATCGCAAGATCAGCAACCTCATGAACATGCTACCGCGCGCGCGCCATGACCTGCTGGTGATGGCGGACAGCGACATCCTGGTGCCCGCCGACTACCTGTCGCGGATCATTCCGCCGCTGCTCGAGCCGGGCGTCGGGCTGGTCACCTGTCCCTACTTCGGCCGTGCACGGGCAGGTATCGCCTCGGTCCTCGGCGCGATGTTCGTCAACGAGTGGTTCATGCCCGCCGTGCGCCTGGCAGCGTTGTTCGGCTCTCAGGCGTTCGTCTCGGGCGCGACCATCGCGCTGCGACGCGAGCTACTGCTGTCGATCGGTGGCCTCGACGCGCTCGCCGACCAGCTGGCCGACGATTACCGGCTCGGGGAGTGCGTGCGGCAGCGAGGCCTCGGGGTAGTGCTCGCGGATCTGACGGTGCAGACCGCCGTGGCCGAGTCGAGCCTCGCGCAGTTGTGTCGACACGAGCTGCGCTGGCTGCGCACGATCCAGTCGGTGCAGCCGCTCGGCTTTGCCTGCTCCCTGCCGACGTTGGGACTGGCGCCGGCGCTGCTCGGCGCAGCGCTGGCGGGTTTCGACACGCCCGTTATGGGACTGCTCGCCATCACAGCTGTCGGCCGCCTCGTGCTACATTGCTATGATCGCAGCGCGGGAGCGCGGGCGTTCTGGATGGGGCTCGCGTTGCTGCCGCTGCGGGATGCGCTGTTGGCTCTGCTCTGGTGCTGGAGCTTCTTTGGCCGGGAGATCAGCTGGCGCGATCACCGCTACGGCATCGCCCAGGACGGCTCGCTGCATCGTGTGGGTTGACACGCCAGTGAAGGTGGCGTTACCGCAACATAGACCTTCCGCAACATCGGACTCAGGGATCGCTCATGAAGACACTGTTTCTGCATCCGCCCTCATTTGATGGCTTTGACGGCGGCGCCGGGGCTCGCTACCAGGCCCGGCGCGAGATTCGCTCGTTCTGGTACCCCACCTGGCTCGCGCAGCCGGCGGCGCTGGTGCCCGACAGCAAATTGATCGATGCGCCCGCCGACGGCTTGACGTTGGCGGATATCGTGCCGCTCGCGCGCCGCTATGAGCTGGTCATCATGCACACGAGCTCGCCCTCGTTTCCGACCGACGCCCACACCGCCGAGCGGCTCAAGGCCGAGAACCCTGAGCTGATCGTCGGCATGGTAGGCGCGAAGGTCGCGGTCGATCCCGAGGGCTCGCTCAAGGCCTCGCGGGCGATTGACTTCGTGGCGCGCGAGGAATTCGATTTCACCTGCAAGGAAGTGGCCGAAGGCCGACCGCTGGCGCAGATCTCGGGGCTGAGCTTCCAGGACGATTCCGGACGCATCCACCACAATCCCGCCCGCGTGCCGCTCACCGACATGGATCAGCTGCCGTGGGTATCACCGATCTACCAGCGCGACCTCACCATCGAGAATTACTTCATCGGCTACCTGAAGCATCCGTACGTGTCGTTCTACAGCGGCCGTGGCTGCCGCTCGAAGTGCACCTTCTGTCTGTGGCCACAGACCGTGGGCGGTCACCGTTACCGGGTACGCAGCGTGCAGAACGTGCTCGACGAGGTGCGCTGGATCCGCGATCACCTGCCACAGGTCAAGGAAATCTTTTTTGACGACGACACCTTCACCGACTTTCGGCCGCGGGTGGAGGAGATCGCGCGCGGCCTCGGCCGTCTCGGAGTCACCTGGTCGTGCAACGCCAAGGCCAATGTCCCCTACGAGACGCTGAAGGTCATGAAGGACAACGGCTTGCGGCTGCTGCTGGTCGGCTATGAGTCCGGCAATGATCAGATCCTGCACAACATCCGCAAGGGCTTGCGCGTCGATATCGCGCGCCGCTTCACCCGTGATTGCCGCACGCTCGGCATCACCGTGCATGGCACGTTCATCTTCGGACTGCCGGGCGAGACGCACGAGACGCTGCGCGAGACCATGCAGTTCGCGATGGAGATCAACCCACACACCATTCAGGTGTCGCTCGCCGCGCCCTATCCGGGCACCGAGCTGTACCGCCAGGCGGTCAGCGCCGGTTGGCTGGAGGAGAACACCGCCGTGAACCTGGTGAATGAGCGCGGCATCCAGCTGTCGCCGATCAGCTATCCGCACCTGTCGGCCGCGGACATCTATCACGCCATCGAAGTGTTCTACCGGCGCTTCTATTTTCGGCCGCGCAAGATCGGCGAGTTGCTCGCCGAGATGATGACCAGCTGGGAGCTGACCAAGCGGCGCTTGCGCGAGGGCGTGGAGTTCTTTCGGTTCCTGCGCGCGCATGCAGCCTGACCGTTTCCTCATCGTCACGGCCGACGATTTCGGCCTGCATGAGTCGATCAACGAGGCCGTGGAGCTGGCCAGCCGCGCCGGCACACTGTCGGCCGCGAGCCTGATGGTGGGCGCACCCGCCACCGCTGACGCCGTGCGCCGCGCGCACGAGCTGCCGGGGCTGCGCATCGGCTTGCATCTGGTGCTGACCGACGGTACGCCGGTGCTGCCCCCCGAGCGCGTTCCCCTGCTGGTCGACCGGCATGGACGCTTCCGCACGCGCCTGTTCCTCGCCGGCTGGCGCTATTTCCTATCGCGGGAGGCACGCTACCAGCTCGAAGCCGAGATCCACGCCCAGTTCGAGGCGTTCGCAGCGACCGGACTGACGCTCGATCACGTCAATGCGCACAAGCACTTTCACAATCACCCGACCGTGCTTGGCCTGATGCTGCGCGTCGGGCGCGCCTTCGGCCTGCAGGCGATGCGGCTGCCGTATGAGCCGAGCGCCCCGTCGAGCACTCGCGCGTGGATCAAGGGCTTGGGCGACTACGCCCTCAAGCCCTGGTTCAAGCTGATGAA
>JASHTF010000341.1 GCA_030040715.1 Gammaproteobacteria bacterium | reverse complement strand
GTGGCGCCCATCGGTAGCGGCAGATTCAAGTTGAAGCCGAGGCCGCGGCCGCTGCCGCGCTCATCTACGCTGCCACTCTGCGGGTGCGTCGGTCCCCAGGCGCCGTGATCCATGTGCAGGGACACCGTCAGCACATCATCGCGCGCGTAGAAACCCTCCTGGGTACCGTTCCCGTGGTGCACATCCCAATCGACGATGGCGATGCGTTTCAGTCCGCTCGCCCGCGCGTCCACGGCCGCGAGCGAGACCTGGTTGAAAAAGCAGTAGCCATCAGCGACCGCGCGGGCCGCGTGGTGCCCCGGCGGACGCACCAGCGCAAATGCTGGCCGCTCACTGGCGAGCACATGGCGTCCGGCCGCCAGCGTGGTGCCGGCCGAAGCGAGCAACGCCCGCCAGGCGCCGGGCTGCAACGAGGTGGTCGCCGTCAGCCGCCGCCCGTCGTGTGCGGCCTGTTTGATCTCGGCGACGTAGGCGCGATCGTGAAAGCGCACCAGCTCATCCTCGGTCGCGTGCCGTCCCGCATGCCATGCCAGCCGTGGGGCGATCGGGCCGCGTTCCAGAATCGCCTTCATGTTGCGGATGCGCTCGGGCCCTTCCGGGTGCGGCATCTGCAGCGCGAGCAGCGCACTTGCGGCCCGCTCGAACAGGCCGCATCCGGTGTCGTGCAACAACACATCATCGTGCCAGAACACATCGAGCAGGCTCGCCTCGGTCGTCATGGGCGCACTCGCCTCGGCTAGCTGGCTCAATCGAGCACGATTGCGGTCGGCGCCAGCTCCGACAGACTCGACGAGCCGCTTTCGCCGCACAACACCGTATCTCCGAGCTTGAGACCGAAGCCCTCGTCATAGAGCGACAGATTGGGCTCGATGGTAAAGGACATGTTGGGCGCAAACAGATGCGCATCCGACTCATCGACGATCATGGCTTCGAGCCAGCTCGGCGGGTAGGCAATGCCGAGGCTGTAGCCGATCCGATGTACGCGCGCCTTGGCCAGATCGAGGCGGTTCAGCACCTGGTTGCAGGCGGCGTTGGCATTACCGACCGGCGCGCCGGGCTTGGCGGCATCGACCGCCGCCTTGAACGCGGCGCTCAATAAGTCCGCGACCTCGCGCACGCGCGGGTTGGGCTTGCCGAGCACGACGGTGCGCATCAGTACGGCGTGGTAGCGATTGCAGACCCCGGCAAGCTCCAGGATCACCACATCGCCGGCGCTGATCACCTGCCGCTGAGGCATCGCGTGCGTCATGGTGCTGCGGCGGCCGGCGGCCACGATCGGTGAGATCGCCGCATATTCGCTGCCCGCCTCGCCGAGCGCGCGCGCCATCTCGCCCGCGAGCTGCACCTCCGAGAGGCCGGGGCGAATGCAGGCGAACGCGGCGCGCATCGCCGCGTCGGCCATGCGCGCGGCCGTGCGCTGATAGGCGATCTCCTCGGCAGACTTGATCAGCCGTTGCCCGGCGATCAGCGTCGACCCGTCGACGAACCGCGCCTTGGGAAGCAGCTTCTGCAGCCGTAGATATTGTGCGGGCGAGAACGTGAATGACTCCATCTCGAGACCGATGCGACCGCTCGCGAGGCCCGCGTCGGTCAGCGCCTGCGCCACCAGCTCGAGCGGATCCTGAGTCGCGATGTCGTAGTAGACGCCGTCCTCGATCGCCGACAGCTCATGCACGCAAGGCATCTCGCTGGTGCGCGTCAGAAAGCAGGCCGGTTGCACCCGGCTCGAGAGGATCAGGGCCTGGTACCACAGATAGCCGAGACTGTCGAAGCCCGTCAGGTAATGGATGTTGTCGGGAGCGGTCACGAGCAGCGCATCGAGATCCACCTTGCCGAGTTGCGCCTGAGCTTTTTTCTGACGCTCGCGATAGGTTGCTAATGAAAATGCCGTCAGCATGCGATCCTCGCTTGCAGCGTGCTCAATCCACGGCGATCAGCTCGGGGGCAAGCCGCGACAGGAAGCGGGTGCCGTGCTTGCCGTAGACGCAGGTATCGATGAGAAAGGTATTGAACAGGCTCTCGAGGTTGGTGACCATATTGTGCTCGAATACGCGCTCGAGATACTGCTCATCCTTGAAGTGAAAATAAAAGTCGCCGACCCAATCGGGCGGCAGACTCAGTCCGAGCTCGTAGCCGAGCGCCCAGCCGGGCGTATCCCAAAGCCCGACGCTCTCGTAATAAGCGCGCAGCACCGCGTTGACCTCGCGCACCGTCATGCCCGCCTTGACCTCACGGGCATATACCTCGAATACCCCGCCGGCGCGCCGGTGCTGGGTGACCATCGCGGGCGGCGGATCGCCGAGAAAGTAGCCGCGCATGACGTTGCCGTGATAGCGGTAGTAGACGCCACACAGATCAGCTGTGAGGAACTCGCCGTTCTGGATCATGCGCCGACTGGCCATCGAGTGGCCGGTAGAGATCGGCCGGCCGTCGCGAACCGGCGCGGCGTTGAAGATCGGTATCAGCGCCGGAAACTCACTACCCGCGCGCATCATCGCGCGCGTGACCTCGCCGAATAATTCGAGCTCGGTGATACCGGCGCGCAGATTCTCCCGCAGCGCCTGGTGGCCGATATCGGCGAGGGCGACGGCCTTCTCGATGTAGGCGATTTCGGCGGGCGATTTGACGCGGCGCGCCTGGCGGACGAGGGTGCTGCCATCGACCACGCGGCAGCCCGCGGCGAGCAGCGCCCCCTCGAGCATGGTGCTGACCGCGCGATTCGGAATGTAGCTCCAGTGCTCCATCGCGACCGTGCCCCGCAGCCACCCCTGCGCCTTGAGCTCGCCGACGATGAACGCGAGGTTGGGCGCGGCCGCGCGGCTGTGAAAGAAACGGTTGTCGGTCGATATCGAGGTCTTGGCCAGCACCGGCAGTTCGGTGGGATTGTCGAAATGGATGAACTCGTCGTGGTCGACATGAATCGCCGTGCCGTAGAGCTGCGGATAGCGCATGGGACTGTTCGCCTTGTACCAGCTCGCGAAGAACCCATGCAGATAGCAGATATGCTCCGGTGTCGTGACGTACAGCAGATCGATGTGCCGCTCGGCCATGAGGGCGCGCACGCGCTGCATGCGGGCCAGATACTCCGAGCGCGGAAAGGCCAGATCGCGTGCCGATTCGGGCAGCGCCTCGAAGGCGCCGGGCGCCAGACCGTCATAGCTGCGGGCGTCGGACATAATGATCTTTCAGCGGGTCGAAGCTCGCTGCCGCAGTCCTTCAGCGCTGCGACGGGACGCGCCGCAACCCGACCGTCGGCGTCGCCGTGCGCGGCGCCGAGGCGGACCGCTTGAAGCGCTCTGTCAGCGTGTAGAAAAGCCGCGCTGCCTGGATATAGAGCGGATAGGCCGCATGCAGCGGCACCGGTCGCAGCGGCGTCAACGGCAATGGCAGCTCGGAGGCGCGCGCCCCGAGAGCCAGGCGCGCGAGCCAGCCGCCGGCGGCCGTCGCCAGTGCGACACCCCGGCCATTGCAGCCATAGAAGGCATAGACACCGGAGCGCAGATCATGCAGGTGCGGCAGGTGATCGAGCGTGCGCGCGACGTCGCCGCCCCAGTAGTATTGCGGCCGATAAACCTCGCGCAGGCCCGGGAACACGCGCTCTACCCACGCGAGCAGCGGCTCGACCTGTGCCGGCGAACGCAGCGAGTGCAGCGTCAGCCCCGGCCCCCCCATGATGAGCCGACCCTCGGCGTCGAGGCGGAAGTAATGCAGCAGCGGATGGGTGTCCGAGACGGCGACGTTGTCCTTGAGCAGTGACGCCCGAGTGTCGGGATCGAGCGGCTCGGACGCGAGCTGAAAGCTCCCGACCGGAACATAGGCGCGCGTCAGGGCAGACCAGCCGCCCTGCATGGCCGCATAGGCATTCATGCAGAGCACGACCTTGTCGGCATCCAGACTGCCCGCGGCCGTTGCCAGGCGCCAGCCGCCCGGGCGTGGCGTGATGGTTTGCACGCGGCTGTGCTCGTAGAGAGTCGCGCCGCGCTGCCGGGCGGCACGCGCCAGACCGCGGGAGTAATCGAGCGGCTGCAATCGCCCGCCGCGCCGATCGATCCAACCACCGTAATAGCCGAGCGCGCCGGATTGGGCCGCTACTTCCTCGGCACCCAGAACCGCAACCGCAGCGCCGCGCTCCGACCACTGTTGCGCCCGCGCGTGTACCAGCCGTAGCGCCGCCGCGCTGTGCGCCGCCTGAATCCAGCCGTGACGTACGGCGTCACAGCGGATCTGATAGCGCGCGATGAGCTCAAACACGCAGTCCGCGGTGCCGCCGGCAAATTCAATCAGCGGCGCTGCGACCTCGCGGCCTTAGGCGCGAATCAGCTCCTGCGGATCGTGCTTGAGCCCCGGGATGACCTGGCCGCCGTTGCGGCCCGAAGCCCCGTAGGCGATCGACTCGGCCTCGAGCACGGCGACCTTGGTGCCGGCCTCCGCCAACTGCAGCGCGGTCGATAGACCCGCGATGCCGCCGCCGACGATCGCCACGTCGGCGCGTGCGTCTCCCCGCAGCGGCTCATGACTCACGCCGGGAGCGGCCGTAGCCTCCCACAGCGAGTGCGAAGCGCCGATACCGGACAGTTGCTTGCGTGCCAGAGAAAACACCTTCACCCCTGCAGCCACTCCGCGAAGCGTTTCTGAGTGGCGTCGTAGCTCTTCGCCGACCAGCCCCAATCGATATGAAACTGGACCTTGAGATTGTCCGCGTACGAAGGCAGCAGTTTACCGAAGGTGGGATCGAGCAGCTGGTACCCCTTGAGGTTCGTCGGCGCCTAATGCATCAGCCGCGCAACGGCGGCCTGTGGCTCGGGTCGTCCGACGGCAGGGCGACGGCAGGGCGACGGCAGGGCGACAGCGTGCGTCGCGCCTAATTAATGCTACACTGAAGATAATACTCTTATATTATTGAATATTATAATAATAGTTACGCGCTCGCCGACCCCTCTTCCCACACGCACCCCTGGCGCCGCGCATCGCCGCCGTCGCCGGCGGCTGTCGCTGCTGCTAGGCCCGAGAGCTCCTCGGTCCGAGGAACAGCCACAGGATGAAGCCGAGCACCGGCAGCACGATCACGACCACGATCCACAGTACCTTGGTGCCGGTTCTCGCGCCGCTCTGCGAGATGTGGACGAGCGCCCAGATATCCGCAATGAGAACCAGTAATCCCCAGACGCGCTCGCCGTACACCGTGTCGGAGCCCCGCAGTGGTTGGATCCTCTGCTGGAGGATGCGCTACTGTGCATCCGACGGCTCCGCAAGAGAAGCCCCGGCCCGGAAAGATCCAACCCTGCGGAGAAGGACGTCGTGACGCGAACAGCGTGGGACGCGGGGCGCTGTCTTCAACCGTGGCCGCTGCGCGTGGTCAGCAGCGCCGCCAGTCTGGGGTTGCCGACGGCTTGCACGGCGCGCGCCATCGCCGCCTGGCGACAGACGCGGCTCCAGACGACGGCGTGCCGGTCCCGCGGGTCTGGATTTCCGCCGCAGACTTGATTCGCCGCCGCGGCGATCCGCCGGTACAGCGTCAGCACGCCCTCTGACGTTGACAGATTGAGATCGCCGTAGCTCACGGCCACGGCCGGATAGCCGTCGGGGCCGATCTCGACACCGGCGGCCGCTCGGCAGTCGATGCTGATGAACAGCCCGGCGATCGCAGCGCCGATCACCATGGCGCGCAGCTTCGATTGAGACTTGGATGACAAGGCCTTCATGAGGAGACTTCCGTTTGGATGCAACCGACTGCGCCTATGACACTCCAGCGACGATGCTGAGTCAGCGGCCGCACCTCGAGCTGGTCCCGCGCTCCGACGCGCCGGTACCGAGGGGCTCGTCCCTGGTAGCGACGTGTTCGTCCCAACCGGTCGGGCGGCTTGTGTGTCTGCGGCGTCGCTGGCGTAGGCTTGCCGTCACGGAACAGCGGTGGATGCGGGAGACCGTCGATGAATTCCGTTTCGGAGCAGCGCCTCGGGTACTTGCCCTCGGGCGGTGCCGGCAGCGCAGGCGCTGAAGAAACGCTGAGCGCGCGCTCGCAGGCAGCTGCCACCAGCTGGCCCCTGTGGACCGTGCTCACCCTGTTCTGGATTCATGTCATGTTGTTGAACGTGCTGTACGCCACCAACATGTCCGTGGCGCTCGATCCGCGTGGTGTTAACCACTATTTCGCCGGGTGGGATGCGCGGGTGCTGCAGCACGTGTTTCTATATCCGGTACTGGTGGGCGCCATCTGGGTGTCGTTGCGGCTCGGTTGGCGACCCGCGTGGCGCACCGTGCCGTTGCAGATCTTGGTCGGGATTGCCTTTGCGGCCCTGGCCGAGCCGTTCCTCGGTATCGCCGAGGGATGGCTCGAGCCGCAGACCATAGTCACCGCCGGCAGCTACGCCTCACACTCGACCCTGGTCGCGCCGTTCCTCATATTCGGTGGCCGCGATCGCTCGCTGTGGATCGCGAGCAGCACGAGCTTCTTTCTGAGCTACGCCTTTGCGCTGGCGCTCACCACTGGCCTCGCGCTCTATCGGCGCTACCGCGACTCCGAGCTCAGACTGGCGACGCTCGAGCGTGCCTGGAGCAGTGCACGGCTGGCCGCGCTGCGGATGCAACTCTCACCGCACACACTATTCAACCTGCTGCACACGATCCGCGGCCAGATCGAGTGGAATCCGGCCACCGCGCAGTCGATGGTGGTGCAGCTGGGGGATCTGTTGCGACGGCTGCTGACGGCGGGCGAACGCGACTTCTGCCGCCTCGGGGAGGAGCTACAGTTCGTGCGCCTCTATCTCGAGCTGCAGCAGCGGCGCTTTGCCGATCGATTGCAACTGTCGCTGCCGGACGGTGCGCAACTGCCGCCGGTATGGGTTCCGAGCCTGATCCTGCAGCCGCTGATCGAGAATGCGGTGGTACATGGGTTGGCGGGGCACGCGGGCAGCGTGGCGGTGCGCCTCGAGGCAAGCGTCGCGGAGCAATCGCTGGTGCTGCGTGTCAGCAACGGCATCGCCGCCGTCGAGGCGCGGCCTCATCCGGCCGGCTTCGGCCTACGCAATGTGCGCGAGCGACTCGGGGTACATTTTGGCGAGCGTGCGGCGCTGTGCGTGGGTCCGAGCGCACCCGCCGAATGGTCTGCCGTGATCCACATGCCGCTGATTTACGAAGCACAGCCGACCACGGCGCATCGGCAGTGACCCGAGCGCCGAGCCAATGGCACGCATCATGGATGTGATCATCGTCGACGATGAGCCGGCGGCCCGTCGCGCATTGCGCGAATTGTGCTCCCGAGAGTCGGATCTGCGCGTCGTCGGCGAATACGGCGATGGCACCACGGCGCTCGCAGCCGTGCGTGCGCGAGTACCCGATCTGCTGTTCCTCGATATCCAGATCGGCACTCTGGATGGGGTACAGCTCGCGCGCTCATTGGACAGCGCGAAGCTGCCGCTGATCGTATTCGTGACCGCATACGATCACTACGCCGTCGAGGCGTTCGAGGTCAGTGCGACCGATTATCTGCTCAAGCCGTTCGACCACCAGCGTTTCGGTAAGACACTCGCGCGGGTACGCCGCAGATGGGAGATCGACGGCGCCGCCGACCGGCAGACGACCTTGTCCGCCGCACTCGCCCAACTCGAGACCGCAGCGCGCGCGCTGTCGGACGCGCGCCCCCGCCTGCTGGCCGAATCCGGCGGCCATCTGCGCCTGCTCGACGTGGCCGACGTCGAGTTCGTCGAAGGTGACCGTAATTACGTACGCCTGACGCTCGGTCGGGATGTATTCCACGCCCGCAGCACCTTGCAGCAGGCCGAGCGGGCACTGCAGGCGCAGCCGATTCTCAGGATCAGCCGCTCGTGTCTGATCAACGTCAATCACGTGCGGGAAGTCAGCCGCACGCCGCGCGGCGATTTCATTTTCGTGCTGGCCGGAGGGGCCACGGTGACGAGTAGCGAAGGGTACCGTGACGCCGTGCGGCAATACCTCGAGCGCTTCAAGATGGATCCCCGCTGAGCGTCGCGGGCGCGGTCCGGCGCGCCGGCAGTATCAGGCGGCGACGGTATCAGCGTGGCGTCCGTATCAGCGTCGTGACGGTACCCGTGTGGTAGCAGTATCAGTGCGGTGACGGCCGCCGCTACGTGACCGACGCTTGCCGCCGCGCCGGGCGGGCGATTACCCGCACGCCGGCGACCGTGCCGTGCCACAGGCCGAGAAACAGCAGCCACACCAGCACTCCCAGCGCCAGTGCGAACAGAGCTCCCTGCAGCGTAAATGTAAAGCCGGGCTGATACGCATTCCACGTGGAGCGCAGCAGATCGAAGTCGGGTTGCCGCACCAGATACAGGCACTGGTGCAGCAGATCGGTGTTCAGGGCCTGCAGGCTCGCGCGCAGACGTGCCGCAGCATCAATCATGGTCTGCAGCGCCATGCCTTCCTGATGGAAGGTGAGGTCGCGGCTCTGCAGGTGATAGCGCACCAGCTCGCGCAGGTTGCCGCCGAACTGGCGATTGGCAATCGCTTGAAATGGCGCCAGATCAGCCAGTACCTGATCGAGTCGCCCGCCCAAGCGCTGGCGGTACTGCGTGATGAAGCTCGGCACGCAGGCCGCGC
>JASHTF010000340.1 GCA_030040715.1 Gammaproteobacteria bacterium | reverse complement strand
ACATGAAAGACGAGCAGATCGCCGAGCTCGTCAGCGAGATGGAAATCGATATCGGGATTGACCTCAACAGGTTTTCCGCCAGGGCGCGGCCGGGAATCCTTGCCCGCAGGCCGGCCGGCCTACAGGTGAGCTACTTCGGCAACGCGGGGACGACCGGGGCGCCGTTCTTTGACTACATCATCGCCGACCGTACGTTGATCCCCGGCCAGCAATCGCGCCATTACACCGAGAAGGTCATCTATCTGCCCAATTCGTATCAGTGCAATGACTCCAAGCGTCACGTTCCCGAGTCCACACTGGCGCGCGCCGAAGTCGGCTTGCCGGAATCGGGCTTTGTGTATTGCTGCTTCAACCAGGCCTACAAGATCAGACCGCCGGTGTTTGAGGCCTGGATGCGGTTGCTGCACGCCAGCCCGGGAAGCGTTCTGTGGCTGCTCGAGGGCGAGCCCTACGCCGTCCATAATCTGCGCCGCGAAGCCGCGGCGCGCGGGATCGCGCCGGACCGCATCGTGTTTGCACAGAGTGTTCCAAACGAAGATCACCTCGCGCGGCATCGGCTGGCCGACCTGTTCCTGGACACGGTTCCGTGCAATGCGCATGTGACGGCGAGTGACGCGCTGTGGGCAGGATTGCCGGTATTGACATGCCTCGGTAGCACCTTTGCCGGGCGTGTCGGCGCGAGCCTGCTGCGCGCCGTCGGTCTGCCAGAGATGGTGACGGAATCAGTGCTGCAATATGAGGCGTTGGCGCTGTCGCTGGCGCAACAGCCGCAGCGGCTTGCGGCTATCCGGGCGAAGCTGGCGCAAAACCTCCACCGGGCACCGCTGTTCGACACCGCGGGGTTTACCCGCGACCTCGAAGCCGCATTCGAGACCATTTGGGAGCGTCAGCAGGCGGATTTGGCACCAGAGGCTATCGCGGTCTGACTGCCCTGGGGGCAATCTGCTCCACCAGATCCGCCGCGTCCTTCAGCGACTTAAAGGTCAGCTGGTAGCACTCGATCTGAGCGATCCAGCGGATCAGATCCTTGACGTTGGTGTGATCGAGGTGGCCGCACGCCCAGCATTCGCTCATCAAGCGCCGGAGCGCTGCCGACCGTGCGATCGGATGAATCTCCGTGGCCGCGCTGGCGTCGTAGCGTGGAAACACGATGTGGCTCACTTGCGCAGGGGTTGTCTGGATGGAGCTGGGAGCAGGAGGAATGTAGCGCACGACCTTACCATCCGTTCGCTGGTGGCTCATGAGCGTGCGGATATCCGGAAAGTAACGACGCATCACCTGCCAACCGGTGCTCTTGACGCAGACTGCAAGCGGAACAGGGGCAACACGG
Organism: Gammaproteobacteria bacterium; assembly: GCA_030040715.1. Classification (GTDB taxonomy): domain Bacteria; phylum Pseudomonadota; class Gammaproteobacteria; order Steroidobacterales; family Steroidobacteraceae; genus FEN-1191. Next base: position 5,044 of record JASHTF010000340.1, on the reverse strand, counting down.
AACGTGGCGGGTTCGATCAACGCCACCTCGTCGGAGAGGTAGCGGTATCCTCTGTGGACGAGCGCCGCGGTTAGCGAGGACTTGCCGCTGCCTGCGGCCGCAGGCAGAAGGATGCAGCTGTCCCCCGTCCCCGCAACCCCGGCATGGATATAGAACATGAAATTGTAACGGCCAACTGCCTCCTTCCAGAGGAGCGACTTGACGACCGGGGCGAGCCGGTAGAGCCCGGTCGTGAATTCCACGGGTCTCTGGTCACAGTAGATGTGGCTGCGGACCGAGTGGCGACTGCCGAATACTTCCGCATGTACCTCGATGACAAGAGCGGGTTCGTCACTACCGCCGATGGCGAGGTGACCGAGCGCCGCATCCACGGCCTGCGCCTGCTCGGCCATGGCGAAGCGCATCAGCGCAACGCTGCCGAGGAGGCGATAGCGTCGCTCCGCTACCGCCTCAACCGGCGAATACGGCGGCATCAGTGCGATGCGACGCGCCTGCTGCTCCTGCTGCTGTTCCTGTTGCTGCGCCTCGGTCTGCGCTGAGACGCGGGATTCGGGTAGCGCGGCATCGGCCGCCAGGCCGTGCGAACGTAGCGCCTCGAGGGTCGCGGCGATCCAGTTGCCCGCCTCCGCGGCCGAGGTGGTCCCGTTCTTGGAGAGCTCGCGCGCGATACTCGACGGCGGCGTGCCAGCCTTCAGTTGCTGCGCGATGTAGGCCGCGGAGGCATTCAGCTCCACGAGAGCTTGCATCTCCTCTGAAAAGACGACTACCTCGTCCTCGAGCGGCAGGAAAGCGAGATCCGAGCGCAGCATCATGCGGACGCTGTCCGTATCACACGGTCCGTTCTAGTTGGGTTCAATTCCAACGAAATATACAGCATCGACTCATCGACAGTCATTGCATTGACAAACACCAGGCCGACACGGGCGCGGCGGCTCGATCAGCAACCACGCGGCTCGTGCGCCTACGCCATTCTGCTGCGGATTACAACCGCGAGTCTCGAAGCTGTTAATTGGGTCTACTGCCGGCGAGGCCAACTCAGGGTCGTAGTGTGACGAAAGTCCGACGCGTCGGCGATTGCCGACGCGACGTCGTTGCCGTTGTCGCTCTCGGCAGACTCGTTGAGCGACGACGAGTGCGCCGGTATTTTTCCGTCACGCTCGCGGGGAGGGTAGAGGGTGAGAGAAATCGGTGCGCAGGCACTCTCGATCGGTGGACGCCTGCTATGTGTCGCGGCACTTGCGGTCGCGGTCGGTTGCAACGGTGACGGCTCGGGCTCTTCGGCTTCAACGTCTGCGGGTCTGAGTCTCAGCGGCAGTCCCGCGGCGCAGGCCTACATCGGCCAAGCGTACGCATTTACGCCGGTCGTCAAGGATTCAACCACCCCGGCGACCGTCGGTTTCAGCATTCAAAACATGCCCCACTGGGCGAGCTTCAGTACCTCGACGGGCCAGCTCAGTGGTACGCCCAGCAGCACCGATGTCGGCACCTATCATGACATCGTGATCAGCGCCAGCACTGCCGCCGCGCAGGCCTCGCTGGCACCGTTCACCATCACGGTGCCACAGGCGGGCAGCATCACCCTGAGCTGGCAGGCACCGACCACGAACACCGACGGCTCTGCGCAGGCGGATGTGACCGGATATACCATTCAGTACGGCACGATTGCCTCGCTGCTCACGCAGTCGGTGACCGTCGACAATCCGACCACCAGCTACACCTTTGACAACCTGGCCGCGGGCGTGTGGTACTTCGCCATCAGCGCCACCAGCAGTGCCGGCGTCCAGGGCGCGTTGTCCGACACCGTGAGCGCCACGGTGACCAGCCCCGCGGCGGGCTAAGCAGCGCACTCCACTCGACTGGCCCGAAGCGCGCGACTGCGCGCCACTTCCTAAGTTTGAACTCGGGACGTGCTAGCGCTAGTGCGCGGCGTATCAGGCGCGCCTATAGTCGCTACACTCGAAGGTCACGGCTTCATTTGGTAACAACATTTGTTCAAACATCCCAGGCGGACCGCGGTGCGCGGCGCGAGCCCAGCGATTCGCTCCGTGCTGGTGGTTTGCATGGGCAATCTCTGCCGCAGCCCGATGGCCGCGGCGCTTATTGTCAAACGCGCGCATGAACGCAGCCATCGGCTGCGCGTGACCTCTGCGGGCATCGCGGCATCGGTCGGGCAGCCGTCGCCGACGACGGTAGTCGCATTGATGGAGCGCCGCGGCTTTGACATCTCGCGGCACCGGGCGCAGCAACTCACCGCAGCATTGGCGCGTCGGCACGACCTCATGCTGGTCATGGATGAGACGCAGCAGGCCTTCGTCGAGCTCCATTGGCCCGACCTCAAGGGCAAGGTCCACCGGCTGGGAGCGTGGCGGGACGAAGACGTCGCCGATCCCTATGGGCTCACTGAACAGTGCTACGCCGATTGCCTGGGACGCATCGAGGCGTGCGTGGCCGACTGGGAAAGAGCCTGGTGGGGCGCCGGGCCGCCAGCCCCGCCCGAGCCATCGCGCTAGCCTAGGCGGGCGCCGAGGCCATCGGGGGTGCCTTTGTGGGCAGCAAGCCGCGCGACCGCAGCACGGCGCTCATGCTATCGAATTTGAAATCGCCGAGCAGGCGCTGCAGCCGTGCCTCGCAGTGCCGTAGATTGGTGTAATGGCGCCAGCGCGACAGCATACCGACCCGCATGCGCGGCTGCCCCGGATCAATTTCCCACGGATGCAGATAGAAGGCCGCGGGCCGGCCATCGTGCAGATTGATCTGGCGGAGCCCGCACCGTGTCACCCAGTAGGGTAGCAGGCGGAAATAGCCTCCCCCCGAGACCGGCACCCTCAGGCCGCCGAAGCGGGCCGTGGCGAGCGGGAATTCGGTCAGCGTCCGGCCCGACGGCGCGCAGATTCGAGCCGGCTCGCGGGTCGCTCCAGGAATACCGTAGCGGTCATGACGGATCGGAAAGATGGACGAGTCGTACTGGAATCCGAGGTCGATCAGTACATCGAGCGCCCAAAGCGATGCGCGAGTGACCGAGAAGCTCGCGGCTCGGTAGCCGATCACGGCGCTGCCGGTCAGGTCTTCGAGCAGCCGCTTGCTGCGCTCGGTCTCGGCCCGAAATTCCCCCCGTGGCTGTCGGTAGATCAGCTCGTGCGAGTAGCCGTGCGAGGCGATTTCATGGCCGGCGGCGCTGATGTGCTTGACGAGCGCCGGGTGGCGCTCCGCAATCCAGCCGAGCACGAAGAAAGTGCCACGTACGCCGTGCTCCGCCAGCCGCTCGAGGATACGCTCGGTGTTGCGCTCGACGCGAGGCTCACGCTCACTCCAGGAATCGCGAGGAATCGCGGGCGCGAGCGCGGCGACCTGGAAGTAGTCCTCGACATCGACCGAAAACGCATTGACGACTGCGCTCACGGATGGGAATCCTACCCCGTAACGAAAAACGCCCGCTAGTGCGGGCGTTTTCCGTGAACAGAGGTGCGACAGTCAGGCTAACTTAATGCGCCGACGGCGGTGCAGCCAGAGTGCGCTGCCCAGGAGACCCGCGCCGAACAGGGCCATCGTGCCCGGCTCTGGAACGGCCCCGGATACTGAGAACGCATCTACCAGCACCGAAGTATCTGCAAAGTCACCGTTGTACGCGGCGTTGTCCTGGTCCTTGATGGCGTTGATGTTGTTGGTTATCTGCCCCGGGAGGAAGTTATCCGACGCCACCCCGGGCGCATCCAGACTCATCGTGACACCATTGGACAGGGTCTCGGAAAGAACAGCCGAGGCGAATGCGCCGGCGCCCGGAGCGACACCAGGTATCACACCCGTGGCGCCCGTGAACGCCATGTAGGAGTCGACCATATTTCCGGGCTTGGAAGTGACGTTGTAGTTCAACGCCAGGTCGGTGGTGCTGAGGGGGACAGGCGAGCCAATGCCAAACGCGTCAGCGGTATAGCTGAGCGCGAAGCCGTATTCCGTGTGGCCACCGACGACCAAAGTGACCGGGTTAAAACCCGTGACCGTCAGGACCGCTATACCGGTCGTCTGGGTAAACAGGTTAAAGTTACTAAAGGTCAGCGGACCGACGCTGCACGAAAAGCCGGCTGCCTCGTAGGTCGCCGCCGAAGCGGCCACGCAGGCGCCTGCGTACGCCGAGCCCGATCCCACCAATGACGAAAGGGCAATTAAGGACGCGCTGGCTCCCAGCGCCGCCGTTAGTTTCCTCTTATCCATCTGCAGTCCCCTCAATGGTCAGCGTGATTGCCGCCCTGTTGGGCCTAGGAGGATGCAACAACCGTGCCTATATTGAAATCGCTGTCCGATCAAGTACTTGTAAGGTGGCTGCCGCCGTAGTGCGGCAGAGCTGTAAAAGATTTCGACGACCGTTGGCACCCATCTTGGCGGTTCATCCGGCGAACTGCGAAGATAGCCGCCGCGGTCTGGCCACCAGGACGGCGGCTGTCAGCCCTCAGCGATAAAGCCTCTCCGCACTCTGAAAAGGCCTCTTCAGATGAAGTCGGCCGGGAATAGTATCAGTAGAGACAGTTAGGTTCTCAGTGTGGTCGGGTACCTCTTCTCCGCCGCTGCCTACGCGTTGCTGCTGGCAGTCTGCCTGACGCTCTGGCGTCGGCGGCTGGCAGGCTCCGGGTTGGCCGGCGCTATCGGCATGCAGCTCGCATGGTCGGCCGTGCTGACCGCGCAACTGCGCGGTGTTGCCGTCCCCGTTGGCATCGTGATTGCCGCCGAATACTTTCGCAGCCTCGCCTGGGGACTTGCGCTGACGCGGTGTCTGGGTCGAACCAGTGATCCGCAGGCGGTACGCGTCGCGCAGCGCGTGCTCGCGGTCGTCGCGGTGCTCGCGGTGCTGGTGTTGCTGTGGGCGCTCGGGTCGCTGCTGCCCGGCCGGCCCGAGTCGCTGGTGCGCGATCTCGAGCGCTACTGGCTCTGGGGCGCATTCTCGCTGGCAATCGGCGGCCTGGTGCTGGTCGAGCAGGTCGCGCGCAACACGCGTTCGGCGCACCTGTGGCAGCTCAAGTACGTGTGGCTCGCCATCGGGGGGCTATACGCG
>JASHTF010000339.1 GCA_030040715.1 Gammaproteobacteria bacterium | reverse complement strand
CGCGGCCCGATGCTGGCACACAAGGGTAAGGAGGAGGGCATCGCGGTTGCCGATCGAATTGCCGGACGCTACGCGCACGTCAACTATGATGTCATTCCGGCGGTCATCTACACCGCACCCGAGATCGCCTGGGTCGGTAAGACCGAGTTGCAGCTCAAGAGCAGTGGCGTGCCCTATAAGAACGGCATGTTCCCCTTCAGCGCCAACGGTCGGGCGCGTGCCCTCGAAGCTGCCAGCGGCTTCGTCAAGCTGCTCGCTCATCGCGACAGCGACACTATCCTCGGCGTCCACATCATCGGCCCGATGGCGGGCGAGCTGATCGCCGAGGCGACTCTCGCGATGGAGTTCCAGGCGAGCGCCGAGGATCTACAGCGCACGATCCACGCTCATCCGACGCTCGCCGAAGCGCTGCACGAGGCCGCGCTCGCGGCCGATAAGCGCGCGATCGACGCCGTAAATCGCTGAGCATGGCACTGCTGTTTGCGCGCATGGCGCCGATCTCAGCTGTCCCGATGTCCGCTGTCCTGATGTCCCACGCTTTGCTCTGATGCCCGCCGCGCTGTCGATCTCGGGGCTCACCAAGACCTATGCCTCGGGCCTGCAGGCGCTCAAGGGCATCGACCTGCAAATCCAGCAGGGCGAGATCTTCGCGCTGCTCGGACCGAACGGCGCCGGCAAGACGACGCTGATCAACATCGTCTGTGGGTTGGTCACGCCGAGCTCCGGGCTCATTCTGGCCGCCGATCACGACATCCTGCGCGACTACCGTGCGGCGCGCACGCTGATCGGACTGGTGCCGCAGGAGCTGGCCACCGACATGTTCGAGACCGTGGGGGCGACGGTCAACTACAGCCGTCAGCTGTTCGGCTGCGAGCGCAACCCGGCGCTGATCGAGAAGCTACTGCGCGATCTGGCGTTGTGGGAGCGGCGACGCGATCTGATCATGACCCTGTCCGGCGGCATGAAACGCCGCGTCATGATCGCGAAGGCGTTGTCGCACGAGCCGCAGATCCTGTTCTTGGACGAGCCCACGGCCGGCGTCGACGTCGAGCTGCGGCGCGAGATGTGGAGCCTGGTGCGCTCGCTGCGCGAGCGCGGCGTAACGATCATCCTCACCACCCACTACATCGAAGAGGCCGAGGAGATGGCCGACCGGATCGGTGTCATCCACAAGGGGGCGCTGATCGTGGTGGAGCAGAAGAGCACGCTGATGAGGAAGCTCGGCCGCAAGGAGTTGACGCTGCAGCTGCTCGAACCCCTGGGCGCCATCCCGGACGGGCTGCGCGACTGGCCGCTGGCGCTCTCGCCCTCGGGCCTGGAGCTGCAGTACAGCTTCACCACCGCGGATCAGCACACCGACATTGCCGCGTTGCTCAAGCGACTCGACGCACTCGGGATCGCGTTCAAGGATCTCAATACGCGCCAGAGCACGCTCGAGGAGATATTCGTCGGCCTGGTGCGCGAAGGCGACCGGAGGCCGGCGTGAGCAGCTGGCACTTCAACCGTCGCGGGGTCGCGGCCATCTACAAGTTCGAGATGGCGCGCTTTCGCCGCACCGTGCTTCAGAGCATCGTGACGCCCGTGATCACGACCTCGTTGTATTTCGTCGTGTTCGGCTCGGCCATCGGCTCGCGCATCACCACGATCGGTGGCACCTCCTATGGCGCCTTCATCGTGCCCGGTCTGATCATGTTGATGCTGCTCACCGAGAGCCTGTCGAACGCCTCGTTTGGGATTTATCTGCCGAAATTCACCGGTACGATCTATGAGCTGCTGTCGGCGCCGGTGTCGTCGTTGGAGATCGTGCTCGGTCAGTCGGGAGCGGCGACCACCAAGTCGCTGGTGCTCGGCGGGCTGATCCTGGGAACCGCCAGCCTGTTCGTGCCGATTCGCATCCTGCATCCCGGCTGGATGATCGCATTCCTATTGCTGACGGCCGCGAGCTTCAGTCTGTTCGGCTTTGTCCTCGGCATCTGGGCCAGGAGCTTCGAGCAGCTGCAGTTCGCCCCGATGCTGGTGGTCACGCCGCTGACATTTCTTGGCGGCGCGTTCTATTCCATCGACATGCTGCCGCGGCCGTGGCGCATGGTGACGTTGTTCAACCCCATCGTGTACCTGATCAGCGGCTTTCGCTGGAGCTTCTACGGCAAGGCGGATGTAAGCGTGGCCCTGAGCCTCGCCTGCGTTACGGCGTTTCTGGCCGTCTGCCTGGGGCTGATCGCGTGGATATTCAAGACCGGCTACCGGCTGAAGAACTAGAACTGAACCTGCCGGCCTCGCCACGGGGCGCCATGCAGTCGCACGCCGCCAGCTACCTGCGAGCACGCAGACTCAAGTCAACCGCTGCGCGGAGAGCACATTGGGCACGGCGCTCAGGCGCTGTAGCACACGACCGAGCTGATCACCATCGCGTACGGCGGTGCGCATGACGATGGTCGCGATGCGATCGTTCGGATCGGTGTTGGAGTTGACGCCGTCGATGCTGAGCTGTTCGAGCGCCATCACGTCCGTGACGTCGCGCAGCAGTCCGCGCCGGTCGAGCGCCTCGACACGGATCTGCACCGGCAGGCGGCTGTCGCTGCTCAGGTTCCATTCGACCCGCAGCACGCGCTCGGGGTTTTGCGCACGCATGCGCAGCAGGCTCGGGCATTGGGCGCGGTGAACGGTCACGCCCCGGCCGAGCGTCAGGTAGCCCCAGATCGGCTCGGGCGGCACGGGGCCGCAGCAGCGGGCCATCGTCACGGGCAGATCACCCACCCCCTCGATCTCGACCGGAGAGCGCGCGCTGGCGGTGCGATGGCGGCGGCGCGTCTGTGGGAGCAGCGGCTGCGCGCTGGCGCGCAAGCGCGCGAGCGCCTGCTCGAGCGCGGCGCCGCTGATCTCGCCGGCGCCGATCAGGCGCTGCAGATCGTCGGCGCTGTGCGCATGCAGCTCACGCACCAGCGGCGCGATCAGCTCCGCTCCCGCGCCGGCACGGGCGAGCTCGCGCTCGAGCGTCGCGCGCCCGGACAGCCGGTGCTGTGACTCGTCGGCGCGGCGAAACCAAGCCCGAACCTTGGCGCGGCTGCGGGGCGCGACCAGGAAGCCCTGCTCGCTCGCGAGCCAGTCGCGGCTCGGAGCGCTCTGCTTGCCGGTGATGATCTCGACTACATCGCCGTTGTCGAGCGCGTGGTTGAGCGGCGCGATACGGCCGTTCACCTTAGCGCCGCGACAGCGATGGCCGAGATCCGTGTGCACGTGATAGGCGAAGTCGAGCGGCGTTGCGCCGCGCGGCAAATCAATCACATCGCCCTGAGGGGTCATGGCGTAGATGCGGTCGGAGAACAGCTCGCCCTTCACCCGCTCGATGAGGTCGTCTTCGATCTCGGCGGATTGCGCCGGGTCGAGCACGCGGCGTACCCAGGCGATCTTGCGCTCGTAGTCGGCATCGCGTGCGCCGCCTTCCTTGTAGCGCCAGTGGGCCGCGACGCCGAGCTCGGCGAGGTCATGCATGTCGCGCGAGCGGATCTGGATCTCGAGCGATTTGCCTTCCGGCCCGATTACGGCTGTGTGGATGGAGCGATACTCGTTTTCCTTGGGCGTGGCGATGTAGTCGTCAAACTCGCCCGGTATGTAATGCCACAGGCCGTGCACGATGCCGAGGGCGGCATAACACTCGGCGACGGTCTCGACCACGATACGCACGGCGCGCACATCAAACAGCTGCTCGAACGCGATACCCTTGCGCTGCATCTTGCGCCAGATACTGTAGATGTGCTTGGCGCGCCCGTAGACCGCGACCGTGGCGACCCCGGCCTCGCGCAGCGCCCGCGCGAGCTGCGCGCATACCTGCTCGATGTAGCGCTCGCGATCGACCCGGCGCTCGGCGAGCGCGCGGGCAATGCGGTGATAGTCCTCCGGGTCGAGATAGCGAAAGGCCAGATCCTCGAGCTCCCACTTGAGACCCCAGACGCCTAAGCGATTGGCCAGGGGTGCGTACAGCTCGCGTGTCTCGACGGCGATCCGCCGTTGTTCCTCGGGCGCTAGATCGCGCGCATGGCGCAGCTGTACCAGTTGCTCGCTGAGATGTGCCAGCAGCAGCCGCGGATCGGCGGCCATGGCGAGTAACATGTTGCGCAGCGCCTCGGCCTGCGCCGGCTGCAGCGGCTGATTGGAAGACCACCCGAGCGGCAGGCGTGGCAGCGCGAGCTGCTGCAGGGAGGCGAGCAGGCGCAGCACCAGTGGGCTGAAGCGCGCCTCGAGCGCGGCCGGTTCAGCGGCGAGTCCGGCACGCTGTAGCCAGTGCAACGTAGTCGCGACGCCCAGATCCGCGTCCTGCGTCAGCAGCACCACTTCGGCGGCCGCCTCGCCGCCGGCGGCGAGCGCCGCGGCGTCCGCGCCCAGCTGCGCGAGCGCCGCGCGCGCGGCCTCGACCGGGATCACCGTCGCGGACCTTGCCTGGGTCGCCGTTTCCATGCTGTCTGGCACCTGTTGTTCCGGCTATGATTTAGAGTATGGGCGCCGACGGCAAGTGCGGTCTCGATTGAGTCCCTGATGCGTTATGCGGGCAAGTCCTGGCGCGCGTTCCAGCCACGCGGCGCCGCGACTGTCAGCCTCGAGGCGTGCGACGGCAGGGTGCTCGGGCTCGATCCGGGCTCCCTGCGCACCGGCTTTGGCGTGATCGACTGCGCCGGGGGACGGGAGCGCTATGTAGCAAGCGGCTGCATCGACGCCGGGCGGCACGACATGATCACCCGGCTACAACGCATCTACGCCGCCGTGGGCGCGCTGGTCCAGGAGCACCGGCCGGACACCATCGCCATCGAACGGGTGTTCATACATCGTAATCCCGACAGCGCGCTCAAGCTGGGTCAGGCCCGGGGGGTCGCACTGTGCGCGGCGGCTCAGCTCGGTGCGCGCGTGCATGAGTACGCGCCGCGCGCCATCAAGCTCGCGGTGACCGGCTACGGCGCGGCCGCCAAGCTGCAGGTCGCAGAGATGGTGCGCACGCTGCTCGCGCTCGAGTTTCGGCTCGCGGCCGATGCCGCCGACGCCCTGGCGGTCGCGCTGTGTCATGCCCAGACGCGGCGGCTGGCTGCCCTCGGCTCGGTTGATACGGCCGATACGGCCGACACGGCCGATAAAGCTGATACCGCCGACGGGCTCCGGCCGGCGGCGGCCGCCGCGGTGGCCGGCGAATCATGATCGGATCGATCGCGGGCGTGCTCACGCTCAAGGCCCCACCCCACCTGCTGCTGGAGGTGGGAGGGATCGGTTACGAGATCGAGGCGCCGATGTCGACCTTCTACGGGCTGCCCGCGGTCGGGGAACGAGCGCGGCTGCTGACACACCTGGTGGTGCGCGAGGACGCGCACCTCCTCTACGGCTTCGCGACCGAGGCCGAGCGCAGCCTGTTTCGTCAGCTGCTGAAGATCGCCGGCATCGGCCCGCGCATCGCGCTCGCGATCCTGTCGGGCGTGAGCGGTGCGGCGTTCACACGCGCGGTACGCGAGCAGGACGCGGCGGCATTGATGCGTATTCCCGGTGTCGGACGCAAGATCGCGGAGCGGCTGATCGTCGAGATGCGCGACCGGCTTGACGCAGCCGCCTCGCCGGGCAGGGGCCCGAGCGTGCCGCTCGAAGGCCCTGAAGCCGAGGCCCACAGTGCACTGGTCGCGCTCGGCTACAAGCCGCAGGAGGCGGTGCGGCTGCTCAAGGCGGTGAAGCGTGCCGATCAGACCCTGGGCACCGAGGAGCTCATCCGGCGGGCGCTGCAGGGGGCGGTGCGCGCATGAATGCGCTGAGCGGGGAGCGGGTGCTCGATCCGGCCGCCGGTGTGCGCGATGACCCCATCGATCGCGCCATTCGGCCGCGCGCACTGGCGGACTACGTCGGCCAGGAGCCGGTCAAGGCACAGTTGTCGATCTTCATCGACGCGGCGCGCCAGCGCGCCGAGGCACTCGATCACGTGTTGATCTTCGGACCGCCGGGTCTTGGCAAGACGACGCTCGCGCATATCATCGCCGCGGAGCTCGGCGTCAATCTGCGACAAACCTCGGGGCCGGTGCTCGAGCGGCCCGGAGATCTGGCCGCGATCCTGACCAACCTGCAGCCCCGCGATGTGCTGTTCGTCGATGAGATCCATCGGCTCAGTCCGATGGTCGAGGAAGTGCTCTATCCTGCGATGGAGGACTATCAGCTCGACATCATGATCGGCGAGGG
>JASHTF010000338.1 GCA_030040715.1 Gammaproteobacteria bacterium | reverse complement strand
GACCGCCGCGCAGCTGATCCACTACACCGGCTACGAGCGTCCGTTCAGTGAGATCGTGACGCAAGACCAGCGCGACACCGCACTCGGTCACCTGCTCGGCACCGCCGACATGATCGCGCAGCTCGCCGATCGCTGCTATCTGGAGAAATGCCGCGATCGGCTCTACTCGGAGTTCGTGCTCGGGGGCGTAGCGCTCTCCCGGCGCAGCGGCGCCACCGAAGTACGCTATGCCTCGGGATTGGATCTACTGCGCCAGACGCCGCGGTTTGTCTCCAGCACCCGCAGCACACGCCTCGACGGCGAGTTTGGCGGCGCCTATCGCTATCTTGAGGTGTTGTTTGACGGCCAGAATCCGTACATCGAGGCGATCGATCGCAATATGCAATACCTCGAGCAGATTCTGCGCAGCGAGAGCTGGCGACTGCTGCGGCGTCAGCCGCCGCTGCACGCCGCCGATCCCGACACGCTCAGCCGCGTGCGTGTCCTGATGCGCGGCTACTTCAGGAAGGCCTGGCTGCAGGAGTAGCGCTGCGGGCCGCGAGCGCGACGCCGTCCGGCTGCGCCACCGCGCAGACGTAGCGCGCATGGATCTCCGGCAACAGCCGCTGTACCACCGCCGCGCCCGCCAGCGGCGCGCCGCTCAGCGCCGCTGCGATCACGGCTACCGTGAGCTGCGGCAGCAGCACGCTCGCGAGCGGCGCAAAGCTCAGGTGCCAGGGCTCGGGCTGCACGCCGCCGCGGTCGCTGTCATAAGGACGGAAGAAACCATAATCCGCGCCGTGCTCGGTGAGCCAGGCGTCGAGTGCAGCAAACACGCCGCCGGCTGCGTACTCCTCGGGCAACAATCGCGGCCGCGCGTCCGGTGCGAGCCGCGCCCGGTCAAACACATCGACCTCCGTGCCCCAGTGATGACGGCTCGCCCCCGGCAGCGCCGACCAATGCAGGATCGAACGCACGATCTGCTCTTCGGACAATGCCGCGACATCCAGGCGCGTTCCATCAGGCGCCAGCAGCGCGCGCTCGCCACGAAACTTACCGTTCCATATAACCAATTGTTGGTCGAAGTCGCGGAACGCCGACACCAGCGCCAGTTCGAGACCGCTGCGCGCAGCCGCCCGTCGCATTGACAATAGCGCTGCAGCCGCCAGGGGATGCAGGCGGCAGTGAAATTGTGGCACTTCCACGACGTGGGAGTGGTCGCGCCCGGTCAGTTGTCGCGCGGTCAGCAGCGCCATTTCTAGCTGGCTCTGGCGTCAAACATACGGCATCATTTCACTATTATTTCATTGCTATCGGTGCACGGAACTGGAATGTACGGCTCGCGGGTCAAATATCTTACGCTGACCTTGTGGAGCGTCTTTATTGGCATCGCCGCGTTGCTCGGCTATGTCATGAGCAACTACGCCATCCCAGTCTATATCCTGGTGCTGTCGTGCATGTTCTCCGGATTCGCCGTGCTGCTCCCGGGGCTGTGGTCCTGGTATCAGCGCAAGCGCCTCGACCGCAGCGTACGGGCGCTGATCCGTGCGGCCGAGCAGATCAGCCGCGGCGAGCTGCGACAGGCGGTCGTGAGCACGAGCGGCGACCAGCTCGGCGAGCTCGAGTCTGCCTTCGAGAACATGCGGGTCGCGCTGCGCAATTCCACCTACACGCGTAACTATCTGCATAGCGTCCTCAATAGCATGACCGACGCGGTGTTTGTGATTACCCCTGAGGGGGTGATACGCATGGCCAATGAGGCGGCCGGTCGCATGACTGGATACGCCGAGGGTGAGCTCACCGGTATGCAGCTGATCGCGCTGATCGATCAGGCCGGCGCCAGACCGCTGCAGATTGCGCGCGAGGCGGGCGAGACCGTGCTGCGCACCCGCGGCGGGCAGACCATCCCGGTGTCGTTCGTCGGCTCGGCGATCGCGAGCGAGGACCCGCAGTTCCAGGGCGAGATCTTCGTCGCGCGCGACATCACCGAACGCAAGCGTGCCGAACGGCGCATTCGCTACCTGGCGCGTTATGACGCGCTCACCAAGATTCCCAATCGCATGCAGTTCCAGCATCTGCTGCAGCAGGCGATCGCGCGCTCGCGTCGCGGCGGCACCGCGGTGGCCATGCTGTACATCGACATGGATCGCTTCAAGGAGGTCAACGATACCTTCGGCCATACCTGCGGCGATCGCGTGCTCGAGTTGCTGGCCGAGCGCCTGACGCGGGTGCTCAACGGAGAGGCGGTGCTCGGCCGTCTCGCGGGCGATGAGTTCGCGCTGTTTGTGGACGGACTCAGCCTCGATGAGGATGAGGCCAACGGGGCGGTGGCGCAGCTGGCGCGCACGGTACTGCACGCGGCCGGCGAGCTGTTCCACATCGATCAGCAGGAGGTATTCCTGACCGTGAGCATCGGCATCGCCCTCTGTCAGCGCGACGCCGAGAATGTCATCGATCTCATCCGCAACGCGGACGCCGCCATGTATTACGCCAAGCAGAATGGTGGCAATACCTACGCGTTCTATTCGCCGGAGATGAATGCTGCCGCGGTCGAGCGTCTGATGCTCAAGAGCAAGCTGCGGCAGGCGATCGAGCGCGACGAGTTCGTGGTGCGCTACCAACCCAAGGTCGATCTGCGCGACGGTCGCGTGGTGGGCGCCGAAGCCCTGCTGCGCTGGCGGCTGCCGGGACACGGAGATATCTCGCCGGCGCAGTTCATTCCGATCGCCGAGGACAGCAATCTGATCGGCGCCATCGGTCACTGGGTACTCGAGCGCGTGTGCATGGATTTTCGGGCGCTGCGCACCCACGTAGCCGATCCGGGCCGTATCTCGCTCAACCTGTCGCTGAAGCAGCTCAAGCAGGCGAGCTTCATCCTCAACTGCCGCTCGGTATTCGAGCGCTATCAGGTGCCGACGCGCAACTTCGAGCTGGAGATCACCGAGACCACGCTGATGGCCGACCCGCGCCGCACGGTGCAGATGCTCCAGCAGCTGCACGACATGGGGCTGCATCTATCGATCGATGACTTCGGCACCGGGTACTCCTCGCTGTCAGCGCTGCAGCAGTTCCCGATCGGCACCTTGAAGATCGATCAGTCCTTCGTGCGCGACGCCGCCGATGATGCCAGCGATGCCGTGCTGGTGCGCACCATCATCGACATGGGCCACAGTCTTGGCATGGAGGTCGTCGCCGAGGGTGTCGAGTCGCAGCGTCAGCTGGAATTTCTGCGCCACTGTCGCTGCAACGTCGCCCAAGGGCGGTTGTTCGGAGACGCGCGCACCTGCGAGGAGCTGCTGCAGCTACTGCGCGGCCAGCTCAGCGGGCGCGCAGCCTTTGGTACGCTGCTGCCGGCTCAAGCGGCGGTGCGCCCGATCAGCGCCTGAGGCCGACAGCCGCGCTGGAGCACGGGTGGAGCGCCGCCGCCGCGGCGTCAGACTTAGAGCAATTTCCCGCGCCGGCGATTTATGCTTTGATCTGCCTCCACGACGGCCCGGTGAGGTCGCCGGCGCGAGTGCCACTTCAACAGCGAGGGCGAGCGTGCAACTGGGAATGATCGGCCTCGGACGCATGGGCTCGAACATGGTCCGACGGCTCAGCAAAGCGGGACATCAATGCGTCGTCTATGATCGAGATAGCGGCGTGGCGCGCGCGTTGGCTGATGTGGGGGCGACGGCGGCTCCGTCCGCCGGGGAGCTGGTGCAGCGGCTGAGCTCCCCGCGCGTGGTGTGGATCATGATCCCGGCCGCGGCCGTGGATCCGCTGCTCGACAGCCTCGCGCCCGCATTGACCGCGGACGACATCGTCATCGATGGCGGCAATTCCTACTACGGCGATGACCGCCGACGCTCCGCACAGCTCGCAGCGCGCGGTGTGCGTTACCTGGACGTGGGCACGAGCGGGGGGCTCTGGGGTCTCGAGCGCGGCTACTGCCTCATGGTGGGCGGGGATAGCGCCGCCGTGGCGCACGTTGATCCGATCCTCGCCGCGCTCGCGCCGGGTGCGACCGCCGCGGGCAAAGAGCCTGGCGCCACGGGCACGGCGGCGCGCGGCTACCTGCACTGCGGGCCGAGCGGCGCCGGCCACTTCGTCAAGATGATCCACAACGGCATCGAGTACGGCCTGATGGCGGCCTACGCCGAGGGCTTCAGCCTGCTGCACCGAGCCGGCAGCGATGCCTCCCCGGCGCGAGTCGACGCCGAGACCGCACCCACGCGCGCGCCGATCCCGGCCGATTTCCATTTCAAGCTGGAGCAAATCGCCGAAGTTTGGCGACACGGCAGCGTCATCAGCTCCTGGCTACTCGACCTGATCGCTCAGGCGCTCGCCGAGGCACCCGGGCTCGACGGCTACGCGGGGCACGTGGCCGATTCGGGCGAGGGGCGCTGGACCGTGGAAGCGGCGATCGACGCCGGTGTGCCGGTCCCGGTGCTCGCCACGGCGCTGTTCGGGCGCTTCACCTCGCGTGGTGAAGCCGATTTTGCCGATCGCATGCTGTCGGCGATGCGCTACGAGTTCGGCGGGCACCGTGAGATCGGCAGCGGCTCGGGCGCGCCGGCAGCGCCGGCGCCGCCGCCGAGGCGCTGACGGCGGTGCAGCCGCAGCTGTCCGACGCCTTCGTATTCTTCGGCGCCACGGGTGATCTGGCCTACCGCCAGATCTTCCCCGCGCTGCAGGCGCTCGTGCGCCGCGAGGTCCTGACCGCGCCGATCGTCGGCGTCGGACGCTCGGGTTGGACGCGCGATCAGCTCATCGAGCGCGCGCGCGCGTCCATCAAGCAATCCGCGCACTTCGACGAGGCGGCGTTCCAGAAACTGGCCGCGTTGCTGCGCTATGTCGACGGGGATTACCGCGATCCCGCCACCTTCGCCCGGCTGCGCGCAGCGCTCGGCGATGCGCGCGCGCCGCTGTACTATCTGGCCATCCCTCCGAGCATGTTCGCGACCGTGGTAGGGGGACTCGCAGCCGCCAATAGCGTTACCGGCGCGCGCGTGGTGCTCGAGAAGCCGTTCGGCCGCGATCTGCAGTCGGCGCGCGAGCTGAACGCGATCCTGCGTCGATACTTCCCCGAGGAATCGATCTTTCGGATCGATCACTACCTCGGCAAGGAGGCGGTGCAGAACATTCTCTATACGCGCTTCAGCAACGCGTTTCTCGAGCCGATCTGGAATCGCGATCACGTACGCAGCGTCCAGATCACCATGGCCGAGAACTTCGACGTGCGCAGCCGTGGACGCTTCTACGAGGAAGCCGGCGCCATCCGCGACGTCATTCAGAACCACCTGCTGCAGGTGTTGAGCAATTTGATCATGGACCCGCCGCTGCAGGGGTCGGCGTCCGCTCTGCGCGACGAGCGCGCGCGCCTGTTGCGCGCCATACGGCCGTTGACTACGCGCGGCGTGGTACGCGGTCAGTATCAGGGCTACCGCCAAACCCCCGGAGTCGCCGAAGACTCTCAGGTCGAGACCTACGCGGCGGTGCGGCTGTGCGTCGATAACTGGCGCTGGGCGGATGTGCCGTTCTATCTCCGCGCCGGTAAGTGCCTTCCGGTTACCGCGACCGAGGTGCTGGTCGAGTTTCGACGGCCGCCGAGCGAGCTGTTCGGCGAGTTGGTGCCGACGCTCTCGAGCCACTTGCGGTTGCGCCTCAGCCCCGACGTCGTGATAGCGCTCGGTCTGCGCGTCAAGGTTCCGGGCGAGCACATGGCGGGCGAGGACGTGGAGCTGATAGTCACGCGCGCACCGACCGAGACCATGACGCCGTACGAGCGGCTGCTCGGCGATGCGCTGCGCGGTGACCTGTCGCTGTTCGGCCGTTCGGATGCCATAGAGGCGCAATGGGCGATCGTCGACGCGGTGCTCGGCGACGGTACGCCGGTATACGAGTACCCCTGCGCCTCATGGGGGCCCCACGAGGCCGTGCGCCTGATCGAGGACACCGACGAGGGCTGGATCAACCCGCAGGGGTGAGCGGCCGCCGCGCCGAACGCCCGTTACAGCACCCGCCGCAACCACGCCCCGATGTCGGCGATCTCTTCGCCGCAGACCGCATGCGGCATCCGATACTCATGCCATTCGACGCTGTAGCCCGTGCGCTCCAGCAGCCGTCGCGACTGCTCGCCGTAGACGGCCAGCACCAGTAGATCCTCGGTGCCGTGAGCGAGGAAGATCGGACTGGCGCGACTCGCCGCCGACTGCTCGCCGGCAAGATCGGCCGCCAAGGGTAGGTAGCAGGACAGGCCCAGTAGGCCCGCGAGGCGCTGTGGGTAGCGGGTACCGGTGTACAACGCCAGCGCCCCGCCCTGCGAGAACCCCGCGAGCACGATGCGCTCGGTACTGATGCCGCGCTCATTCTCGCGCGCGATCAGCGCCTCGAGGGCGACACGACTCGCCTGCAGTCCGGCCAAATCCTCCTGCGCGTGCGCTCCCAGCCCCGCGATGTCATACCAGGCGCGCATTCTCAGGCCGCCGTTGATGGTTACCGCACGCATCGGTGCGTGCGGGAACACGAAGCGCAACGCGCGCTCGCCCGCCCGCACCAGATCGCCGACGATCGGCTCGAAGTCGTGACCATCCGCGCCGAGACCGTGCATCCAGATCACGCTGCCGCTCGGCGCGGGTCCAGTCTGTACCTCGATGGTTTGCAGTCGATCCATGATCAGTACGCTGGCGGTTGTTTGCGCACGGCGCGCCGCTCAGCGCCCCGCGGCAGCGGCCGCCTCGGTGCGCAGCGCGTCCAGCACCGGCGACGTGCCTGGGCGCACCCCGCGCCACAGGGCAAACGACTCGGCGGCCTGCTCGACGAGCATGCCGAGCCCGTCATGGATGTGCACGGCTCCGGCCTGACGCGCCCAGCGCACGAAGGCACTCTCCTGCTTCCCGTAGACCATGTCGTAGCACACCGCCCGCAGCGGCAAGCGCGGCACCGCCGGCGCTGCGACCTGCGGCGGCGTCGCATTGACGATCAGGTCAAATCCGTCCCACGCACTCGGACCGAGCTCGGCCAGCGCCCGCGCGCGCACCAGCCCCGAGGTCGCCCAGGCAGCCGCCAGATCGCGCGCATGCAGCTGGGTGCGATTGGCGATCGTGATCTCGGCGGGAGCGAGGCTGAGCAGCGGCTCGATGACGCCACGCGCCGCGCCCCCGGCGCCGAGCAGCAGGATGCGCCGGCCGCGCAGCGACAGATGCAGGTTCTGTGTCAGATCGCACACCAGTCCGATGCCGTCGGTATTGTCGCCGAACAGCGCGCCGTCATCCTGCCGCGCGATGGTGTTGACCGCGCCCGCGCGCTCGGCGCGGGCGCCGAGACGATCGAGCAGGCCTACGACCGCTTGCTTATGCGGCACCGTCACATTCAGCCCGCGTCCGCCGCCCGCGAAAAAAGCGCCCACACTCGCCTCGAGCTGCTCGGGCAACGCGTCGATCGTGCCGTAGCTGAGAGGCTGGTGCGTCTGCAGAGCAAACAGCGCATGGATCCGTGGTGACAGACTGTGCGCGACCGGATGACCGATCACGGCGTAGCGGTCAGGCGCCGGCATGATGGCGCGTGCCGGCGGCGGCGCCGGCCGCGCCGGTCGATGCGGCCGCTCCTGAGGGGCTCGAGGCCGCGGTGCCGTGCACGCCGTTGCCGCCGCGGCCGCTGGTGTCCAGGATGCTCCATAGCTCGCGCTGCCATTCGGTGGCGCGCTCCTGGAAGTGATGCGGCGGTTGCACGATCAGTAAACCCGACCCGTTGAGTCCGATGCGCGCGTCGCGCGGATAGAGCCACAGCTCGAGGCGCGTCGCGGGCACTCCGAACTCACGCTCGAGGCGTTGCGCGGCGCGGGAGCCGTGCTCGTCCTTGATCGGATACCACAGCGCCGCGACCGCATTCGCCTGACGCGTAAGCGCCAGCTCGAGCGCGCGGCGCGCCTGATCCCACTCGGTGGCCGGCGTCTCATAGGGCGGATCGATCAGCAGCAGGCTGCGCCGTTCGGGTGCAGGCAGGCTCGATCGCAGGCGCTGATAGCCGTCGCCGCACTCGACCCGCACGCGGCGCGCGCCTGCGAGCGCGCGCTCGAGCGCCCGGCATTCGCGCGGCGAGAGCTCGCAGCAGAGCGCGCGATCCTGCGGCCGCAGCGTCCGCGCCGCGATGACCGGCGAGCCGGGGTAGCTGTGACGCTCGCCACGGCGCTGCTGCCAGTCCTGAACCACCCGCAGGTAGTCACGCAGCTCCAGAGCGCGCAGCGGGGTGTGAGCAGCAAGCCGCAAAATCCCGGCGCGCGCCTCGGCCCCCTTGTGGGTCGCCGCGCTTGCAAGGTCGTATGCGCCTGCGCCGGCGTGCGTGTCGAGGTACAGCAGGCCCCGGTCCTTGCGCTGCATCGCGTGCAGCAGCGCCAGCAGCGCGACGTGCTTGTGCACGTCGGCGAAATTGCCGGCGTGAAAGCTGTGACGGTAGTTCACCGCGGACCCTGGGTCAGCACGTTGGCATTAATCGGGGTGGTGGTTGGCCGGTGCCGTGTGCGTCGGACTGCGACTCGGCAGCTGGCGCCTCAGCGGGCGCCCGCGGCCTTCTTCGGCGGCGACAGGCGCGCATCGGAGCGCTCGGCGGTCGCCGCTGCGCGTCCCCTCGAGCCGGTACGGGACTTGCGCTTGGCCGTGGCCGCTTTAGCGGCTGCGCCGCGAGCCAGCGGCTTGAGGCGCGCGGCCGGCACGGCCGCCGCAGGTTTCCCCGGACGTACTGGTGCGGTCTTGCCCCTGCGGGACGGTCTCGGCGCCGATGCAGCGCGGCGCGCGCGCTTGGGAGCGGCATCCGCGACCGCGGCGGCAGCAGTT
>JASHTF010000039.1 GCA_030040715.1 Gammaproteobacteria bacterium | reverse complement strand
GCGTCAGCATGTGAAAGCACACCGCGTCGCCGGGCTCGAGCGCCCAACCGATAATCGGGTAGGCGTCCCGGTTAGCCTCGATGTCGGGCAGATCAGCGAGCGAGCCTTCGGGGAACCAGCGCGCCTGCGCGTCCATAAAGGAACGCGGCATCAGCCAAGGTCCGCGGTGCGATCCGGCGACGAACTCGAGCGTGGCGGCACGGCTCACCGGATCGACGGGGATCCAGAACGACAGGCCCTGATGGCCATCGACGTTGTAGTAAGGTTGATCTTGGTGCCAAGGCGTGCGCTGGCGCGTGCTCGCCTCCTTGGTGAGCATGTGATCGTGATACAGCCGTACGGTAGCGCTGCTCATGAGGTGACCCGCGACCTCGGCGAGCGGGGATTCGAAGATAAAGCGCCGATACAGGGCGTTCTCCTGCCAGCAGCAGAAATCCTCGATGAAGCGTCCGGGATCCTCGGGGCGGCTGGCTACCTTGGCGCGCGGACTCGGTGAGGCGAGGTTGGCATCGATCCCCGCGCGCAGCAGCTCGAGGAGCTCCACGTCGATGAGCCCGCGCAGACACAGCGCGCCGTCGCGCCGGAAGGCCCCTATATCGGTGCTGGCAATGTTGGATAGGCTGCGTGTCGCTGGCTGCATCGCTGAACCCGCCACCGGTGGAGATGCCAAGCGTAGCATCTCTGAGGATACAGTCGACGCATGCTCGAGGCTTCGGTCACTTCGCCAGGGTTACACTAATACCCTCGGCGGTGTCGGCGGTGTCGGCTGTGTCGAGATAAGAGGGCGGGTCATGCGTGCGATCATCACTGCGAGTCTGGCGTTGGGCGCACTTGCCGCGGTGGGCACGGTGCAGGCGAAGGTTCTGCACCAGACGACGCGCATTGGACCGACGCTGGTGCAATACGAGGTCGTGCTGCCGGACCCGTACGATGCGCAGCGCAGCTACCCCACGATACTCGCCTTCGGTGGCGGCCCTCAGACCATGGACGTCGTCGAGCGCATGGTCGAACGAACCTTCCGCGAGCAGGCCGAGAAGCGTGGCTACATCGTGGTGCTGCCGGCGGCACCGGACGGGCAGCTGTTCTTCCAGGAAGGGGCGCGCATCTTTCCGGCGTTCGCGCAGCAGATTCTCTCGACCTACAGGGTGGAAGACGGCAAGCTGCTGGTCGCCGGCGCGTCCAACGGCGGGATCAGTGCCTTCTATATCGCCGCGCTGTATCCGCGTTACTTCCGCTCGATCACGGCGTTTCCTGGTTTCCTGCCCGAGCCGACCTCGGCGCGCGTCCAGGCCATCGCAGGCATGTGCATCCATATGTTCGTGGGCGAGTTGGATGAGCTCGGATTCGAGATGCCGATGCAGCAGGAGGCGCAGGCCTTTCGCCAGCAGGGCATGGCACTGACTTACAGTGTCGAGAGAGGGCAGCCCCATCGCCTCGCGACGCTGAGCGGTGCCGGCGCTGCTCGCCTGTTCGATCTTTTCGATCGCGACCGGCATGGCTGCACGCGCTCCTGATGGCGTAGAGGCTTGACGCGTATCTCAGTCGCTGGAGCCGACAACGCCTGCGCTCGTTGAACGCGCCGATGTAGCTGCGGCAATGTGATCCAGGCCCGTATGCGCACTCGGCCTTTTGTTAGCGTGACCCCGTCTGTGGGCACCCTGACCCGGCCGTCGATACGCGCCCGCGGCAACTGCAATCTATTACCCGATTATGTCCGCTCAAGGGCTGAAAACTCGCGCGTCCAATCCCGGCGTCACCGCTCCAGAGGCCGTACCAGCGGGCCATCCGCACCTGGGCAACCGAGTCGAGCGTCTAGTTGCCCTTCAGGACGAGCGCTCGGAGATCGACCATCTGCGTGGCGTGGTCGATCGTCTTCGGCACGCTGCCACTCACGACCCGCTGACCGGGCTGCCCACCCGTGAGGTGCTGCTCGACAGACTGCAACGCGAACTGTCGCGCAATGCCGTACTCGGGGAGCGCGTCGCGATTCTGTTCGTCGATCTGGACAATTTCAAACGCGTAAACGACTCGCTGGGTCATGGCAGCGGCGATGAAGTATTGCGCGAGATGGCCAGGCGCATCGTCGGCTGTATCGGCACACATGACACGGCGAGCCGCTTCGGCGGAGATGAGTTGGTTATCCTGCATCCCCGCGCCACGGCTGGTTCCGAGGCCGCACTCGGCGCACGAATACTCGCTACCACGGCGAAGCCGATCTTCATAGCGCGCAAAGAGGTCGTGGTCTCGGCCAGCATCGGTGTTGCGCTGTGCGCTCCCGGCGAGAAGACCGCTGAGCGGCTGTTACGCGAGGCGGACACCGCGCTCTACGCGGCCAAAGCGGGAGGCCGGGCGAGGCTGCAGCAATTCAATGACGAGCTGTATGCGCACGTGGAGAGACGCGTGCAGATTGAGTCGGACCTGCGATTGGCGCTGCGCGCATCGCAGCTTTTTGTCGCATACCAGCCGCTGGTGAGCCTGAAAAGCGGGCGGGTCGTGGGACTCGAGGCGTTGGCACGCT
Organism: Gammaproteobacteria bacterium; assembly: GCA_030040715.1. Taxonomy (GTDB): domain Bacteria; phylum Pseudomonadota; class Gammaproteobacteria; order Steroidobacterales; family Steroidobacteraceae; genus FEN-1191. Next base: position 1,812 of record JASHTF010000039.1, on the reverse strand, counting down.
GGCAACATCCGACCTGCGGGATGGTACCGCCCGATGACTTCATTCCGGTGGCCGAAGAGTGTGGGCTGATCGTGGAGCTCGGGCGGCAGGTGCTGCGGGAGTCCTGCCGCCAGCTGGCGGAATGGACGCGAGCGTCACCGAGCCGGCCGCTGGCCATGTCGGTGAATGTCTCGCCTCGCGAAATCGAGGCCCCGGGTTTCATGGACGAGCTCCAACAAATACTCACCGACACGGCGATCGACCCGACGGCGCTGTGCCTGGAGATCACCGAAAAGGCAGTGACCGGCGCTACGGCGGATACGGTCAGGGTGCTGGATCAGGTGAGGAAATTGGGTGTCTATGTCGGGATCGATGACTTCGGCACCCAGCACTCGTCGCTCACGCGGCTGCGCGACCTGCCGGCTGAGGTACTGAAGATCGACCGGGATTTCATCGACGGTCTGTGCGCTGAGCCAGGTGATACCGCCGTCGTCTCGTCGATCCTCAGTCTTGCCTTCGCGATGGGCAAACACCCGATCGCGGAGGGCGTCGAGAAGCGCGAGCAGGCAGCGGCGTTGCTGCGTATGGGCTGTGAAGTGGCCCAGGGTTACTTGTTCTCGCCACCGGTCGCGCCCGAACAAGTCCTACCGATGCTGGATCGGATACTGTGGCGGCCGCGCGCTGCGCGCGCGCTGCACGCCGCCGAGATCGCTGCTGAAGTGCTGGTGCGGCGGGGCCACCGCTATTTTATTGACGAGTTCCTCGACCACATTGGCGCGCCAATGGGTGCGAAGTCCGTGGGCACCCCCTGATGACGCTCGTAGTCGGCATCGGCAATCTGCTGATCGGCCTCGCGTATACCGGCCTCGGGCTGCTATCAATCTGGGAGACCTTGAGTCTGCACCGCTTCCGGGGCTGGTCGCGATTTGGAATCGGCTTCTCGCTGATGGCAGCAAGCTGCGGGCCGCATCACCTGATTCACGGCTGGCACGAGTTCCAGGCAGGGTGTCCTTATTGGCCGATGCTGGCCGTCACCTTGATCGGGCTACCGGCCGGGCTCATTTTCGTCCTGTTGCGTATCGAGACCGCGCTCGGTGGCCGGGGTGACCGCCCGTTCGTGTCGTCGCGACACTGGGCAGTATCGTTGGCGGCTGCCTTCGCCGTGGCGGTGGGCTGGCTGACTGGATGGACCTTGGCTCACCCCGCGCCAGATCTGTTTTCCTTCCCTATCTGCACGGGACTTGGCCTAACTACGCGAGCTGGGGTCGCGGGAGCGGCAGCGTTCGATATCGGCTCGCTTATCCTGCCGGCCAATCTGTTCGTGGTGGTCACGTACGGCATGGTCGGCTGGTACTTGGCCGACTATCAGGTGCGCCGCTTCGTCGCGGAAGGGGCGTGGTCGCTATCGGGTGTATCGCTCGCGGGCGTGTTCTTCACTTGCGCGCTGATGCACCTGGTTTATGCCATGAGCGAACGCGACCCCGCGACTCTCCCCTTTGACCTGCTGGGCATTCCTGCCTCGGTCTACTTCCTGTGGATCGTCAGGCGCGTGCACAGCGATTCGGTGGTGGACTGGAACCGCCGCCCGCTGGTGGGTGCCGCCGCCACGCCCGAACGCTCCGCGCCCTGGCGGTAGTCCGCTAGCAAACCGTCCCCCCGGCGAGTAGTGCTGCGGTCCGTGTTCTGACGGGATCGCGATCCGAGCACCCGTGCCCTCACGCGAGGATTGTGGCAAATTCATCCGCCGGCGTTTGTCTGGACGTGATCCAAAGGCTGTGCGATGGCTACCCAGAAGTACCGCATTCGAATGATGTGCTGCCTCGCTCTGACGGC
>JASHTF010000038.1 GCA_030040715.1 Gammaproteobacteria bacterium | reverse complement strand
AGGTCCCGCGGCAAAGGAATCCGCGGGTGCGGCGCATTCGCATTGCGAGCCGCCGCCGCCACTGGAGCCGCGTAGGCACTGACCGCACCCGGGCGCGAGGCGCGATGCACGAAGGAGCTCGCGGCCCCGTTCTCGAGCAGCCGGCGCATCAGATAGGGCAACAAGGTCGTGCGCGGACCGACCGGAGCGTAGATGCGCGGCACGCCCGCCGCGCCGATGCGCGACGACAGCGCTCGATAGAGCGCATCGCCCATGCCGTGCAGCCGCTGGAATTCCACCTCACCGGTTGCGAGCTCGAGAATCTCGGCCACGGTGAAGGCGTTGTGGGTCGCAAACTGCGGCTCGAGTGAATCGCGCGCCGCAAGCAGCCGCCGTGCGCATGCGAGGTACGCTACGTCGGTGTGCACCTTGCGCGTATAGACCGGATAGCCGCTCAGCCCCAGCAGCTGCGCGAGCTTGATCTCCGCGTCCCAGTAAGCGCCCTTGACCAGACGCACCATGAGTCTGCGGGATCGCGCGCGCGCGCGTTGCGCCAGGTAGTCAATCAGCGCGGGGGCGCGCTTCTGATACGCCTGCACCGCAAGCCCGAGCCCACGCCAGTCGGCCAGTGACGGCTCCGCCAGCAGCGATTCGAGCAGCTCGAGCGACAGCTCGAGTCGGTCGCACTCTTCCGCATCGATGGTCAGAGCGATGTCGTAACGCCGCGCGAGGGCGGCAAGCTCGCACAGACGCGGCGTCAGCTCTCGAGCCACGCGCTCGCGCTGGGCGTACTCATAACGCGGGTGCAGCGCCGAGAGCTTGACCGAGACGCTGGCCGCGGAAACCGGACCGAGACCGCGGTACGCCTCACCCACCGCCTGGATCGCGTGCTCATAGGCGCGCAAGTACCGTTCTGCATCCGCGGCCGTGAGCGCCGCTTCGCCGAGCATATCGAAGGAATAGCGAGAGGGTTGCCCGTGGTCAGCGTCACCCGGCGTGGAGCGCGCTCGCGCCAGGGCTGCCTCGATCGTCTCGGCGAACACGAAGCGCCCACCGATCAGACGCATCGCCTGGCGCGCGCCCCAACGCAGCAGCGGCGCCGGCAGCCGTCGCAGCGGTGCCGGCCGCGCGCCGGAGGGTAGGCGCGGCCCCACCAGCGCCGAACCGAGCTGCAGTGCCGCAGCCATCGGTCCGCCGAGACCGGCCGCCCGCCAATCCACGCCGGCGAGCTTGTCACGGATCAATCGGTCCGCCGTGGCCGCGTCTGGAACGCGCAGCAGCGCCTCGGCGAGCGACAACAGCGCGAGGCCGGCCGGAGAATCGAGCGCTAATTGATGAGTGAGAATCTCCGCCAGATGACGCTCAGGCAATCGCTGCAGCTGCTCGATCAGGTCCCTCGCCCGGACCTCGATGCGCGCGCGCTGTGCGGCAGAGAGCTCGGCCGCCGGGGCGAGCAGTGCCACGCAGGCACTCTCATCGGCGTGCCATAACCGCCGCATCGCCAAAAGAGCACGCGCGCGCTCCGTGTCGGCGTCGCCGCCGAGCGCGGCTGGGTCGGCACCGACGGCCGCGAAGGACGCCTGAGACTCCGGCATCGCTGCAGCTGGGATCGACGGCGCAGTGGTCACGAGCGCATTATCTCATTACTGTCAAAGACCTAGCGCTCCATACCATGGACGATACCGCTACCGCCCCACGCCCTGATTCCGCCGTCGCCACGCAGTTCGAGCTGAGCGCCGATCAGCGCGCCGTCCTGGAGGCCGCTGATCACTATGCGCGTGAAGAGCTCTATCCCCTCGCCAAGCGCATGGACGAGGAGGAATGGTGGCCGGCGGACGCGTTTGCTGCGCTCGGGGCGCAGGGCTATCTCGGCATCACTGTTCCGGCGGCCTACGGCGGGGGCGGTCTGGATCTGCTCAGCGCCGGCCTGGTCACTCAAGCCTTCTCGCGTTGGAACCATGCCTTCGCGCTTTCCTGGCTGGCGCACGACAACCTGTGCACGCACAACCTGTACCGCCACGCCAGCGAGTCGCAGCGGCGGCGATATCTGCCCGGACTGTGCAACGGCAAGCTGCTCGGTGCGCTGGCGCTCACCGAGCCCGGAGCGGGATCCGATGCGATCGGCTCGATGCGTACCTCGGCGCGCCGCGAGGGCGACCATTACCTGCTCAACGGCACCAAGCTGTTCATCACCAATGGGCCGGTAGCAGACATCCTGCTGACCTACGCCAAGACCGCCTCAGAGCTCGGAACGCACGGCGTCTCGGCCTTCATCGTGGAGCGCAAGAACTTCCCGGGCGTGAGCGTCGCCCAGAAGCTCAACAAGATGGGCTTCCGCGGCAGTCAGACCGGTGAGCTCGTGTTCCGCGACTGCCGTGTGCCGGTGGAGAACCGACTGGGCAGTGAGAACGGTGGACTGCGCGTGCTGATGACCGGGCTGGACGTCGAGCGCGCCACCATCGCCGCGGTGTGTCTCGGCGTGGCCGAGCGTGCGCTGCAGCTGGCGCTCGAGCATGCCAAGACGCGCCGGCAGTTCGGCCGCCCGATCGCAGATTTCGAGATGATTCAGGCCAAGCTCGCCGACATGTACGTGTGGACCGAAACCATGTGCCTGATGATTTATCGCGTGCTGAGCGCCTGCGATGCGGCCGGGAGCGAGGCTGGCGGCCGCGGCATCATCCACGCGCAGACCGCGGCGTCGGTGCTGTACGCCGCCGAGACCATGGCCAGGGTGGTCTCCGAGGCCGTCCAAATCCACGGCGGCAGCGGCTACATCTGGGAATCGGAGATCAATCGACTTTATCGCGCCATCAAGCTGCTCGAGATCGGCGCGGGCACCAGTGAGATCCGCCGTCTGATCATCGCGCGCGAGCTGCTCATGGCACTTGGGTAGCGCGCTACCTTCGAACAGCACAAGCGTACAAGTTACAGCACTGGCAGGCGGATCGACGCGCGCTGATCGCGGGCCGCTGCACCGCAAATCGGTAATTAGTTAACAGCAGGCAGAAAAAAATCCGTAGGACAGCCCGGTTTGCTGAACCGGCAGCGTCCCAATGCCCGCCGGCGAAGTTGGGTATCGCGACGCCCACCGATCCCACCACCGATCAGTCGCCGGGTGCCTTGGAGCGCGCGCTGGAGCAGCAGCGCACGGCGAGCGCAGCGAGGTAGGACGCGGCGCACGCGACGCGCAATCGCACCACAGGCTGACCCGGCGGCAGGTGCGTGGTTCGCGCGGCGAGCAATGGAACGTCCAGCGACAGGCGTGGAGCGCTCAACACCGGCGGGAGCCGAACCCGCGGAGACGCTAACCGGCTGATCCTGGGCCGAGTGCGCCTTTTTCCATTGGGGATGAGAAGTCATGGGAAAAGAGGCGGAGCTGACCCGGCGCCAGCTCCGCTGGATCGCGCTCACCGGTGAGCGCCGTGCGCTTCTCCGCCCTTGCGCCCGGCGATGCGCGCTTTCTCGCGATCATTGGCAAAATTGCCAGGGTTATTCTCCTTGCCCTGGCTTTGGCCGCCCTTGCTCGCGATCTCGCGTTGCAGCTCGGCGTCCATGGAAGCGAACCCGCGCTTCGATTTGCCGGTGGAGGTACGCTCCTCTGGCTTGGCAAGTTGATTGTGACCCTCGGGGTTGTCGGTCGTCACGATGGGTGTCCTCCAGTTGTGATCAGGGCTTCCTTGCCAGGAAATGCCTTCCTGACCACCGGAGGTCTGCAATCGCTATGCCATGCGATGCGCGCTCGCCCGTGAAGAGGCGGCGCGGCGCCGCCGCATCGGGCGAGCTGCGGCTCCGGCCGTTGGGGCAGCTGCAGCCGTCGAGACAGCGGCGGCACCCAGGCGCTGTACCGCGGGCGTGAGCGCTCGAGCCGCATCACTGTACTGCGCCCACGGCTTGCTGCGTGCGAGCAGGGACGGTGCAGTGCGCAACCGATAGTCTTTCGGGTCGAGGCTGTGAACCACCTGCGACCAGTTGAGCGGCATCGAGACCGGGGCGGCGGCGCGGGCCCGGGGCGACAACGGCGCGACCGCGGTAGCGGTGCGATCGTTGCGCAGATAATCAAGAAAGATCCGCCCGTTGCGGGACTTCTTCGCCATGGTGGTCAAGTAGCGCTCGGGGCTGTCCGCCGCCATACGTAGGCACAGCGCTTGCGCAAAGCCCTTTGCGGTCGGCCAATCAGGCGCGGCACGCTCGGCGATGAGCGGCGTCACGACATGCAACCCCTTGCCTCCCGTGGTCTTGCAGAAGCACTCGAGCCCGAGAGCCTCGAGGCGCTCGCGCAGCTCGAGCGCGGCATCGACCACCGCGCTGAAGGCGACGTCGGGAGCCGGATCCAGATCGAATACCAGTCGACCCGGGACGTCGGGCTGGTGGGGCATGCAGTTCCACGGATGCAGCTCGAGCGTCGCGATCTGTGCTGCCGCGATCAGCCCTTCGGGACGGTCGATTGCCACGTAGGGCTTGCGATCTCCCGACACTGTCACCAGCTCGAGCAGGTTCGACATGCCGGCCATCGCGTGGCGCTGCAGGAAACGCGCGCCCGCTATGCCATCCGGAGCACGCAACAACGAGCACGGCCGCCCACCGATATGCCCCAGGATCCACCTGCTCATGGTCTCGAAATAGCGTGCCAACTCGAGCTTCGTCACCGGCAGTCCGTCGCCGCCATCGGGCCAGAGCGGCTTGTCGGGTTGCGAGATGATCAGCCCGAGCACACGAATATCAGCCGGGTCCGACGCGACGACCGACCCTGTCGCCCGCTTGCCGGCACGCCGGGTGGAGTGCGACGTAGGCTTCGACGCGGAGTTCGACGCAGAACTCGACTGCCACACGGCATCGGATCGCGTGCGCGCGGTGGGCTCGAGCATGAAGGGCGTTGGCGCGGATCCCTTCCCTGCCGCGATCTCGGCCATGGTGCGCCCCGAAGCGACCGAGCGATCCTCGGCGAGCAGTGCCGTCGCGGAGCGCCGCGACGTTGCCGCAGCGTCGCGATGCTTGATCAGCAGCCAGTTGTTGCGCGCCGCGCGGCTGCGGTCGCGGCGCATGCGTACCAGCGCCCATTGGCCAGACAGGCGCTCGCCCTCGAGCTGGAATTTGAGCTGCCCGGCTTCGAGTGCCCGGCGTGGATCGGCAGCGCCGAGAGGCTGCCAATAGCCACGATCCCACAGCATCACCGTGCCGCCTCCGTACTGGCCCCGCGGGATGGTGCCCTCGAAGTCACCGTAGTCGAGGGGATGATCCTCGACCTCGACCGCGAGACGCTTCTCGGCCGGATCGGTCGATGGACCACGAGTGATGGCCCAGGATTTGAAGACACCGTGATCCTCGAGCCGCAGGTCGTAATGCAAGCTCCTGGCCGAATGCTTCTGGATGACAAAGCGCCGCCGCTCGGAAGGAACCACGGTCCGCCTTCCCTGCGGCTCGGAGGTCTTGGAGAAGTCGCGCTTGCTGCGGTAGACCGATAGGTCATCGCTTCGACTCCTATCGCTGGGAGTCCTACCGCCGGGAGTCCTACCGCCGGGGGTCCTATCGCTGCGGATTCTATCGCTCCGAGTCACGTTGCTACGAACCATTGCGATCGTCCTCCTCGTGGGCTTGGTCGTAGTTGCATGGTCCAGCCCGTGACGCACTCGCCGCAGAACGCATCAGAGCGCGTCTGCACGCGAGCGGCAAGTTATATCTGTCAGGTCACCTCAGTGGGACAAGTCCGCGCCGCCCGCTGGTGCAGCACCGACATGCTTCCGGTATCCTCTGCCGTCGCCGTGGCGCAGCAGCTGCCGGCGGCGCATGGTTGGTAACAGGGAGGCGGATCCGTGAGCTCGCGGATCTACGTTCTGAACGGCCCGAATCTCGATCTACTCGGCGAGCGCGAGCCGCAGATCTACGGAACGCAGTCGCTCGCGGACGTCGAGAAGCTGTGCCTCAGCGTCGCGCAGCGATATGGCGCGCAGCTCCTCTTCCGCCAGACCAACGCCGAGCACGAGATGATCGCTTGGCTGCACGAGGCGCGGCGCGCCGCCGGCATCGTGATCAACCCCGCCGGCTTCGCCTACCATGCCGTCGCGGTGCTCGATGCGCTGCGCGCTTGCGAGTGCCCGATCATCGAGGTCCATATCAGCAACCTGTATCGGCGCGAGGAGCACTGGCGTCAGCACTCGCTCTCGGCTGCTGCCGCGACCGGCGTGATCACCGGCCTGGGCATCGAGGGCTATCGGCTCGCGCTCGAGTACCTGCTGCTACGCCACACCGCCGCACACCCTTGAGCTGATGCCTCGCTGACGGCGGTCGCGGCGCTGCGGCGGTCACGCCGCGACGCGCCGAGCGACGTCGCCCTCGAAGGCCGCCGCGATCACATCGTCCACACGCTCGGCCCACACGAACTGTAGCTTCTCGCGCGCGCTCGCTGGAATGTCCTCGAGGTCGCGTCGGTTGCGTGCCGGCAGTATTACCGTGCGGATGCCGGAGCGCGCGGCCGCTACGGTCTTGTCCTTGATGCCGCCGACCGGCAGCACCAGCCCGCGTAGACTGATCTCTCCCGTCATGGCGACATCGTTGCGCACGGTGCGCTGGGTCAGCAGCGATACCAGCGAGGCAAAAATCGCGACTCCCGCGCTCGGGCCGTCCTTGGGCACCGCGCCCGCGGGTACGTGAATGTGCAGGTCCGATCGCTCGAACACCTGCGGATCAATCTTGAGCCGCTCCGCCTGCCCCTTGACCAGCGTCACGGCAGCCTGCGCGCTCTCCTTCATCACGTCACCCAATTGCCCGGTCAGGATCAGCTTGCCGCTCCCGGGCACGCGACTGCTCTCGACGAACAGGATGTCGCCGCCGACCGGCGTCCAGGCGAGCCCGGTGGCGACACCGGGTACGCTGGTGCGCATCGCGACCTCATTTTCGAATTTGGGCGCTCCGAGGATGCGCGGCAGGTCATCGACGCTCACGCTGATCGGACCCGGCGTACCCGAGGCAATCGCCACGGCGCAATGGCGCAGCACACCCCCGATCTCGCGCTCGAGGTTGCGCACGCCGGCCTCGCGCGTGTAGTCACTGATGATTCGGCGCAGCACCGCGTCCGACAACGGCGCCTGCTCGGCCGTCAGACCGTTGGCCTTGAGCTGACGGCGCATGAGAAAGGACTTGGCAATCTCGAGCTTCTCCTCCTGCGTGTAGCCCGAGAGCTGGATCACCTCCATGCGATCGCGCAGCGGGGCCGGGACCGTGTCGAGCACATTGGCGGTGCCGATGAACAGCACCTTGCTCAGATCGAATGGCACGCCAAGATAGTTGTCGCGAAACGTGTGGTTCTGCTCCGGATCGAGCACCTCGAGCAATGCCGAGGAAGGGTCGCCCTGAAAGCTCACCGACACCTTATCCACCTCATCGAGCATCATGACGG
>JASHTF010000337.1 GCA_030040715.1 Gammaproteobacteria bacterium | reverse complement strand
GACCGGCTGCAGGTGCTGTGGACGCGGCCGGGGCTGGATGCTTCGATCACTCAGCAATTCCCCGATCTGGTGCCGTCGACCTATCTGCGTGGCACGCCGATCATGGTCGATGGCGTGCTGTACGCGCCCGACGCGGTGGGGTTGGTCGAGGCCTTCGATCCGGTGACGGGCAAGACGCTGTGGGTACAGAAGCCGTTCGCGCCGACACTCAAGGAGGCGGCGGGGCAGAGCACGCGCGGCGTAGACCTGTGGCGCTCGGGCGGTGATCGACGCATCGTGAGCATGCGCGGCCAGTATCTCTACGAGCTGGACGCGGGCAGCGGCGCTCCGATTACCAGCTTCGGCGAAGCAGGCCGCGTCTCACTGAACCGGCACACGCCCGATAACGCGCCCTTCTTCGGCTGGAACGGCCCCATCGTCGTGGGCGACGTGATCGTCGTCGGCGGCAACGGCGGTGGTCTCTCGGGCGGAGGCTATGGAGATGGCGGCTTCGATGCCTGGGCGCGTCCGGAGGATATTCGCGGCTTCGATGTGCGTACCGGCAAGCAGGTGTGGCAATTCCACGTCATGAAGGCCGACACCTGGGGCAAGGACTCGGCCGAGCACGTCGGCAATATGGCGGCCTGGGCGCCGCTGTCAGCGGACGAGCAGCTCGGGATCGTGTACGTGCCGACCAGTGCGCCGACGATCTCGTACTACGGAGGTCACCGGCCCGGCAATAACCTCTATTCGGACTGCGTGCTGGCGCTCGATGCCAAGACCGGCAAGCTCATCTGGTACTTCCAGACGGTGCACCACGACATGTGGGACTACGACAACTCCGTGGCACCGGTGCTGGGAGATATTACGGTTGGTGGCAAGCGGATCCACGCGGTCATGCAGGCCAACAAGTCAGGATACCTGTACGTGTTCGATCGCAGGACCGGCAAGCCGGTGTGGCCGATCGTCGAGCGGCCGGTGCCGAAGGGCATCCTGCCGGGGGAGGAGGTGTCGCCCACGCAGCCCATCCCCACGAAGCCCCCGGCCTTCGACCAACAGGGCATCTCCGAGGATGACCTGATCAACTTCACGCCGGCACTGCACGCCGAGGCGCTCAAGTTCATGCAGGCCTATGTGACGGGGCCGGTCTTCACGCCGCCCTCACTGGCCGACGATCCGGCCACCGGCAAGAAGGGAACGCTGCAGATGCCCGGGGGCTGGGGGTCCGGAAACTGGAATACCGGCTCCTTCGACCCCGACACCGGTATCTACTATGCGGTCTCGATGAGTCTTCCCGGCATCTACGGGCTGCAGGCGGCACCACCCGATGAGCGTGGCCCCGGAAAGGCCCTGTACGGATTTGCCGAGCCGCGCAATTATCGCGCCGCCGAGATGCAACGCCCCGCCTACGGGCCCGGGCCCGAGGGGTTGCCGTTGCTCAAGCCGCCTTACGGGCGGGTGACTGCGCTCGATCTGAACACGGGTACCAAGTTATGGACCATCGCGAACGGCGATGGGCCGCGCAACGACGCAGCTCTGAAGTCGTTGGATTTACCCTCGCTGGGAACGATCGGTCGGCCGGCGCCGCTGGTGACCAAGACGCTGCTGTTCCTGGGCGAAAGCAGCAACTCAGTGATGGGTCGCGCGGGGATCAGCGGGCCGGCGCATCTGTTCGCGTACGACAAGGCCACGGGTGCGAAGCTGTGGGAGACGACGCTTCCCGCAGGCACGACCGGCGGTCCGATCAGTTATGAGGTCAACGGCAAGCAGTTCATCGTGGTACCGATCGGCGGCAGTGACTACGGCAGCGCCTGGGTCGCGCTTGGCTTGAAGCAATGATGAATGCGCGCCTTGCGATCGTCGCGCTGCTGGTGGCGAGTGCGCCGTGGATGTCGGTCGCTGCTCAGCCGGCGGCGGCGGAGACGAGCCCACAGTCGGCGCCGCAGCCCAAGCCGGGCGCGGCCGAATATGCGGCGCACTGCGCCAGCTGTCACGGCGCGCAGCTCGGCGGAGGCGTCCACGCTCCTGCCTTGATCGGCGCTCAATTTCAGGGCAACTGGGCTGGCAAGCGCGCGCGTCTGCTCTACAGTCGCATCATCAGCACCATGCCGCAGAATGACCCCGGCACGCTGTCGGTGCAGGACGCACTGGCCGTTACGCTTTATGTGTTCACGCTCAATGGAATTCAGTGGAGCGGCCACACGCCCTCGACTCCCGATGACTTGAACACCTTGACCATACCGGCGGGATCGCCGTCCTCGTCGCCGGCCGCTGCCGGCTCTTCCAAGTGAGTCGGCGGAATCAGTCGACGGCGCCGGCGCGGGTATGGAACGCCTTGAGCTATAAGGCAAATACATAAGCTCAATACCCTTTTGGTTTGCCCACGCGCGAGCGGCATCGCTAGAATCGCGCGCCTTCATGAGTTCAAGTGGCAGGTTCGCGTGACCGATCAGAGCGTTAGTACCGAAGTAACCCGTGGCGAAGATGTCCGTACCGCGGCGGTCAGCACCGAGGTGGCCATCATCGGGGCCGGCCCCACCGGGTTGTTTCAGGTATTTGAACTCGGTCTGCTGGGGATCAAGGCCCACATCATCGACTCGCTGCGCCAGCCGGGCGGGCAATGCACCGAGCTCTATCCCGACAAGCCGATCTACGATATTCCGGCACTGCCGGTCTGTGGCGCCCAGGAGCTGGTCGATCGGCTGCTGCAGCAGATCAAGCCGTTCGGCGCCGAATTTCACCTCGGTGAGGAAGTGCTCGAGCTCAAGCGCCGGGACGACGGCCGCTTTCACCTGCGTACCAGCGGCGGCACCATCTTCGATGCCGGCGCGGTCGTGATCGCCGCCGGCGTCGGCTCGTTTCAGCCGCGCCGACTCGCGCTCGAGGGTGCCGATCAGTTCGAAGGCTCGCAGATCCACTACCGCGTCAAGAGCGCGGCCGACTTCCATAACCGCAAGCTGGTGATCTTTGGCGGCGGTGACTCGGCGCTCGACTGGACGCTCGATCTGGCCCCGAAGGCGAGCAGCATTGCGCTGGTGCATCGCCGCGCCGAGTTTCGCGGCGCGCCGGCCTCGTCCGCGCGCGTCCATCAGCTCGCCGCCGAGGGCAAGCTGCGCTTTATCGAGGGCCTGGCGCAGTCACTGCACAGCGAGGCTGGTGCGCTCAAGGGCGTGCGGGTGAAGGCCGCGGGCGGTGACCTGCAGCTGCTCGATGCCGAGCATTTGCTGGTGTTTTTCGGCCTCGCGCCCAAGCTCGGCCCGATCGGCGAATGGGGTCTCGAGCTCGACAAGCGTACCATCAGGGTCGACACGGAGAAGTTTCAGACCAACATTGCCGGCGTGTTCGCGATCGGCGACATCAACAGCTACCCGGGAAAGAAGAAGCTGATCCTGTCCGGCTTCCACGAGGCGACGCTGGCGGCATTCGCGATCCAACACCATCTTTATCCGGCCAAGAAGCAGTTCCTGCAGTACACCACCACCAGCCCGGTGATGCAGAAGCGGCTCGGAGTCGTGGCCGCCTGATGGACGCGCGGCTCGCCGCGCTGTTGAATCTGCTCGAGCTCGAGCGACTCGAGAACGATCTGTTTCGCGGCGCGAGCCGCGACATCGGCGCGCCACAGGTGTTCGGCGGCCAAGTGCTGGGTCAGGCGCTGCGCGCGGCGTACGCGACTGTCGAGCAGCAGCGCTTCGTGCACTCGCTGCATGCCTACTTTCTAAAGCGGGGAGATTTCACGGCGCCGATCGTCTACTTCGTGGACCGTAGCCGCGACGGCCACAGTTTCAGCAGCCGGCGCATCACTGCGATCCAATACGGCGCGCAGATCTTTCACATGGCGGCCTCGTTTCAACTGCTGCAAAGCGGGGTCGAGCACCAGCTGCCGATGCCGCCGGTGCCCCCGCCTGAAGAGATCGCAGACGAAGCGACGCCGACCGCCCCCGTGCTCGAGCAGCTACCGGACAAGCTGCGGCAGTACTTTCGCCACGAGCGACCGTTCGAATTCCGGCGCATCGATCCGGCAACGCTGTCGCTGGCGTCCTCGGCCGCGAGCATGCCCGCCCCCGCGGCGCCGGCACTGCAATACTTCTGGATCCGCACGGTCGATCGACTGCCGCCGGACGATGCGCTGCATCGGTGTCTGCTCGCTTACGTGTCTGATTTTCATTTGCTCAGCACCGCCACGCTGCCACACCGGGCGTTATTTGCGACCGGCCGCCGCCAGATGGCCAGCATCGATCACGCAATGTGGTTTCACGCGCCGGTACGTGTCGACGAGTGGTTCCTGTACGCCATGGACAGTCCCAGCGCCTCCGGCAGCCGAGGATTTGCGCGCGGCAGCATCTTCGCGCGCGATGGCAGGCTGATCGCGAGCACGGCGCAGGAAGGATTGATGCGCCTGATCGGCGCCGACGATACCGGCGAGCGTCCCTGATCGGGGGGGGGGTGGTCAGAAGGGTAGTCCCGGCGCGCGCGGTTCGGCCACGGTTCGCGCGCGGGCCGGCCCGGCGCGCGCGCGCGCGGCAGCGGCGCCCAAGCGGCTACAGCACCTTGCCCGGATTCATGATGCCGTTGGGATCGAGCGCCCGCTTGACCGCGCGCATGGCGGCCAGGGCTGCGGGCGAGGCGTAGCGTGCCAGCTCCTCCCGCTTGAGGCGGCC